>NZ_JAPJZK010000001.1:3742864-4042924 GCF_026309355.1 Spartinivicinus marinus
TATTGCAGCCATTTCAGCATGTACTGCTCTTGAAAACTCAGTTAAATCTTTCAGTTTTGATTCTTTATATATTTTTTCTGCAATTGAATTCGATCTGTCATCATCTAACTCAAATTCTTTCTTAATTATTTTGCTGATATCTTTTTTTATATTTTGTTTGTGTTGGTCATTGTGACAAATTTTGTTTCGGTAGTTAAAGCATCGATTGTCTTCTTGTTGGTCATGAAAATATGATGAATATAATCCTCCATTGAATTTTGGAACATCGTTAAACCCATGTGATACTATATTACCATCACTATCCATAATTGCTGCTCCAACTTGCCTAGATAAGCATGATGAGTTTAATGATGCGCTGTAGGCTTCATGCATTCCAACTTCATCTAAAGTAGGAGTTATATTATTTTTTCCATGAACTAAGGCTAAAAAACGGTGAATAAGATTTTCTACGACAGTATTATTGTTTGTATTATCAATTATAAAGTCGGACTTATAAATACAGTCAACAATTCGTTGGCTATATGATTCCTTTTGTAGTTTGTCTTTGTTGATTAATTTGTTAATATCATTTGAGTCTTTAATTCCAGAATCTTCTAAAGCTCTTTTTCTATCAGCCTCTGTTCTTATGATACCGATCAAATAAAAATTGTTAGGGTATACAAGTCTTAAGAGATCAATTTCATCAGGATTTTTAATTTGGTTGATAATGTAAGCAACCCTATGTTCATTTGGATTTTTATTGTTATCTTGCCTGATTATTGCAATATTACCGATTGCTAGCTCTGCTAAAAAGTGATTTCCTTTAGTTTTTCGAAGTTGGTCACCAGCATCTTGTAGTTTATCGTAATACTCAAAACCATCTAATTTTTCAAGGTTAGCTTTACTTGGGGCGTACTGGCGAATAAGATCGCTCAGCTTTATCCTTTGGGTTTCATACTCATGATTTTTTTGTAAAGTACGCTCTAAAGTCTCATCAGCCTCTTTAACTCCTGAGCCTATTGCACCACAGAGTGCAATAATAATTTCCTTAGAAAATCGTTCACCTATTTGTTCGTATGGTGTTTTTGACTTTTTCTCTGTTACGATTTCTGAGCTTATTTTAGCTTGTTCCATTTATAAACCATCCATGGCTTATGGCTAAATAAGTTTTTACCAGTCTAACTTGTTTGCTTTATTCAGTAACGTTTGAAAAGACTCAGCATAGTTTGGGTCTTCTAGGAGTGACCCATTTTTAGTTATGGGTTCTGAAGGGATAAAGGTATCAGAATTTTGTTTTTGACTTTCAACTTCCTTTGCGACTTTTTTATTTTTGTATTTAACGAAGTCAATAATCATTTCATAGCCCTCACTTACCGCCTGAAGGAATAGGCATCCTTGCTTTTGTAATCAAAATTTATACCGATGTGTACTGGAAGCATCTAACATCGGTACTTTGTACATATCTTAGCACTGAGTTGCACTACATTGACTGTATATTGTAAAAATAACTGAACTTCATACTATCAACAAGTTTTTGTAAGGTTGGCTTTTATTTGATCTTTTTTTTGTGTGTACATAAACTTAGTCTAGTGTTTGGTCAGTTTGTTAGAGGAGGGAGATGACGAAAAAATTAGAAGAAAGCTATTCTGGCTAAAACCTGTTACTCTTGGCCTTTGACTATGTTCATTTGCGACTCCTGTCTTGATACGAACTAGCGAACATACCGCTAGCTTCTCTTATCCAAAGTCATTCAGCTGCAATACTTTGTTGTTCCATGAACCAGTCTACAATAGATATTCTCTATCAAGCAATTTGTGTGGTTGGTTGCTGGTAGAGTACTTTCTATCAACACACGTTAAAAAGAGAGACATCTATGAAAATGTACGTTGGCAACCTGTCTTATAGTGTAACAGCCGATGATTTGAAAGAAGCTTTTTCAGCTTATGGTACTGTAGCGACTGTGGACCTTATTACTGATCGTGACTCAGGTCAGTCTAAAGGGTTTGGTTTTGTTGAAATGGAGAATAACTCTGAAGCGGATGCAGCCATCAAAGGAATGAACGGAAGTTCTTTGCAAGGTCGTAATATCAAAGTTAATCAAGCGCAGCCTAAAACTAATAGTCGTCCTCAACGTAGAAGGTATTAATACCTTTTAACGTAATCCCCTGGGAGTGAAAAGCTTTAAGCTTTTTGCTTTCGGAGATAGCTCTATTCTTTTCTTGCATATAAATCCAAGCTTTTACTCTAGCTAGTTATTGGTTGAGTGTATTTCTCGTGTGAATTTCGTGTGAATTTGGTCCCCAAGCACACACAAAATCTCACCCGGTAAGACTTTTGGGTGAGATGGTAAGTGCTTGATATTTAAAGACTTTATGAGATTTTGAGAAGTGTAAAAGTGGTGGAGGCGGCGGGAATTGAACCTGATGCAATAAAAATGCAAGTTGTTATTCTATAAAGTTATTTAGAGCATGACTGTAACATTTGGGTGAAATCTGGGGCAGGCAATTTCTCCTTCTTATAGCATTCAGACCTGTACTGACCTATTGAATTCATTAAAGTTTATATCAATCCCTACCCATTATAATAACAACTATAGGGCAAAAAGGTCGGTTAAATTTTGTGTTACGCGTTGATTAAATTTTAAACAGTTGTTAGTATTTCGCTCCATCTTACTTAGCACGATAGTTCTTTCAATCTGGCTAGTTATAACCTGGAGTTCTTTTATGAGTGTTGATCAAACCCCATACGCAGTTCCAAATGCAGATTTAGAAACCAGTTCTACCAAAATTGGTGACTTCTCTCAGTTACCAAGGTTTAGTGCTTGGTGGGTGTTTTTGTTATCCGTTATTACATTTGGTATTTACTATTATATTTGGATGTATAAACGTACAGTAGTTATAAATAGAATTTGCGACAGAAAAATAGCGCCATGGTTGTCAAATACAGTAATTTCCTTATTTATAGTAAATACCTTGCTTAGTTTTTATGTGGGTGCTGTTGGAGAGACAGTTGATCCTGCTGTGGACCTGGTGTCTCTCGTAATGACTGTTGCTGCAACCATATTGGGGTTAGTGTGGATATATGCAATAAGGAATAGATTGCATGAAGTTGGAAATATAGCTAAAGGTAGTAAATACTGGATAGGTGGAATATTAACCTTCTTTTTCACCTCTATTTATCTGCAATATAAAATTAACCAAGTAATCGATGATAGCCAGTAGTCTTAAAGCAAACTTTTCTAAACCCAGCTAATTATGGCTGGGTTTTTATTTATTAATATCTAAAGTGTTAAAATAATTTTGCTGTAACACCTGCGAACCCCTGCTTTGGCCGATACCTTTCTCCACTTTGCTCAATAAATGCGCCATAGTGCCTGTTGAGCATTTCTATACCCCGGTGACCAAGCTGTCCAGCAAGCCAGAATAGGTTTTCATTTTGAGCAATCATAAGACAAGCATAGCTATGCCTGGTTTGGTAAGGGTTTCTATATCGCACACCTGACCTTTTAATAGCTGGCATCCAGCCTGTCATCCTTAACTGCTTATCATTTGCCCATGGCTTATTTTGGGTAGGGTGGTGGAATACAAAGGCATCTTGGTTAAGAGTGTAGTTAGCCTGGTCCTCCAGAGCTTTGACCACAGGTTCTAACATGATCACCTTGCGGATGCCTTTCTTGCCAGTTTTGGTGCCTTTCATAACACCATCAACTTTAGCCTGGTCTACCAGAATATAGCCTTCTCTAAAGTGTACTTTTTCCCAAGTAAGCCCAATCAGTTCGCTCGTACGCATGCCAGTAAAGAAGGCTGTTGTAAAAATATTTCTAACCTGGCCATCCATATGGGATAAGATTTGCTCAATTTCCTGAATATTGAATGGGTCGCATTCATACTCACTCTCTCTGGCCTCCTTGACTATCTCCTGGTCAATATCGATGTCATCTAGGGGACTTCGGAGAATGACTTTATCTGCTACTGCCTGCTTAAGTATTTGCTTAAGGGGGATTAGGTTGTTAACAATTGTTTTGCGTTTACATGACAAGCTTTTGTTATACATCCATTCCCTTATGTGTTTTGGCTTTAGCTCCTGAACTGGCGTATCACGGAAGTAGGGCATAAGTTGACCTGTAATAGCTTTCTTGTAATTTCGAGCTGTACTTCTCTCCTTAAGCTTATCAACTTTTTGCAAGTACTCTTCCAGCAAGTCTCCTACAGTAACACTGTCATGGTATGTTTCACCGAATAGGGTGCATCGCTTTGAGTCAGGAAAGTGGTTGGAGTATTTAAATGTTCGACGCTGAATTTCGTATATTATTGACCCTCGCTTACTGTCAGCATAGGCAATATCTTTCTTGATATCGCTGGCAAAATGTTTCTTATGAGTTGGTGTTTCAATCTTAGGAATTTTTCTACAGGAAATAGTTTCGCGGCATTTGACTCCTTTGTATGAAAAATAAATCCTGCAACTGACGGTAGATTTAAGAACTCGAAGCTCCAGTCCTGATGGAACTTCGATATTTTTGATGATTTCTTCGATGTCATTCATAGTAAATTATCTATATTTGTAAATACTTTTAGCTGCAAAATTATTGACTTCTTTAAGGTTTATCCAAATAACGCCATCAGCAGCTTTGCGATATTCGCAACCTTCTTTCCAAATGCCTTTACTCTTTTTGTGATAGAAGGCATTAGCAGTATCACCAGATAAGTCATAATATTTGTTTAGCTTAACCCACTGTAACATATCTTGATCTAGCCCCTGTATTTTGTGGTCAGTAAACTCATAAAGGTAGGCAAGGTTTACCCAAAAATTACCATCTGCAGCTTTCCGATATTCCCGTTCTGCTAACCATTCTCCTTTGCTTCTACGTTGATTAAACTCATTAACGCTTATGTTGAATAATTGCCGATATTTGGTAGCTCTTATCCACTTAAGCACGGTACCCTCCTTAACTCATTACCCCGATGAACGACTGTCTTGAAATATTACTATTCCTCCTACAAAAGCCAGTTTCTGTCTCATCACGGACTATCTTTATATGCTCTGGTGCACTCACGCTTATTTTTGCTTGGCGAAAAAGTTTCGATATTCCCTCCTTGTTAGGAGGGTAAGGGTAAACAGTGATTTCATGATCAAGTTTAAGGGGGTGTCCAAACTCAACCTCTTTGATACTAATATGCCCACGGTGAATAGTGGTGAGCGTAACACCACCTACTGTCCTCGCTCTCAATATAAGTCGATAGTCACCGATCTTTATCGACTCACCGACTCGTCGTGTTACAGTCAACATAGTTAAACAGCTCCTAAGTAGTGCGTGTACATTACTCCGCGAAAATTTTTAGGGGGTGGCATTCCTGCTTTTTTGCAATCACTTTTAATTCTTCTTATTTGATCGTACGTAAGCCAAATAAAGTGAGGCTTACGACCTTTATTCGCCTCAAAAACTTCAATATATTGGTAAATTTTATTAACTAGCTTTCGATTTTCATCACTCAATTTTTCAACATCAAATTTATTTGAAGTAGCCATTTTAATGATTGCTTGGTTAGCAATGCCTGCCGATTGATCAAGAATAAACTCAGTGACTCTTTTTTCCTTCTTATCAGCACCAATACGACGATAGTTAAATACCCTGGTTCGCGGTTTCCATGGTTGTAGGTCTAGTTCGTTATTGATCATGGTTGTTATTGGCTTCTTCCTTGGTTTAAGGGTATAAGCCGCACACCATTAATAGTATACGGCGGCTTGCAATTATATTTAATTAAGTTTGTTTTAAAGGCTTCTAACTGTTCTTTAGTAATATGCAGCTGCGTCGGTTTTTTATTTTTGGCTAGAGTGTAATACTCAATATATTGCTTTGCTTTTTCGTATAATTTCAGATTCTTTTTGGTTAGCTCCATTTGGTTGATTTCCATGTCAATTTCTCCATGATAGATAGTATTAGCTACTTAATGAGGTCAATTGGCATAAATATTTCGTCAATTCTTGGTTTTTCTAAAAAGCTTTCTTTGATAGTAAATCGGTAGCCTTCCCCTAATGTTCTAAACAAACCATAAGACTTCCAATCACATACTTCCCCTTCTTTTGACTTCACACCAGAATTACACTCATAAGGATTAGTTGAAATACCATTGCATGCGGGACACTTGAAAGCGACTGTTTTTATTGCAGCTTTCAAGTCCTCTAGTGTTTCATATACATCAACACCCTCTAGACTGGGAAAGTTTGCCTCTTGATAATAGTTAATGGCTGAATAATTTCTGGTCTTTTCGGTAGCAGAGATAATTTCGTACTTGGAGTAGCCAAGTTTTTCTGAGTACTCGGTAAGCATTTTATTCAAAAAGGACTCAAGTTTAACTGCTCTGTCTTCTCCGACTTCTCCTTCCCAGCTACCTCTAGCCTTCTCTTTAAGTTGATTGATGATGGTTTGGGTATTCATTAATTATCTCCTTTCTCCAGGCAATAAGATGCCGTGACTCAAAATTGAGCATTAGAAAATATTTATTAATTAGCTTAAAAAGTTGCTGGTTCTACAAATAACTTATGTAGAGTTTTATCAAGTAAGTATCTCATACGACAACGTAAACTATTATGGACTGCTAATTTAGTTTGATACTCCTCTGTTATTTTATCCCACATCAAATCGGCTTCTGTTTTTCTTCTCCTTAGTTGCTGATTATTAATTATTTCGTTCTGAGGTAATCGGGTAGCCATAGTCATGCCGCCACCGTATCTAACGTAATAGCTCTTGAACTACTACCCAGCGCTTGCATAAATAACTGTATCAAAATCTTATTGGCATCTTTATCATGATTGTTAACTACTAAACAGCCTCGTTCAGTATCAATGTACGCTTCAACCACTGTAGTTATCGTTGGTGTCCGAGGAAGTAGCCCGGTTCTAATTTCCTGCTTCAAGTCTTCAACTTGCTGCTTTGACAGCCGTTCGCCAGTCAGGTCTTTATGATCTTCAACTGCTTCAACCACATGCTTCCTTAAAACAGCAGGTGATAATATTTTTTTCTCTAATTTAACTCTGAACAATGCTTGCTTCTTACGAGTAATTAAATAATCGCCTTTTTTAACTGGTACAAATCCGTAGCTTAATTCTTCATATTTACCACAGGGTTTAAACGCAGCTTCTCCAAACCCACCTAATAACATTTCTACGACATAATCAGCATTGGTTTTTAACTGATATACAGTTGCGTCTTCATACATAGCTCGTCTCCTTTTATATTATTATCTAACGGCAAATACTCTGGCCGTCTTCCAGTCCGTTGTACTATGCGGACTTGCCGGGGTTTATCAGGGTTATCATTCACTAGCAAAGGCACGCTATTCACAACAAATACAGCCAATAACATCATCACCATCGGTGAAACATTAAGTGTGACGATTTTTAGCCGTATTAACTCGGCTACCAGGTGCGCTCGATTAGCAGTTTTAAGCTTGTAATGTACGTTTTTTATTCTGCTGCTCACTGACTGAGGTTCAATATCATGATCACGAGCAATTGTCTTATCAGTCTTACCGGATAGAAGCCCTAAGCAGTACAATGTTTCGCGTGGAGCTAGATACGGATTTTCTAAGTGAGCATTCCAAGTTCCGTCTGTGATAGTGTTGCCGTCCATAGCAATGTCCTCAAGAAGCTAACTATCAAGATATATATAAATATGGAAAATTGCAAGATTATAATATGGAAATATGAAAGGTTTTAGTGTGGGGAGCTATAAGTTGCTGTTACAATAGGATTTGAGGTGATGTTAGAATATTTTTCCTAATACCTTGGGCAAGCGAGTAATGATTAACTTATTTGAAAAGATCAAAGAGGCTAGAGTTAGGGCTGAGCTAACTCAAGAAGAGCTGGCTGAAATGTGTGGTGTTAATAGGGCTACTGTATGCCAGTGGGAATCGAAAGATCCAACCAAGAGGTTAAAGCCAAGAAAAGCAAACTTACACAAAATCAGTCAAGCAACAGGCGTTTCTTTAAATTGGTTAAAGTCAAGATCTGAACAAGTACATGATAATCGCTACTTGGATATAGAGAGTGAGTTAGAAAAGGAAGTATTAAGCTTGCGTCAAGAGCAGAAAGAAAAGGCTAAAAAGGCAGTGCAAGATCTATATGCAATGGTTGTGAATGATGAACTCAATTCTGATGAAATAAGTGCAATTGTCGTTTTAGCAAGAGTCCTGGGTAACAAGTAGGTGTAGTGGCTCAGACCTGATCGTACAGTTACCCACTTTTCTACAGGCATCTGTCAGTTTAGATTTGAGCCAAATTCTTTTCCGCCCAAACCGACTTACCATCCAGTAATGTTTGCATTGGAGTTCGTCCACAGCATTTTTTACCTTGATGGGTTCGTTTAATATTATAGTAATTTGTCCAATCGTCTAAATCTTTTTGCAGTTCATCAAGAGTCGTGTAGAGCTTTTTCCTAAAAACAACTTGATAAAACTCAGTTAAAATCGTTTTATGGAATCGCTCACAAATACCATTGGTTTGTGGTGACCTCGCTTTTGTCTTAGTGTGATCAATATCGCTTACTGCCAGATAGAGCTGATAATCATGGTCTTCAACACGCCCACAGTACTCTGTCCCCCTATCGGTTAATATTCGTAACATCGGTAATTGCTGCTCCTCAAAGAAGGGTAATACTCTGTCATTTAACATATCAGCAGCAGTGATCGCTGTCTTAGTGGTATAGAGCTTAGCAAAAGCCACTTTACTGTAAGTATCAATAAACGTTTGCTGATAAATACGTCCTACGCCTTTTAAATTGCCGACATAATACGTATCTTGAGAGCCAAGGTAACCAGGATGCATGGTTTCTATTTCACCACAGGCTTCGTCATCCTGTTTTTTTCTTTCAAGAGCAATGACTTGCGACTCCGAAAGAATGATACCTTCACGCGCCACCTTCTCTTCCAAGGCTTTTAATCGCTTTTTAAAATTTTCTAGATTATGCCTTAGCCAAATAGATCGAACACCACTTCCTGAAACGAATACACCTTGTTTTCTAAGCTCATTACTTGTTCTTGCTTGCCCATGAGCAGGGTACTCAACAGCATGTGCAACAACTGCATTCTCAGTGGAATCATCAACACGGTTCTTGAGGTTCGGTGTTCTTCTGCTTTGGTTAGCAAGCGCTTCTACCCCTCCTTCCTCAGCAAGCTCTTGATAACGATAAAACGTATCACGCGATACACCCATAATTTTACAGGCTCTAGAAACGTTACCAAGCTCTTCTGCAAGATTTAATAAACCAACTTTGTGTTTAATGATGGGGTTGCTAGTATGGATCATTGAGAGTTACCTTTGTGCTTTGATTTAAAGATGATGATGCCTTTAAGAAAAGCGGGTAACTCTCTCTTATGCAAGAAGTAAATGTCAGATTAGGTCGAGACTAATTCAAAGTAGGTTACTGCTTGTGCACTCTACCCTTAATTGCACTAACTAATGCAATAATGACTTCAGCATCATCGTAACTGATAGTATCTTCAATCACCATAGTGTGGAGTTCAAGTAAGGCTCTTTCTAGGTCCTTTCTATTGCTTTGTCTTTGAGTTTTAAGTCGATGTTCTAAATTTTTACTTTGCAGGTCAGGGTTTTGAAGAATAAACTCTGGGTCAATTTCTGAGTTGTCTGAAACTAGCCACTTATAGGGTGCACCAGTGACTTCAGCTATTCTTCTTAACATTTTTTCTCTAGGTTTTGAACGCTTACTTGGGTCTGGTGTTTCCCATACGCCTATAGTAGGTCGAGCAACGCCTAGCTTTTCTGCCATCTCTTCTTGAGTCAAGCTGGCACTGGCTCTTGCCGCTCGTATTCTTTCCCAGAGTTCACTCATATCTTACATTAAAGTCTTGCTTTGTAATTATTAGGCTGCTAACCTGACTAACGTATTTTAAATATATGACATTATGTCATGAATGCATAAAAATACGACAATAAAAGACCGGAACTCCAAAGGAGTCCCGGCCAACTAATAAACCCGAATCAACAAAGCACTAGGGGGGTGATGCCTTATGACATGCAGCCTGGAATGAGGGCAAAAGGAGTAAAAGCACTCAATCCTAACGCCTTGTTGTATGGGGAAAATATACCTAAACCATGCAGTTTTGTCATTAGACTTTGTGTTGCTGTACGAGTGTACAGTATCTAATACAAAAGGAGAGCTGATATGGAAGTAGTGAAAATGAATCCACAGTGTATCTATCCAAAATCTCAATCTGGGTAATTTAGCCGTAATTAATTAACTGGGCTTAGGCTCAATAAAATTTATTAAATCCTAATTTAGTAGCTAGCAATTAATTGGTTTTTGCTGGCAGGGTATTTTTACGTGCTGAATTTTCTAGCAGTAGTTTAGCAAAGGTTTATTTCGGGCATAAAAAAACTGCTTTACCGGTCAAAGCGAAGCAGTTTTTTTAACAACCAAAGGATGTAGATATTATGCATGTAAATGCCGAAGAAAGCAAAATTATTACCTTTCCAGGCACAAAAGACACTGAAAAATTAGAGTCTCAACAGTCAGAGCCACCAAAAAAAGTAAAAGGATTTATTTCAATAGACAACTCGTTGTACGAGCAGCTTTATACAGCGGACATTACACGACGCCAGAATAGAGTTTTGCTTGTGATTATTCGTAAAACGATAGGCTTTCACAAAGAGCTAGACTGGGTTGCTGCTGAGCAAATTAAAGAAGCCATACATTACAAAGGCAGTATTACTCATATTCACAGCGATATCCGTGAGCTAAAAGAGCGCAAAATAATTGTCCAACAAGGCAAACAAATTGGCCCTAATTTATCTCTTCATGAATGGGTATCAAGAAAACCAAAAGTGACCGAAAACGGTTCCAAAACAAACCGAAAACGGTCACTACCAGAAGAGGAAAACAAACCAAAAACGGTCACAAAAGAAACCGAAAACGGTTTGTCTAGTGACCGAAAACGGTTTCAAAACAAACCGAAAACGGTCACCACAAAAGACACTAATACAAAAAACAATATAACTACTACGAGTAGTAGCTCGGGGTCGTGCAAAATGAATTCATCATCCGATCATCCAGTGTTTAATCAAAAACCACCGGCAACAAGAAAAAATTCTGGCACTCCAATGACACCCGATTGGGAACCGGACTGGAAAATAATAACCGGCATGCTCATTCGAGCAGGGATTCCACCAGAGTTTGCAAAGCAAAGCCTTGATGAATTCAGGCTGTACTGGATTGACTCTGGTGAACATCATCCATCCTGGCAAGCCAAGTTTTTTCAGAGTGTTAAATCACAGTGGCCCATTTATCAAACCAAACAGCGTAGGCGACAAGAGTTAAATCAGGCTTTGGATCAAAAAACCGAGCAGCAAGTAAAACAAATCCAGAAGCAGTGCGAAAACATGCAGCCAAGCGAAGGCTGGTCAGGTGATTTAGGGGATTTTTAGCATGGAACAAGCAACTCAAATCGTATCAAAATTAAGTTTTAATCCAGGTCAGCAAGATATTCACAATAACCAAAATCAAGCACTCAACCAACAACAAACTGAGAAAATTATTAACCGAGTGTTTGAACAACTGCAAGCGATCAGACCTGCTTGGAAACTATCGTTACCAGACGGGCGAGCAGAGGCCATGGCCAAAAAAGAGTGGACCAAGGCATTCATCAAAAACGGTATTTTAAGTTTTGAACAGCTACGCCTGGGTTTTGATAAAGCCAGATCAATTGATGATAAATATTTTCCTGACCCTGGCACATTCATCAAGTGGTGTACACCTCAACTTGAAGACTTGGGACTGCCTGAGCCTGCAACCGCGTATCACGAAGCTTGCAAACACGCCCATGAATTAACCCCAAGCAAAGCCAAATGGTCTCACCAAGCCGTATACGAAGCAGCAAAGCAAACCGGTTTCTTTGAATTAAAGTCAATGGCAGAAAAACACATACTGCCGGTATTCACCAGAAACTACGACATTATCACTAAAAAAATACTGAAGGGTGAGCCCATCAGCGATATACCCAAAGCCCTACCTGGCCAAGTACAACAAACCCTTGCTGAACGTAACAAAGCTTACCACGATGAACAGCAACAACAGCAAATACAACAAGCAGGCTTAAGCCATTTAAGTAATAAAACTGATGCGATGGCTGCTATCAAAGGAATGTTAAACAGAGGAGTTCAATAATGGCTGACTTTAAACGCGAAAAACGATACTACGTACTGAAATTATCTGACATTCAGCATTTAAGTAGAGATGATCACGCAAAGCTTCTAAGTATTGGAGTAAAAGCCGATCAATTCCGCCAGCAACATGGCAAGCAAGACTTAGAGTGTGTAGTTGTTGAAAGCGACTGGCCTGAATACGAAATTGTATGGTCGCTAATTGAAGCCAGAGAGACAGCCAAATCAGAAGTACAAAAGCTCAAAAGTATATTTCACCGTCTTCGTAATGAAACTGAAAAAGCTGCTCATGCTTACGCAGTTGCTTGTGATGTAGGCCCAGAAAGATTATTTGCTTTTGAGGTCTACGACAGAATTCGTCATGTAACCAGGAAGTTTTATTAAAAAAAGCACTGCTTCGTCAACGCTGTTTAGGGGTAGTGAGTAAAACGAAGCAATGCACACGGGGGCTACCGTGCAATCAGTATGACCCTAGCCAATTAAAGAAGTTCACCGCTAACGACGTCTTTACAAATAAATCATTAAGCGTACAGGGAGATAAGCTAATGGGAGCATTAATCAGTGATTGTCAGCAATATCGATACTGGCTAACAAGAACATGCGACACAGTTCATCCAGAAAAGTCATCTGTTTTATTTGTCATGCTTAACCCATCCACTGCAGATGCTGAGGTTGACGACCCAACAATAAGAAGATGTAAAGGTTTTGCAAAGAAATGGAATTTTAAAGGCTTAACCGTTGCAAACCTATATGCGCTTCGCTCCACAAGCCCTAAGCACTTGTGGCAACACACTGACCCTGTGGGCAGTGACAATGATTATTGGCTTAAAAAATTAGCTGTTGAACACACTGAAGTAGTTTGTGCCTGGGGTGCAAATGCTAAACCGGAGCGTGTTAATCAATTTATAAAAATGATGACCAACGCAGATATCAGGCTCTGGTGTTTAGGTGCTACCAAAACAGGAGCACCACGTCACCCGTTATATGTAAAAGCTGATCAGCCATTAGTTGAGTTTAATGAAGTTCACCTCTAACGACATACAACAAAAGCTGAGAACTGTATGAAACTGCAATATAAACCTATTTCAAATGCTAAAGCGGGAGATCAGGTTTTATATAAGATTGGTCATCGCTTTAAAGAAGACAATATGGCGCCTTGCACCTTAGTCAACTCAAATAAAAAGAAAACCACAGTTTATTTTTATGGTGACCCAAAGTGCGATATGGCAGCTAAAACCACACACTTTTTTACCAAGGTAGGTGAATTGCATGAATAACAACACAATAGAATCACCAAAAGAAGACAAATGCATTAACTGCGGTATGAGAAAAATACACAATGAAATTGCCAGTGTTCATACAGGCGTTATGGCAATTACCTATGCATGCGGTACCAAGGTAGTAGGTCAACTGTTAGAAACCTCAGAAGTATGTGACGAAATTACCTTGTTAAAAGAACAAATATCAAGCTGGAATAAATTAGCTGATACCAGTTTTTCAAAAGCTGTCTATGAACTAAAAAAATCACTTAGTTTTTTAGCCAAGCTAAGCGAGAAAAACCATAAAAGAGTAAAAGGTGGTCACGAAGCATTAAACGCCATTATTCAACACGAAGGCCGCCTAAGACACCACGCTGACGTAAATAACAGGCAGGTATTTTAAATGCTAGGCCGTAGCGTAACCAAACCACAAAAACAATTTCATGATGCCCTGGCGGAACACGTCGGCTGCATTGCTTGTAGAAAAGCAGGCAGCCACAACAACTGGGTATCAATCCACCACATAGACGGCAGAACAAAAAGCCATGCCCATTGGTACGTATTACCCCTATGCGCTGGCCACCACCAGGATGGAACTGGAAACAAGCAATTAAAAGGCTGGGCAATCCACCCATACAAGGCACGATTTGAAAAACGCTACGGCACCCAACACCAGCTGTACATCGAATGCTTACACCTACTTGCTAGACATAACTATCGCTTACCAGAAGAACTTAAAACTTGGATAAGGGAAACAAAATGATAGAAATCAACAAACAACTCATCAAGCAAGTATTCCCCGGCTCAATGTTCAAACAGTTAGCCAGACCCACCGTCAGCCAAACTGCAATAAACGTAAAGCCTGGCCAATGGGTATGGGAAGACGGACAAGGTAATACGTACAGCCTAGATGGCATAGTCGAATGGCACGCTAATGACAGCCCATTCAACTATGAATACCGCGATGACGTGATGTACCAAGTGTATTTAAGACTAAGCCAATTACACGGATATGAGGTGTAGAGATGCTAATAGGAATAACCGGCAAAGCCCGAGCAGGCAAAGACACCTTTGCTAACTACCTGCAAGAACAACTGCCCGAGTACAACAAATACGCTATAGCTGATCCAATAAAACAGTTTATTAATGATTTATTCTGGAAAGGGTTAAATACCGAGCCATTAAAAGAGCTGGAAATACTAAGCCTGCCTATTCATTTTCTGGTGCTAGAAGATTTTTTAGAACCAATTCTTAAAGCACTCAATATAGATATGAAGCTTAGGGATATGGTTTTACACTTCATCAATGCATTCGGTGCCTACGAAGTAGATGAACAAGAAAGGAGAAGCATCAAAGAGGGATTGCATTACGACTCTGTAATTTACCAAGTTTCTCCAAGAAAAGCCTACCAGTTATTCGGCACTGAAGTCTGTCGCCACTTCGACCAAGACTTCTGGTTAAAGCCATTAAACCAAACGCAAAACACCATAATCACCGACGTAAGACTAAACCGCGAAGCTGAATACATTAAAAACCGTGGGGGTGTAATCATAGAAGTAGTCAGAAACAACACCCCAAAAGTCGAAAACCACATAACCGAACAAGGCATTGATAAAAAGCTTATTGACTTTAGCGTACTCAACGATTCCCTAGAAGGACTACAAGAGCAAGCAGAAGACATTCATTTCAATATTGTGGAAAAAATTAGTGCTGAACTTCCCCAAAAAAGAAAAGCGATTAATGAGGCAGTATCCCTATTAAATGAAATATTCAACGGAAAGGTAAACCAATGACAACAACTAACGTAGAAGCAGCCTTAGAAGAAACTATTGCTAAAACAGTAGTACAGCTACATAAAGCCAATCAATTACTTGGTCTATTTGCAGATGGTGTATGTGACCTACTTGATTGTGGCGCTTGTGATTTAGGGCTGGAAATAGATCAATACCGAGAAATAATACCTGAAAACTGCTCAGTTGAATTCGCCTTTTTGCTATTGGATGAGTTCAAGCGGTACGTCAATTCAAACCCAAAATCTGATGCCCTTTGCACAACCTATTTTAATCTGGATAACTGGCAACTACCTGACAGTAAAGATATTGGGGGTGAGAACGCGAATAGACCTAGCGAATCCGACAGCAGGTGTACTGTTGATCCTGCAGTTGTTGCCAATGATCCCGGAGAAAAAGCATCACTACAACCAAGAAAATGAGCAAGCTCGAAGCTACTTTAGAACTACATATCAAAGCCCTAAAGCTACCAGCACCAAAGACTGAATATAAATTCCATCCCAAAAGAAGATGGCGCTTTGACTTCGCCTGGCCTGATAAAAAGTTAGCAGTAGAGGTAGAAGGCGGAGGATGGGTAAACGGAAGGCACAACCGAGGCCAGGGCTTTGCCAACGACATGGAGAAATACCACGAAGCAATGGACCTGGGCTGGAACATATACCGTTGCAACAGTGAGCTAATCCACAGTGGCCGAGCGGTAGAACTGATACAAAAGCTGTTGTCTGCTAGTTGCTACTAGGCGTGCTAGACAGCCTGAGACCGATTAGGAGGACATACACACGACAAATAGAGGACACGACAGGACACAGAAAAAGGCCGCTAATACTTGAGTTAGAGCAGCTAAGACTGAATTTAAAGACAAGAAATACGACAAGCTCAATATACTCATTTGCCGCTAGTAGGCGTGCTAGAGGGGGTGAGACCAGATTTAAAGGAGACAGCATGGTAAAGATAATTCCCTTTAACAAACCCAAGCAGCAACCAAGACAAAAATGTCAGAGCCGTGATAGCAACATATACATCACTAAAGACGGCTCACCCTTCACCAACCCGAAATATAAGGAGGCAGTAAAAAGCATATTAGAAGACGCAAAAAAACTGGGCTGGTAATAACTCACGAGGAT
The DNA here is from genome assembly GCF_026309355.1 of Spartinivicinus marinus. NCBI lineage: Bacteria > Pseudomonadati > Pseudomonadota > Gammaproteobacteria > Oceanospirillales > Zooshikellaceae > Spartinivicinus > Spartinivicinus marinus. The sequence continues at coordinate 3,759,191 of NZ_JAPJZK010000001.1, forward strand.
GGCATGGCAAAAATAATCCCTTTCAATAACCCCAGAAAACTACAACCCAGACAACAGCAAGAAGACAATAGCTTTATTCCATCAGAGCCAATTAATAAGAATGGTTCACTACTTGAAGACCCGAAGTATCAAGAAGCATTTAAAGCATTATTAGAAAAAGCCAAAAAGCTAGATTGGTAACCAAATACAACAATAAAAGCCTCCTACTTATCGTGCTAGAGAGGCTAAGACCGTATTAGTAAGAACGAATAAACCCTTGAAGGAGTGAAGTATGGTAAATGCAAACGTAATGGCATTATTAGCCCATGGCAGTATCAATTACGAAGGTGTACCTGGTGGTACTCCCCAATTAACCGCTGAAGATGTGGCTGGTGCTTTAGGTATGGGCAGCTTACCACGAGAGGCGTACTTATTAGGGCTGTTAAAGTATGCTGAAGATAAAACTGTACTGCATGAGTTGGATAGGTTGGTGCAGGAATATGTAATAGGTGTGGGGGTGAAGGAAGGTTGGCGCGAACCATGGCCAAAGGAGAAAAAGCGTTCCTTAATGTTCTTTAAGCAATTCGCCCGGTTAATGATTAACGAAATCGTTGACGAAAACATTTGTAAATCCTGTAACGGAACTGGCATTTTCAGTCATTCAAAACTGATTCGAAAATGTAATTGTACTAACGGTAAAAAAGCTTTATCTAAACTTAAACAAGCAAAGTTCTGTAATATCAACCATCAAGCATGGAATGAAAGGTGGTATGAGAGATACAGCCACTGCCTTAAACAAATTCATGTATGGCATGCTAGTGTAATTTTTCATCTTATTAACCATATTTAGCTAAGTTCTTTACAAGGAAAAATACATCAACTTCACTTACCTAAATTGAGGAGCTAAGAAAAATATTACAACTTCATAACCAAAGGGAATTGGTGATGAGTAAGCCCATAATATACTTAGGAAGAAAAATTCAAAAAGAAATTGATCAAAGCCCTGAAGATGTAAGAGACAGAATAAACTTTGAGCTAGTGGCACTACAAGAAGGGCAGCCTTCTTCTTTTGAGTACCACACTTATAATGACCCAGAAGATGATAGCAAATACCCTCCTGTAGTACATAAGAATATGAAGGAGACAATTGGTAAACATGCAAGGCAGTTTACGATAAAGAGTCAGGATTCATACAGAATTATTTATGTCTCTGTGCACAAGGAAGCGATTTATGTTTTACATTTCTTCAAAAAGAAAACTGAGGGGGTGAGTCCGAAAGAATACAACACCGCCCATCAACGTTACAAAAACCTTGAGCAGCACCGTAAGTCTCTATAGTGAATAGCTATTAAGCCTAGCCATTCTAATATAAAACAAGGCTATGCATAATTCTGCATATTATGTATGCTTAATAGTAAGCAGATTAACTACTAGTTTGTAGTTTGATTGTTTAACTAGCTGGATGCTAGTAATATCGATGAGGATCATCATATGGAATTTGTAACAGTTCGAAACCCTTACCTCTCATCTTCTAAGACAGAAGAAGAAGCAGTTGATAAGCACATGAGGGCACAGTTACTTGTCGTTTTACGTAAATTAATTGTTGAGCAAGGATTGACACAAACTGATGCTGCAGAAGTTTTAGGAATTACTCAACCACGAGTAAGTGATATTATTAACGGAAAAATATCTGTTTACACTGTCGAAAAACTAATGTTCCTTCTCTTTAAGCTTGGTTGGCGCTTTGACTTTAGTTACGAAAATGGAAAAGTTAGTATAGAAAGCGAAAATATAAAATCACAAGCAGCATAATTTTTTGCTTATCTTTATTGACATGGTAGAAACATAGTTATATATTAAATTCAGAATGTATTTCTGTGCCTAAACTAAAATACATTCAAGTATAGAAAGTTTTGGGAAAAAGCCTCATCATCTGATGGGGCTTTTTTTATGCCTGCAGAAAACCACTCCCCTAATAGAAATTACTATGGACACTACTAACCTGTTTACTGGCTCGCTTGTCAGATTAAAGTCGGGCGGACCGGTGATGACCGTTATTAATGTAAACGCTTTAACTGTCGAATGCCGTTGGTTTGATGGTGCTACTCCACATAAAGCTGTATTCCCAAAATCTGCTTTAGAGCAAGTTAATTCTTTTTAACCATGAAAATCACTAAACTCGTTGTGCATTGTTCTGATACACCCGACGATAGGGATATATCAGCTGAGGATATCCATCGCTGGCATAAAGAACGGGGGTGGGATGGCATCGGTTATCACAAAGTCATTAAGCGTGATGGTACAGTTGAAAATGGACGCCCTGAGTTCTGGCCGGGTGCACATGTTAAAGGCCATAATCATTGTAGCCTGGGCGTTTGCTTAATTGGCCGTGATTGCATTACTTCCGGTCAGTTAGTTAGCCTGGAAAAAGTCATTGACGACTGGCTATTAAAATACCCTGAAGCTGAAATAGTTGGTCATTGTGATTTAGACCCTGGTAAAACCTGCCCTAACTTTGATGTGCAAGACTGGTGGAGCATAGTTAAAGACATAAGGAGCTACAGTCAGAATGGATATAGTAACTAACTTTTTCATTATTCTTTCAGCTGCTTTTATTACCATTGTACTGCCTGCTCTCGGGCTATTAATTTACGCTCAAAACCAGCGTCAAAAGTACTTTCAGGATTACTTAAAAAGAAAACAGAAACACTAATAAGGAATCACATGAATAAAACACACTTTATTGATAGCAATGGCAACCCTGCTGGTGGAACTACTTCTGGTAGAGGCTTTGCTATTAGTTGGCAAAATGGTCCTTTGGATGCTAATGGTGAAAGGTTGCCGCCAAATGGTGCTTTTGTAGAAGATATTATAAATGCTGCCAAAGATCGCTTAGAGTTTTATCAAGAATCAAAGTTTTGTTGTGACTATAATGCTGAAGCAATAAAGCACTTAGAGTCAGCTATTGCTGTATTAAACTTACGCACTGCGGACCGTGAAAAGCGCGGTGTTGAAGGAACTCACGAAGTTTAACTAAACATGATAGCCACTATCGTCACAGCCGTTAGTAGTTTATTTCAATCCTATTTAACCAACAAACAACACAAAGCCGAACTCAAGCAAGCCATCCACAAAAAGCAACTAGACGAAATTCAGCAAGGCAATATCAGTGCCTCAGAACTGGATTCAATTAGTATTCAGTCGCGAGGCTGGAAAGATGACTTTTTGCTGATTATTACTGTTTTACCTCTAGTTGTTTGCTTTATACCTGGCATGAGTATTTATATTCAGGACGGCTTTGGCGCATTAAAAGCCAGCGTACCTGAATGGTATTTATACGCCTTAGCCCTCGTTTTTATTGATACCTTTGGATTTAGACGAATACTGCGTAGTGTGTTAGTTCAGTATTTAACGAATAAATTTGGTAAATAACTGACAACACGGTTAGCCTGATGGTAACTGAAAAAATCATATCAAACGCCCCTTATGTCGCCAGTGTAGTCACTGTGATTGCTGGTCTAACTCTCAAAGACTGGGGTGTCATTATCGGTATTATTCTTACCACGATTACCGTTGTGGTTAACTGGGTGTATAAGCACAAACAAGATAAGCGCGAGACAGAATTATTTTATCGAGAAATGTATGGCGGTAAACCTCCTGAAAAAGAGTAAATAGTTAATCCCAACCTTTGCCCACGCCCTGTGGGCTTTTTTTTAAAACAATAAAGAAGATAGGTAAGTTATGAATATTATTCCGTTTGAATTTAATAACTCTGCAGTACGTGTTATCAATAAAGATGGTGAACCTTGGTTTATTGCTAAAGATATAGCAGAAGTGCTTGGGTATGCCGAGGCTTATAAGATGACACGCAATCTAGATGATGATGAGATTGCCCCCCACATTGTGGGGACGAATGCTGGACCCCGTGAATTCAGTATCATCAATGAGTCAGGTCTTTATTCAGCTATCCTCAAAAGCCGCCGGCCCGAAGCCAGAATCTTTAAAAAATGGGTTACCAATGAAGTGCTTCCAACTATTCGAAAAACTGGCAGCTATGGTACAACTCAAATTGATTGGACTAATACACAGCAAGTGGCTGGGATATTGGCGCAGTCAATGGAAAAAATCCAAGAACAAAGCCAACAAATAGGCGCTATGAAGCCTAAAGTTGAAGCCCTTGAGCGTATCGCTAAATCTGATGGTGGTATGTGTATTACCAATGCAGCTAAAGATTTGCAGGTTAGGCCAAAGGATTTATTTAGTTGGTTATCCGAGAATAAGTGGATATATCGTAGGGCCGGTCATGCCAGCTGGACGGCCTATCAAAATAAAATACAGCAAGGTGTTTTAGAACATAAAGTCACTGTCGTTAGTCGTTCAGATGGGGCAGAGAAAACCACTGAACAAGTGAGGGTGACCCCTAAAGGTTTGGCTTTATTAGCTGAGCGACTTAACCCGTTTGAAGTTGCTTAAATAATTTCACACCTGATATTCATAACCCTTGCCTACTTCGGTGGGCTTTTTTATTTGTGAGAAATCATTATGCGATTGATATTATTAGTTGTCTTAGTTTATTCAATATTTAATTATTCACTGGCTACTACTGACGTAGACTCCAGCACTCAAGAGCATCATGCCTAAACGCACACCACGCCCCTGTCGTTCATTAGGCTGTAGTGGATTAACTCGTGAAAGACACGGCTATTGTGAGCAGCATAAACAACAGGCTTCAGGCTGGACCCAATGGCAAAAGAACAAAGGTAACCGCCATCAACGTGGCTACGGTAAGCAGTGGGAGCGGTTACGTAAATTGGTATTAGAGCGTGATACTTATCTATGCCAAGTGTGCTTAATAATTAATAAATTAACGCCAGCCAATATTGTTGATCACATTAAACCCAAGAGCCAAGGCGGTGATGATGCGCTTGACAATTTACAAACCATTTGCCGTCCTTGTCACCAGAAAAAAACCGATCAAGAAAAAAATCATCGGCGTTGAGACTGCCTGAGAGCCTTTCTAAGCAATGCCGCCCACAATTAATGGCAAGGTATTAATAATAATGCCATAGGGGGGCGGGGTTAATCTCTGGGGCTTGTAGCTAGGTATCGAGCGCTTCAAGAATTTTTTTATTCCCGCGAAATTAAAAATTACAACATGCGATGGCTAGAGGTCGAAAACCAAAGCCCACCCAGCAGAAGTTACTCGCGGGGAATCCCGGCAAGCGGGCTTTAAATCATGATGAACCGAGTTATGGTGCACTTACCAATGTTGATCCACCCGCCTGGTTGGACGCCACTGCTACAGAATTGTGGAGCTACTTAGCCCCCAAGTTAATCAAGAGTGGTGTGTTAACTGAAGTTGACTTTCATAACCTGGAAATCTTTTGTACGGCTTACGCGCGTTGGCGGGCCGCTGAAGAAGCGATAGAGCAACACGGCATTATGGTTACGGATAACAACGGTAACTTAAAGAAAAACCCAGCGTGTACGGTGGCGAACGAATCCATTAAGCAAGTGGATAGCTACGGTGCGAAGTTGGGCCTTGATCCTGCCAGTCGTGCTCGATTAGCTGTTGGTGGCCAGCCAGCGGAAGAAACCAACGAATTTAATCTATGACGAATTACGAGCGCGCTGAACATTACGCGAAAGCGGTGGTCGCTGGTGACATACCGGCTTGCCAATATGTTATTCAAGCGTGTCAGCGCCATTTAACCGATTTAACCCAAGTTGATGAACCTGATTTTCCTTATTATTTTGATGAGGAAAAAGCCGAGCGCATTTGTAAATTTGTTCAGCTACTGCCGCATACCAAAGGCAAGTGGGCCTCTAAAAAGCAAAATATTCAGTTAGAGCCCTGGCAGTGTTTTGCGTTTGGTGTGCCATTTGGTTGGTGCAGAAAAAAAGACCACACCCGCCGTTATCGTGAGGTGTATTACGAAGTCCCTCGTAAAAACGGCAAGTCCATTTTAGCAGCAGGTGTTGGTTTATATTGCTTTGCTATGGATGATGAATTCGGTGCAGAAGTTTACTCGGGGGCAACCACTGAAAAACAAGCTTGGGAGGTGTTTCGACCGGCCAAGATCATGGTGGAGAAAAGGCCAAAGTTACAGAAACATGCAGGCATTCAAGTCAATGCCAAAAACATGCATATTGTATTAGATCATGCCCGCTTTGAGCCGTTGATTGGTAACCCGGGTGATGGTTCTTCTCCTAGCTGCGCGTTAATTGATGAGTATCACGAGCATCAAACCAGTGACTTATATGACACCATGCGTTCAGGCATGGGCGCCAGAGAACAACCGTTATTATTTGTGATTACCACGGCAGGCTTTAACATTGCTGGGCCTTGTTATGACAAACGACAAGAGGTGATTAATATCCTTAACGGTTCAGTGCCGAATGATGAACTGTGGGGACTCATTTATACCATTGATGAAGACGACGACTGGACACAACCGGAAGCGTTAATTAAAGCGAATCCTAATTACAATGTGTCGGTATTGGAGGACTTTTTATTATCCCAGCAAGCCAGTGCCGTTGCCAATGCTAGCCGCCAAAATCCATTTAAAACTAAGCACCTGAATGTTTGGGTTAATGCCCGTGAAGCCTGGATTAATTTAGTCGATTGGCATCGCTGTTGTGACAAAGGGTTATCCCTTGACGATTTTAAAGGCGATGAGGCTGTATTTGCGATTGACCTTTCATCACACATTGATATTTGTTCTTTTGTGCAGGTATTTACCCGTCAAGTCGCGGATAAACAGCATTATTATGCCTTTTCTCGTCACTATTTACCGGAAGACACAATCTATGACGAGAATAATAAAAACCACTCCGCGTATCAGCAGTGGTTAAATGAAGGGTATTTAACGAAAACTGATGGGGCTGAAATTGATTACAGCCAAGTCAGGCAAGAGATATTAGAGCTTTCCGAGCAACATCAAGTAAGAGAAATTCCCCATGACCCTTGGGGAGCGGTACAACTGGCACAAGAACTGGATCAGTACAATTTAAGTCCGGTTAAATTTCCCCAAACCACGTCCAACTTTTCACCCGCGATGAAAGAGTTAGAGGCAGCCATAAAAGCCCAACGCTTTCACCATGATGGTAATCCGATATTAACTTGGATGATGTCAAACGTAACGGTAAAAGAAGACGCTAATGAGAACATCTTTCCGCGCAAAGAAAAGCCCCATAACAAAATTGATGGTGCTGTTGCATTAATTATGGGAATTGGCCGTTCCATGCTCGACGACGACAGCCCCTCATTAAATAAAGCCTACGAAAACCACGGCATTCGTTTTCTATGAGTTTTTTTAAAAAATTGTTTACCAAGAGTCAGGCAGCCCCGTTTGATTCCCATGCACTATTGCAAGCACTGGGAGTTGGCTATGAAACCGATACTAATATCACTGTTACGCCTGAGAGCGCCATGCGTTGCTGTACGGTGTTTTCCTGTATCCGGGTATTGGCTGAATCGGTTGGGCAATTGCCACTGAATTATTTTGTGCAGCAAGGTGAAAAGCGAGTAAAAGCCACTGGGAGCCGTCTTTATCACCTACTTAAACTGTCGCCGAACAGTTACATGACTTCTCAAGAGTTATGGGAGTTGTGCATTACTCATTTATGTTTGCGGGGTAACTTTTACGCCTATAAAAATACGGTAAAGGGTGAGCTACGGGAATTATTACCCTTAAACCCGGATAATGTAGAACCCAAATTATTGGATGATTACACCCTGGTTTATGATGTCACCTTTGCCAATGGTAGCCGTGATATTCTTACTGCTGATCAAGTCTTCCATGTAAAGGGTTTTTCCGTTGATGGCATCAAAGGCGTGTCACCCATTAGTTATGCCCGCAATGCCATTGGCTTGGGGTTAGCCACTGAAAAACACGGCGCTAAATTGTTCAGTAATGGGGCTCGTCCAGGGGGCATTTTAAGCACGGACCAAACCTTAAATGATGATGTGGTTAAGCGGGTCAAACAAAGCTGGGACGATCAATATCAAGGCTTAGATAATGCCCATAAAGTGGCGATTTTAGAGGCTGGCTTACAATGGGTGAGCGTGGGCATGACATCCGATGATGCCCAGTTTTTGGAAACCCGCAAATACCAACGTTCGGAAATCTGTGGATTATTTCGCGTGCCTCCCCATATGGTGGGTGATTTAGAAAAAGCCACGTTTTCCAATATTGAGCATCAAGCACAAGAATTTGTGGTTAATGCACTGGTGCCGTATTTAACCCGGATTGAGCAGCGCATTCAGGTGAGTTTAATTCCTGAAGCCAAGCGTGCCAGCCACTTTGCCAAGTTTAATGTAAATAGCCTGTTGCGTGGGGACATGAAATCCCGAGCTGAGTTTTACACCAAGCTGCAACAAACCGGCTCACTATCGCCCAATGAAATTCGGGCGCTGGAAGATTTAGACCCAAGGGAGGGCGGCGATATTTATTTAACGCCGATGAATATGCTGATTAATGGTAAAGAGCCAGAGAAAAATGAAATTAACTAAGATTGCGAAACCGTTTGAAATTAAATCGGTAGACGAGTCAGGGGTATTTGCAGGCTATGGCTCAGTGTTTGAAGTAGAAGACAGTTATGGTGACGTGGTTGAAAAAGGGGCTTTTTTACAATCACTGAATCAGTGGCAACAGAAAAATAAATTACCGGCTTTATTGTGGCAGCATCGTTATGACGAGCCTATCGGCGTCTATACCAAAATGGTGGAAGATAACCACGGCCTGTATGTGGAGGGGAAATTATTAATTGACGATGATCCCTTGGCAAAGCGGGCTTATGCCCATTTAAAAGCCGGTTCCGTCACTGGGTTATCAATTGGCTTTACTCTTCCCAAGGGTGGTGGTGAATGGGATGAAGACACCGACACCTATCGTCTGAAGCAAGTGAAATTATGGGAAGTGTCCTTGGTGACATTTCCTGCCAATGAATCGGCCACGGTTGATGGCGTTAAATCGGCCATTGATGGTGGCCCAAAAACGTTTGAGCGATTCCTGCGCGAGGCCGGTTTATCGCGAGCCCAAGCCAAAGGCTTAATGGCTGATGGTTATCACGCCTTGAATCAGCGAGACGCTGAGTTATCAAGTACCGTGAATCAATTGCAATCCCTTATTCACACCTTAAAAGGATAAATCAATGGCTTACGCTGAAGATATTAATAAGACAATTGAGGAATTAGGTGGTGCCTTTAATGAGTTTAAAAAAACCAATGATGATCGCTTAACTACCTTGGAAAAAGGTGACGCGCTGGATGGATTGGTTGAAGGTAAATTGAAGGCGATCAATGACAAACTCTCGGAGCTGGAAAAGCTAAAAGGCCAGTTTGAAGAGCTGGAAACCAAGGCAAATCGCCCTGGCAGCACGTTTGGTGGTAAACAACAAAACGCCGAATATGAAAAAGCCTTTGATCAATTTGTCAGAAAAGGCAAAACCGACCAGATCGATGATTTAAAAACCAAAACCATGCAAACCAGCAATGATGAGGATGGCGGTTATGCGGTACCAGAACAATTAGACCGGCAAATTATCGACTTTGGCCGTGATCAAGTGGTCATGCGTTCGGTTTGCTCCAGTCAAACCTTATCCACACCGGACCTTAAAAAACTACGGAAAGACGGGCGAGCTACATCGGGCTGGGTGGGTGAAACATCGCCAAGGCCGAACACTGATACTTCACAGCTGAAGCCAATTACCACGCACTGGGGCGAGATTTACGCCAATCCAGAGGCTACTCAAACCATGCTGGATGATGCGTTTTTTAATGTACAACAGTTTTTGCTTAATGATATTGGTGAGGAATTTAGCGAACAGGAAGAAGCTGCTTTTACTAATGGTGATGGAAACCTAAAGCCTGTGGGCTTGTTTGCTTATCCTCGTACTACACAAAGCGATGATGTGAGGGAGTTCGGCAAATTACAGTATTTGGATACCGCCACCGCTAAGCTCGAAGCAGATGACCTGTTAAAGCTATTGTACGCTTTAAAACGTAAATACCGCACAGGTGCCCGCTGGATGATGAACAGCACCAGTGTTGGGCAAGTACGGCTGATGAAGGATAACGACGGTAATTATTTATGGAGCCCTGGCTTACAAGCCGGTGAGCCTTCGCGGCTGTTAGGCTATTCGTTGACGGAAAATGAGCAAGTCGATGACATTGCCGCGAAAAAAGCGCCGATATCCTTTGGTAACTTTAAGCGGGCTTATTTGATCTTAGATCGGATTGGTACCCGAGTGTTGCGCGATCCTTACACCAATAAGCCCTTTGTGTCATTTTATACCACCAAGCGGGTGGGTAATATGTTGTTGGATAGTAATGCTGTTAAGGTATTACAAATTAAAGGAGGGTAATTAGAGGCGGGAATTCCCGCCTTTTTAATTGCCCAGTGCATACGGTTAGTATTTGCATGTACTTCCCTCATAATCCCATGCACCACCAGCATCTAAACAGGCATCAATTTGTAATGCGTTGGGATCAAAATCATGGAGCGCATAAATAATACCTGTCGCGGTCAGCCAAAAGAGAATAGCCATGCCAGCCAAAACGGCAATAATAATTAACAACTTCTTTTTGATGTTTTTACTCACAGTACAAAGAGCCTCACCAGACGTTTAAATTATCCATCTCAATATACTACTGGTTATTGACGTAATTGGTGTGCACTAAAGTTGCAAATTATGTGCAGAAAGGTTTTTTTTGTTTATTGTTGCGCGGTTATATATTAGGTAACCACTATGCTAGAACTCAATCTTGTTAAAAAGCACCTGAATATTGATGAAGAAATAACCGAAGATGACGCCTATGTGCAGGTATTGATTGAGGCGGCTATCGCTAACTTTGAAAGCACGACACAACGTCCGCTAGTGCAAGATAACCCCACTGATATAGCAGTGGTTATCACCCGTGAAATTGAAATTGGCTTACTCATGCTGATTGGTCATTGGTATAACAACCGGGAATCAGTGGTGATTGGTGGCGTTGTTAGTGAATTACCCTTATCGACCCAAACCATTTGGAATAAATACCGTTTTAAATCCCTATGAGAGCCGGCCGCTTAAAACACCGAATCACCATTGAAAAACCTGAGTTGATTAAAGATGATTTCGGCCAGCCCACTATAAAAACCTGGGTAACCGTATGCAGCGCAAGAGCGGCGATTGATCCCATATCAGGTAAAGAGTTTTTTGCCGCCCAGCAAATTAATAATTCGATTAATTACAAAGTAACGATTCGTTATCGGCCTGGGATTAAGTCGCAGTTTCGGGTTAAGTATAAAGACCGTACTTTTGAAATTCATGCGCCACTTAACCCAAGAGAAGCCAACCGCGAGCTGCTACTCATGTGTGAAGAATATGAAACTTGATATTAATTTACGGGATGTTGAAGAGTTAACTGAACAACTTCGAGATGTAGAAGAAAAACTGATTAATCGGGCGGTACGGCAAGGCTTATTAGAAATCATTAAGCCGGTTAAAAAGCAGATGAAGCAAAACGCGCCAGTTGATACCGGTGAGCTTAAAAAAGCGATTAATCATAAATCCTTTGCTAAAGACCATTTTGCGGTGGTTTATTCGGGAATTTCACAAAAAAAACACCAGCCATCCGTCGTACAAAAAGCATTAGCCATGGAATATGGCAATGAACGGCAAAAAGCTAAAAAGCCCTTTATTCAACCCGCTGTTGATCAATCCAATTTTTCCAATGCTAAGCAGGAGGTTATCGAGCTGATTGAAAAAAGGCTTGATGAATTGCTAAATGATTGAAATTAAAATCCAACAAACATTATCTGCATTAGTCGATGATCGGGCTTATCCCACAATATTACCGGAACAGGCCAAATATCCTGCCATTACTTACCATCGGGTGAATGCAGCCCAAGGCAGTGGTCGTATTAATACCACGGATATTACTGGGCAAAACAGCGTATTTCAGGTGGTAATCTGGAGTAAAAACTACGGCCAGGCTCATTTGCTACAAAAGAAGTGTATTACTGAATTTGCAGGATTAGGACTGCAACTAAACTCCAGTGCTGATGGCTTTGAACCAGAAAAAATGCTGCACTCAGTGATTATGGAGTTTGAGTGCTGGGGCGATTTAGCGTTAACGGCTGATCGCCAAAGCACACCGACTAAAAGCCCAATAAAACAGTTTTTGCACAGCGTAAGGCAACAGTTGTCAGGTATTTCAGAAACAAGCCTCAGCGATTACCAGCTGATTCAGCCGGTATTACCTACCATTGTCGTTAAACTCCAACAGATTAAACCTGCTGATGATTGGAATGGGCCAGGGGCCGTTAAGTGTTTTATGGCAGCCCATTGTTACCACCAAGTGGGTTACGCTGAAGACTTGGCGGCTCAGGTATCGCTTAAGATCAATGCTAATCAATGGGATTTGGGTGAGGCACTGGACTATCCAACGGATATTAGTGCCGATCAGCAAGTCATGACATTAGGTGGCGAGCCTTATGAACGTTGGCAAATCAAATGGCAGCAAGTTATAAGAACTGAAGCGTCAATCTGGCAAGACAGCGGAACCCCGCCAACCACTGTTTTATGCAGTGATGCCCCAGAGATAGGAATCCCTCACGAAGATGACTACCGAGTTGTTTCGAGTAAATGAGCTTTACCGGCTACTGGTTAATTTAATTCGCCCTGGCACGATTCACCAAGTGGACCACCAACGCACACGGGTAAGAGTGCAAATCGATCAATTAACCTCTGGCTGGTTACCTTGGTTAACGACAAGAGCCGGTCATGACCAAAGTTGGTGGGCACCGGAAGTGGGTGAACAAGTGATTGTGTTATCACCCAGTGGTGAGCTAGCCAATGGGTTTGTGTTACCGGCTGTCTATCAAAACAAGCATCCAGCTCCTAGCTATGATCCTGATGAATCGGTGTGGCAATTTAAAAATCATGCTCGGTTTAGCTATCACCGAGGTAATGATGAATTAATTATTGAGCTAACCGGTGAAGGCAATACTAAGTTAATTAGCCCTAAAGGTATTCATTTTGTGGGTGACTTGTTTGTGGATGGAAATATTAAAGCCACCCAAGAAATAACAGACCACACGCGTAGTATGCAAGGCGACCGGGATATTTATAACGGCCATGGTCATGATGTGCCAGGGCATGGTACAGCGATACCTACGGGTAACAAGCAATAACTCTTAAATCAGAAAATAAATACAATACTGGTTAATTAAACAGTAGTTATCGTATAATTTTGTATTAAAGAATTGGATAACAGTTAACCATATAGGAGTATTTATGGGAATTGCTTGTTGGGTGGACGCATGTAGGTTTAATATTCCAAAAGAAAAACATAGTGAGATATATGACTTGCTTATAAAAAAGCTAAAGAAAGAGTCATATGAATTTAAGGGCTATTCTTTTCCAAGAACATTGCGTGATTTATTGGATAGGATAGGCATTGATATATCTGATGATGGTGAACTATATGGCTTTGTTAATGAAGTTAAATTTGGTTCTAGATCAGATACTATTTTTGAAGTATTGAATGATATCGCTCCCTATGTAGAAGAAGATAGCTATATCCAAGTTGAAAATGAATTATCAATAGAATACGAAGAAGACCATACTCAAACACATTATGATGTGCACACGGTTAAGAATGGCAAACTTGTTGAGAGCGGAAAAATTCTTATTGAGCTTGATAGACGCAATTGGTTCGAGATTACTGAATTCCCTGAAATTGACCCTGAAGATGAAGAATTGGATTATGGAGTTGGTAAGTTTATTAGAAAGCAAATTTATAATTATTATCTTGGCAAAACAGATAAAAGTATTGTTTTATATAAAAATAATTAGCAAATATTAAAAGTATGAAAGGCACTCACCGACAAACTGGTAAACCCCTTTCTAACCTCGATCACCTCCGCCAATCCATCACTGACATATTAACCACCCGCATTGGAACCCGACTGATGCGGCGTGATTATGGCAGCCGTTTGCCTGAATTAGTGGACCGCCCCATGAATGGTCAGTGGTTAGTGGAAATCTACGCGGCGACTGCTGAAGCCTTAATCCGTTGGGAACCACGCATAAAAGTCAACAAGGTTAAGGCTTATCGCGGCGAGCCAGGCGAGTTATTGATTGCGTTAGAAGGGATTTATTTACCCGAAGGCAAACCCATTACGTTGGATGGCATCATTATATGAGCGAATTTACCGCCATTGATTTATCACAGTTACCTGCACCAGATGTTATTGAGCAAATCGATTATGAAATGGTCCTAGCATCAATGCTGGATGACCTAAAAAAGCGCGATAGCAGTTTTACGGCGCTGGTCGAATCTGATCCTGCGATGAAGATTTTAGAGGTCTGTGCTTATCGTGAAATGCTGATTCGACAGCAGTTTAATGAACGGGCTAAAGCCGTCATGCTAGCATATGCAGTGGGTAATGATTTAGATCATTTAGGCGCTAATTACGGCGTTAAGCGTAAAGTGATTGATTCAGGTGATGATAGCCAAATACCACCAGAACCACCGATTATGGAGACTGACGAAGACTTTAGGCGTCGTATTCAATTAGGGCCTGAAGGTTATTCAACCGCTGGCCCAGTGGGTGCCTATTTAGCTCATGCGCATAATGCCCATGATCAAATTGCGGATGTCTCTGTGTATTCTGATGAGCCTGGCGAGGTGATGATTACTTTTTTGCGGCGACCTTTAGCTAATGAAGCCGATATGGCACCGGATGATGAAATAAAACAGGCGTTGTTAACCGCGTTAAATGATGAAGATGTCAGGCCGTTAACCGATCATATTACCGTGCAAGCCGCTGCAATTATCGACTATTCCATTGATGCCAAACTGCATGTACAACAAGGGCCGTCTTCTAAAGCCATTATCGATACAGCTACAACAGCACTGAATGAGTATGTCGAGCAGTGTTATAAACTGGGTAAAACTGTGGCGCTTTCGGGTATTTATGATGCGCTCCATATGGGGGGCGTTACCCGTGTGGAATTGCTGTCACCGACAGCAGATATTCAAGCCAAAGTCTTTCAAGCACCTAAAGCCAAATCAATTGCTATAAACCTCGCTTAAATAATCCATTTTTTCTCATGAGTTTATTACCCAACAATGCAAGCCCTTTAGAGGAAGGATTGGCTGATAGCACTGGTCGTATGAGTGACATACCCGCTTATCCTAATCACGTCTGGAATCCTGATACTTGCCCAGCGAATTGTTTGCCCTGGTTGGCTTGGGCCTTATCGGTGGATGTATGGAATCCAGATTGGCCTGAGTATGTTAAACGACAAACCATTGCGAATAGTGTGGCGGTGCATCGGATTAAAGGCACAAGAGGTGCGCTTAAAAAAGCACTAGACGCATTACATGTGCAAACCGAAATTAAAGAGTGGTTTGAATACAATGGCAAGCCCTTTACTTTTCAGGTTACTGCCTATGCCAATGATAATTTAAATACATCAGGTGATATTTTAAATAAAGAATTAATTGAGCAAATCCAAGAAACTATTCAACGTACTAAAAATGTACGCAGCCATTTTAGTTTTCAGCTGGGTGCCAAATTTAATACAGGCATTACAGCAAGTTGTGTTACTCGAAATATCAATAGCATCAGAGTCACCAGTGTTGGTCGCATTGAGCAGCAAAACACGCTGGGTATTTGTGCGACGGCTGTAGTCCGTCCACTGACAATTATTCGTGTATAGGAATAACCATGCAAATTAATCCTATTATTACCGATGCAGGATTGCAGGCGGTATTTAATGCCAGTAATGATGGTTTACAAGCCACCATTGCTGAAATTGCGCTGGGTGATGGTCGTTACCTGCCTAACGCGAAACAGACTCAATTAAAAAGTGAGCAACTCAGGTTGCCTATTTCAAAAAGTGAACGTGCCGGTAAAACACATATCATTTTAAGCGCCATAGCCGATGGTGAGTCAGAGTTTTGGATTAGAGAGTTTGGCATATTTTTAGAGGATGGCACTTTATTAGCGGTTTGGTCATCATTAGAGAAAGCCTTGCAGTATAAGGCTGCAAGCGCGCCTTGTTTTTTCTCGACTGACTTCATACTCAGTGGCATGCCTGCCGACGCCATTACCGTCAATGACCAAGGGGCGGATATTGCCATTGCCTTATTTTTAGAGCAGTTCGCTATGTTAAGTCAGGCGCAAATTGACCAAATGCGTCGCCACCTGGAATTGTTATTTTCATTTAATCAATACGAAAAAACAGCGAGGAAATGATGACTATCGAACAACGGTTAGCAGATGCGGTACAGGCCAGTAATCAATTAACAGAAGTAGTACAAAATAAAATCAATGATATTAATCAGCAACTGAAAGCCGCTGAAGATCGTTTTAATGCTTTTATGTTAGAGGCCCATAAGGAAAGCCCCTTTTACCGACAATCCAAAAATCAGTTTGGAAATTTAGTGGATAAGATGTTAGATGGATTTGATAAAAGCGAAGCATTTTCTATTGAAGTCTCATTATATCGAGAAATTAAAACTGGTATAGATTGGGAGCAGCGAGATAGCGAAGAAAAAGAAATTCTGACGTGTATGGGGCTTAAAGGGCATAAGTATTTACAGCCGACCATTCGTGTACTGAGACTGAAGTGGAGCGGTTATGATCGAGATACACATAATGCCTACTCTATTTACCCCACAGTTCCTGCCAACCGTTCAGTACCACTCACTGTAGGCTGCTATGCAAAATTAATCTCTGGTGATATTCGTTATACCTGGCTTAACGGTGTTAATCATGAATGGGGGGTATGCGGTGCAAACTATGAAAGCCAGCCTGGCTCATATTTTCATGCTCACCCTTATGTGTATTCTCCGGCAGGTGAAGTGTTATTTTTCTGGCCTGCGATTGTGACGGGTTATGTGCCCATTGATAGGGATAAGCCGCTATGGGGCTATTATCCTTCAATGCACGGCGAAAATCCTTTTGATACAGACCCTTTGCCTGACCTTGATCGTGAGAGCCGGCGCTCAATCGAACGATCATAGTTAGCACTTTACTCCCCTATAAATTAATTCAAAAAGGAACCCTTATGCCTGAAGAATTTCTCCATGGCGTCGAGGTCGTTGAAATTGACAGTGGCCCACGCCCGATCCGTACCGTCAAAAGCAGTGTCATTGGTTTAGTGGGGACAGCACCCGAAGCTGACGAGAAAGTGTTTCCCTATGATACGCCGGTGTTAATGGCCGGCAGTTTAAAAAAAGCGGAAAAGCTGGGTAAGCAAGGCACACTGCCAGCTGCATTACAAGGTATTTTTAACCAGATTGGGGCAATGGTCGTTGTCATTCGGGTTAACGATAAACCGCCTGCAGCTCCTGAAACAACAGATAATGAAAATACTGCACTGAGTGCCATTATTGGTCAGGAAGGCGAGCCTAATACCGGTATTTATGCACTGCTTGATGCGAAAAGTACCGTACATGTTGAACCACGTATTTTAATTGCACCAGAGTTTTCACATATCAAAGCCGCAGCTGATGCCTTGATCATAGGCGCTGAGCGATTAGGTGGAGTGGCTATCATTGATGGTCCAAATACAACCGGTGAAGAGGCCGTTAACTACCGTAAAACATTTGGTAAACGTTATGCCTACCTAGTCGATCCTTGGGTTAAAGTCTGGAATAGCGATGCAAATGAAGGTAAAGGCGGCATTGTCATTGAACCACCTTCATCCAGAGTCGCGGGACTCATGGCTAAAATTGATAACGACAACGGGTTTTGGCATTCACCCTCGAATAAATTAATGAACGGCGTGCTAGGTACCGCAAGACCGATTGATTTTAAACTGGGTGATAAAAACTGCCGAGCCAATTACTTAAATAGCCATGATGTCACTACCATTATTCAAGAAAATGGTTATAGGCTCTGGGGCAACCGTACCTGTAGTAGTGATCCTAAATGGACATTTATTAACGTGGTACGTACAGCCGCAATTATTTATGACTCACTGCAGCGCGCTCACATGTGGGCCGTTGACAGAAATATCACTAAAAACTACATCGCTGATGTAACAGAAGGTGTGAATAATTATCTGCGCCGATTAAAAAATATCGGTGCTATTTTAGGCGGCACTTGCTGGGCTGATCCAGACTTAAATACCCCAGACGCCTTAGCGGATGGCAAGGTGTATTTTAACTTTGATTTTACCCCGCCCACCCCAGCTGAACATATCACCTTTAATGCCACGTTAACCGACGATTATTTTAAGGAGGTACTCAGTGCACGCCAATAATGTCACTTATGCCACCCTGTTTATTGATGGGGTAAGCCAGGCAGGACGAGTGCAGTCTATTACACTACCCAAACTCACGGTTAAAACCGAAGAGTTTAGAGGTGGTGGCATGGATGGCGTGACCCACCTGGATATGGGGATGGAAGCCATGGAGCTGAGCTTTACCATTGATGACTGTAATATCAATGTACTGAAAGAGTTTGGTTTCCAGCAAGGTAAGCAAGTGCCGTTTAATATCAAAGGCGTATTGCGCAACCCTGGTCAGGGCGATCAAGGAATTGATGCGGTTTGCCGTGGTCTAGTCAGTGAAATAGATTTTGGTGAATGGAAACAAGCCGAGCTATCCAGCTTAACGACCACGGTCAAACTGGATTACTACAAACTCACCATCAATAACAAACTCATTTACGAGATCGATGTGGTTAACCATGTGCGCAAAATAGAAGGCACTGATCACATGCAAAGCGTCCGTGAATTTTTAGGCTTATAAACTCTAAACCAACATACAACACAATAGGTACATCATGAGCGAATTAATTACCTTAAACTATCCTATAGAACGTAATGGTGAAGTCATTAACGAAGTCACTTTACGTCGCCCTAAAGCCAAAGATTTAAAAAATATGGAAAAACGGGGTGGTGGGGAAATTACCCAAAGTATTCATATGGTGGCTGATTTAACCAGCTTGGATATTGCTACTGTAGAAGAATTAGATGGAGAAGACTTTCAGTTAATCAGTAAAAAGGTGGAAGGTTTTTTAGGCTTGACTGGCGATCAGTAAAGCAAATTTGCTTAACCTTATCCTACTACCTGCGAGGCACCCCACTGTCAGAGCTGTTAGACATGGACCTCGAAGACCTCCTTGATTGGTACAAATCCCTTCCTAAGCAACAATAATCATGGCTAATAAACTCAATATTGCCATTGGCGCTTATATTGATAAGTCACTGGCGAAAAGCTTTAAAAAAACTGAATCTGTTGCCAGTAAATTAGGCAAAGCTTACCGAGAGACTAATAAAAAACTGGCTGCTGTACGACAGGTGGATCAGTATCGCCAACGACTAGCCAGACTACGCAGACAGCAACAACAAGCGGGTGGCAGCAGCGAACGGTTAGCCGAATCTATTCGACGGGCAGAAGCAAATCTGACTCGCGCCTCCCGTGCTGCCAGACGCTATGGAGTAGATATTAATAACACCGCTCAAGCACAACGACGGTTGCAGCGTACAGCTCGTTTTCAAGGACTTCAGCAAGCGGGCATGCAACGACTTGGACAGTTAAAAACCGCCGGTAAATGGGCTGCAGGTGGGTTAGCCGGGGCAGCGGGTGGTTTGTTGGCGATGGTGAAATCCACGGCTGATCGAGGAGACCCCATTGCCAAGCATGCGGCTAAACTGGGGTTTAGTGTTGAAGGGCTCCAAGAATATCAGTATGCGGCTGAGCGCTCCGGAGTATCTACCGCGCAATTTAATACGGCTTCCCAACGGATGGTACGACGGGTATCGGAAGCGGCTGCTGGGATTGGTAAAACGGGTAAAGCACTCAAAGAATTAGGGTTGGATGCTAAGTGGCTAAACTCGCTGAAACCTGAACAGCAGTTTGAGCATATCTCGGAAGCGATGAAGCATATCCCCAATAAAGCCGATCGTGTGCGACTGGCGATGAAGCTATTCGATACGGAAGGCGTTGGGCTGGTCAATATGCTGAATGGCGGAAAAGCCGGCCTTGAGGCGTTAAGAAAAGACGCCAGGGCCACCGGTAATATAATTTCAAAAGAAGATGCCAAAAATGCAGAGGATTTTCAGGACGCCTTTTTAGACTTTAAACAAATCATTGGCAGTGTCAGTAAATCAGTGGGTGCCAAGTTTATGCCCTTGGTGACCAAGCTCATGATTAAGTTTAAAACTTTCCATGAAAAATACGGCGCTCGCTTTAATCAAGTGTTAATCCAGGTAGCTGATTCATTAGTGAGTGTGGGTCGGTTTATGTGGAATCTGGGCAAAACCGTCGTTACTGTGGCTAGTAAAGTAAGCCATTTTATTGAGGAAGCCATTGGTTGGAAAAATATTGTGGCTGTTGTGGGTGCATTAGTTGGTGTGAAATTAGTCGGTGCCGTATTGGCAGCTGGGTCTGCATTAATAGCATTTATTCCAGCGATAAAAGCGGTTGGATTAGCCATGATGGCCAATCCCATTGGCCTAATCATTAAAATCATTGCGATTGGTGCGACATTAATTATTACCCACTGGAGTACTGTATCCACATTTTTAGGTGATACATTTGATACTGTTGCTAATGCTTGTAGTTCAGCATTTGAAACCATTAAACACTACTTTTTCAATTTTACACCACTAGGTTTGCTGATATCTAATTGGGAACCAATCACAGACTACTTTGGTAACTTATGGGAGAGAGTCAAAGCAATATTCGGTGTAGCCTGGGAGGCTATTAAAAACTACTTCTTTACTAGTACACCTCTTGGTTTATTAATCGCTAACTGGGACCAGATCAAAGACTATTTTAGTAATCTCTGGGATTCTGTGCTTAATGCATTTAGCTCAGGGGTAAATAACATTAAAACTAGGCTTTCTAGTTTTTCAGCTAAAAAGCTATTCATGAAGGTCTGGCAACCAGCGATTGATTGGCTCCGTAGTAAATTCCAGTGGATTAATAAAGCCATTGAGAAGCTAAAAGGTATTAAACGTTGGTTTACTGGCGATGATGAGGAAGAAAAGAAAACAGTTGCCGGAAAAATTAACCAGCGAACGCAGCAACGCAGAGCCCAGATACAAGAGACACAAGCCGTTAATGCTAAGCAAATAGAAAAGCGGCTACAGCAAATCAACCAGCAAAAGAATATGAATGTCACCACCCACCTAAACGCACCAATTACCATCAATGCAGCCCCTGGTATGTCGGCAGAAGAAGTTACACAGCAAGTGAAGGATGCTTTAGAAGAGCGTGAGCAGGAAGCTGAAGCCAGACAGCGAGGCGCGCTTTATGATATGGATATGGCGGCTGCTCTATGAGTTATACACTACTCAAGCTGGGTGATTTTATATTCTCGATTAAGACTGCCAGCTATCAAAAGCTTCGTCAACAATGGCAGTTTACATGGGCCAGCCAGCCTATTATTGGGGGTTATCCTCAGCAGCAGTATACCGGGGAAACCGTTCGAACGATGGCTTTAAGTGGCACCATGTACCCTGGCCAATATGGCAGTCGTGATAGCCTACTTCATATGGTTGAGCTGGCGGGTACAGGTGCGCCCTTTATTTTGGTAGCGGGTACTGGCGAAATACTCGGCTATTGGTGTATCACCCAAGTGAGTGAAAGTGGCACCTACCCAGATAAGGAAGGCGTTTGCCGTAAGATTGAATTCAGCGTGAGCATAACCTACTATGGCGACAGTATACCGAACAAAGGACGGTGATACCCTGGACTGGATTTGTAAGCAGTATTATGGTGAAGAAAGTTTTGTGCTGCAGGTGTTAGATGCTAATCCAGGGTTAGTAGAAAAGGGGCCTGTTTTAGCAGCAGGAATTAATATTTTATTGCCAGCGCTAACCCCTCAAAATCAGACTGCAGAAACCCTTTGGTCTTAACTTTCCATTCTTATAAGTCATAAACCGTGCTTATTGATTATCAAGTATTAATTGCCAATCTGGCCGTTGATATTAAACAACATTTAATTAGCTTAGAGCTTACCGACGAAGCGGGCATTAAATCTGATCGTGTCACCCTTAAGTTATCTGACCCTGAAGGTAACTTACCGATACCCGCCAAAGGCACCAAGCTATCAGTCGCCATCCAGAATATTCATATGGGTGACTTCATTATTGATGAGGTATCACTCTCTGGCCCACCTAATCAGATGACCATTCAGGCGAAAGGAGCTAACTTAAGGGATCAACTCCGTAGCCCTAAGTCACGTTCATGGCATCAAAAAAAACTGGTAGATATAGTTACCACCGTAGCTAATGACAATGGGTTGAAGCCTAAAATTGCAGAAGTATTTACCTCTATTGTCATTGACCATATAGACCAGACTGAAGAATCAGATATTAATTTTTTAAGTCGTATGGCGTTAGATCATGGGGCAATTGTTAAGCCAATGATGGAGCATTTAGTCTTTGTTGAGCGTGGCAAAACCAAAACAGCAACTGGTAAGCAACTGTCAGCAATAACAATTTCTAAAATTAATAAATGGAATTTAAAAGCCCCTGACAGACAATATTATAAAAGTGTGATGGCTAAGTATCACAGTGCTGAAGGTGGTAAGACAGAGCATGTAAAGGTTGGCAATGGTGAACCGATCTATACTATTAAAATGGTATATCCAACCAAGGAAGCAGCCAAGGCCAGTGCTAAAGCGAAGCTAAGTGGGTTAAATGATACAGAAGCCAGTTTAAGCATAACGGTAGTAGGTAATCCTGAATTAATAGCTGAACGGCCAGTGATTATTCAAGGTGTAAGGACTGGTGTTGATGGTCGGTGGGTAGTTAAACAGGCAAAGCATTCAGTTAGTGCCTCAGGGTATACAACGAGTGTTGATTTAATTAAGTGAAGTGTAAAGGGAATTATACGTCAGCATGACACAATTTATTACATCGCTCTGACGTATAATATAAAGCTAAAAACCATTCATACTATTAAAAATCAGCTTATTTGTGAAGAATAGTTAAATATTAATCTGGATATAAAACTGTGAGTTTGATCAATTAGTTTGGGGTGTTAAACTTCACTACGACGTAATGTATCACGTCATAGTGACGTTCATTAATAGTTAGGCAATCTAAATCATGAAGCTGCCAGATATTGAAAGAAAGCACGTAATTCAGTTTTGCTCAGGATTATCTGATGCGCTCCCTGTAAAAATTCCATTGCGCCCATTGAAGGATGCCGACCAGAGGGACTGCTTTAATATCTTAAGTGAACATGTTGCTGAGCATGGCGGGAGTCAGCTATTCGGGTGGTCAATTTGGGAGTGGCCAAGCGTAATGATCGAGGCTGAATTTCACTCTGTATGGAAAAATGATGCAGGTGAAATCATAGATCTCACACCAAAACCAAAATATTTTGAGTATACGATCTTCGTTCATGATTCGAGTAAGGTTTACCAAGGTCGTCAAGTCAATAATATTCGTAAGCCTATAGCAAAGGGGCTGACCACCAAAAAGTACATTGAAACAGCGGATGAAATTTACGCAGAAATGAACAAAGGAGATCTCGCAAATTATCATGGTGAACTGGAAGCAACCCCGAAGCTAATGAGGCTCCACCAAAAAATGGCTGATCTTCAGCGAAAGTTAATGAAAAAACATGGCAGTCCAAACTAATGCCTAACAAATTGCTTCACGCGGACACATACTGCTACGCTCGTTTTTGTGTCTGTCGCTACGATCCGATCCATTTTTCCACAAAAAAGCTCTCCACAGTATGTGCCGGTGAGCAAGGCGTTATACATTACGAGGAGGTAGCAAGTGATAGAAGGAAGTTGTTGTTGCGGAGCAGTTCAATTTGAGTTGTCTGAAAAGCCAAGCATGCTAGGTATGTGTCATTGCAGTCGCTGCCGTAAGGTTGGTGCAAGCGCTTTGGCATTCGTAAAAGCCGATAATTTTCAAATTACTGCTGGCCTAGACAAAATAACAACCTATAAAGCGCAGCCACCATATAAATATGATCGTTGTTTTTGCTCTCTCTGCGGCACAGCGCTTGGTGAAGTCTTGTCAGGTATGGAGTCCTTTCCAATCAATGCAAATTGCATAGACGGTGAATTTAAAATTGAAAATAAATTCCACGAATTTGTTTCTGAAAAACCAGGCTGGCTAAAAATTGGTGATAATGCCAAGCAATTCAGTGAACACCCACATGATTAGCTAGCCAATGTATAACAGAGCTAGCCAGAGGGACTGCCAAACAGTCGCTTCACTCTGGTTAGGTTTTCTAGAGGTATTGAATTGAATCTTAAGATTGACGATAAATCAGTACCAATCGATATTTTTTGTTTGCCAGAAATGAGTTTGAGCTCGGCTCGGGCAAAAATGACCAAATGGACATATTCACTCTCCATTAAAGAGCAAGAGTTCATCGAGCTTCTAGAGGACGAATACCATCAGCTGATTTCAGATCTAAAAGAAGATGATGAGCAGGTTGGTGAAATTCAAGATGAGTTGGGTAAGGCAGGTTACCCTGCCTTAGATAAAGTACTACAAGATAACGAGTTGTTGTTCTCAACAATCTACTATTTATTTGAAAATTTGATTTCCAACTTTAGTAGTTCAGGTGCTTCTACAGTTTATTGGCATGATGACATTACTTCATGTGAATATAAGCAGGGAAAAGTATATATTTATGGTATTTGTTATAGCAAAGCACAAACCTAACAAGCAAAGGCAGCAGCGCCCTGCGGGATGGACGCGCTAACGCGCACCTTTGCTTGCGGCGTTAGCTTTTCTCACGGAGATATAAATGAGATCAATCATTTTTGCATTACTACTTCTTTCCTCTTCGCTCATCTGGGCGAGTGAAATATCAGTAGGAGGGGTCGATTTAAATATTCCTGTGCCTGAAGGTTATAGTGCTGTTACACCTGAAATGGCAGTTCTTTATGAGGTTCAAAAACAATTCGTCGCACCTATGAACGAAGAGTTTGTTACATTTATACCTGATGGCTTCGTCGATATGGTGTTGAGAGACGAAATACCTGAATTGCCTCGACGCTTCACAGTACAAACGGCCAAAAGCTTAATAAGCATAGCTGTAACAAGCTCAGATTTTGAGGCCCTTAAAAAAACCATAAAATCTCAAAATTCCGAGTTAATGAAGAAGGTCGAAGCTCAGTTGCCTGAGCTAATGGGAAAAATGAATGAAGGAATTAAAGAAAAATATGATGTTGATCTTGCTCTTTCTATATCGCAGATGGTACCTATGCCGGTGCATGAGGAAACAGACCGTACGCTCTCTTACTCATCGTTAGTTAAATATGATATGAAAGATGAAATGGGCAATCCAGCTCCCTTTGTTTCAGTCGTTACAGCAACGTTCGTACATATTAAGGGAAAAGTTTTATTTCTTTATTCATATGCAGAAGAGTCAGACTTAGAATGGAGCAAGAAAGCCTCTCATGAGTGGGTTAGCAGTATAGTTAACTCAAATCCATCTGACTTCCAGGAAAGCATTATAGAAAAAGTTCCTTCAAGTGTTTCTAGAATCGATTGGGGGCAAGTTGGTATTAAAGCCGTAATAGGCGCTCTTGTTGGTCTAATAATTGGTCTGTTTGGGTGGCTTAGAAACCGTGCAAAAAAAAGCTAACAAGGCGCTCCACGTGGATTCTTCGCATCGGCGTGCTTAGTCGTTAGCCTCACAGAAAACTCTTTTCTTAATAATTTTAATATTTTTACCAGTCTACCTGTACTTGCAGGGCACTTGTAAGTAGCTTTTTCCCTTGTAGAAGGAGACTCCATGTCTAAACCTATCTTCGCCTGGATGGGCGGCAAGCGCCGTTTAGCTAAGCATATCTTACCATTATTTCCTGATCATACTTGCTATGTTGAGCCGTTCTGTGGCGCAGCAGCATTATTTTTTATGAAGGAACCTTCAAAAGCTGAGGTGCTTAATGATACCTCCTCGGACGTGATTAATTTATTTAGGGTGGTACAACATCACCTTGAAGAATTTATCCGACAATTTAAGTGGGCTTTGGTTAGTCGTCAGTTGTTTGAATGGACCACCAGAGACGTTAACCGATATTCAGCGAGCAGCGCGTTTTTACTACCTACAACAACTAACCTTTGGCGCTAAGCCAACTGGCAGAAACTTTGGTACCAGTACCACCACGCCACTGAGATTAAATTTAACCAGGTTAGAAGAAACACTTTCACAAGCTCATTTGAGACTAGCCAGGGTAACGATTGAGCATCTGGATTGGCAGCAATGTGTTAAGCGCTACGACCGGGAACACACCTTGTTTTACCTTGACCCACCTTACTGGGAAACGAATGGCTACGACAACAAGTTTGATTTTGACCAATACGAAGCCATAGCAGAACTAGCCAAAACCAGCAAAGGCCGATTTGTGGTTAGCATTAATGATCACCCTGATATACGGCAAGTGTTTGAAGGACTGAAAATTAATGAGGTTAAAATCAACTACACGATAGGAGGTAATAACAGAAAGCAATCAAAAGAATTAATTATTTGTAATTAATCAGCCCAGGTTAAAACCTAGGCTCAATATCACCAGTTCCCACCTCACCTAAATATCGTAACGCTCTCAATTCTTCAGGCTCCAAAATGCTAACACCGCCTATTGCTTCAATAACAATACCAGTCTTTTTAGACAAGGCTGTTAGTTCTTTGATGAATTGCTGTAAGCGTTGCTCTTCTGTTGGGGTGGCTGGTTTCATAGTGCTCTCCTTGCTGGTGTTTGTTTACATGTCCAGACTAACTCTGGTCTAAACACCCAGCAAGCAGATGAATTGATTATCTGCGTCTGTACGGACGAGTATGAAGCTTAGAAGAAAGTTAGTATAAAGTGCTAATATAGAGTAGTATGCCGTATCTAATTAACTCTTAATTATTAGATAAGTGTTACGGAGTTCTAACAAATCATCTAAGAATGGTTTTCTCTATCGAGTAATTTGTGTGCTTGGTTTTCGATAGTGCTATTTCTACCAACACACAAAATAGAGGAAAGTTTATGAAAATGTACGTTGGCAACCTGTCTTATAGTGTAACAGCCGATGATTTAAAAGAAGCTTTTTCAGCTTATGGTACTGTAGCAACTGTGGACCTTATCACTGATCGTGACTCGGGTCAGTCTAAAGGATTTGGTTTTGTTGAAATGGAAAATAATTCTGAAGCGGATGCAGCCATCAAAGGAATGAACGGAAGCTCTTTGCAAGGTCGTAACATCAAAGTTAATCAAGCGCAGCCTAAAACTAATAGTCGTCCTCAACGCAGAAGGTATTAATTTTAGTTTAGCTACGCAATCCTCCCAATAGGGAGGTTGCCATTACTTGGAAATTGGATGACTTAAAAAGTGCCTGATGTAAAGGTTTTCCTTATACTTGATAACTAGCTATTTAAACAAGCAGATAAATGATCAATAATTAATTTTGAATGTTGATTAATAAAATAGACATAATTTTTTAGATAATTTAATTCTTCTTTTAAAATCACTGCTTTTTGTACCTCCTTAATTGGCTTTAGATATATACCTGTTGATGTCTGGATAATATCGTTGCTTTCTCCTTTGTTTATACCTTGAGTTGCTATCTCGGCAACTTGTGTTTCTTCTTGAAAATTACCCCAAGGTTTCACTCTAAAAGACATGTTTCATCCTTAAGGCACTAACTTAAGCACTTACGTCCAAGCCGTTGATAAGAGAAATTACAAGTAATCATACGTGATGTAAATCATATTACTCTGAGCAATAATTAATCATTTAGAAATTTGCCAAATGGCATTGGCTTATTGCGTTAATTTTTTGGCATTTCGCCAAAACCAGGAGTGAAATTCATAGTAAATATTCGCAATAGGTTCATAATGAAAAAATTATGAAAAGAAGTACCAAAGTAACCCAGGAAGTAAAGGCAATTGGAGATCGACTTAGGCACGCCATCAATAGCCATTCGCTTTCGGTTGAGCAAATAGGGCAGAAGGTAGGGCTTAGCCCAACACAAATTTATGACCGAATAAGGTACGGCAATCTTAGATTGCACGAAGCTGTTGCACTGGGTCGGTTGCTTGGTATTGACTTGGAGTGGCTGGCTACTGGCTATGAAGATATTCCAAACCTTGAAGGTGTCGTAGCAAAACTATCTGAGCTCCACAAAACCAAGCCACAAACTGTTGAAAGCTTTCTTTTAACAATTGATCGGCTATGGCTTGAGGAGCAACTTGGAAGTCATAAGTGATTTATTGAAGGGTACAAATTTGAGTGAAAGCTTATAAATGTATGAGGGGAGAACTAAAAGTACCCACGATGATAACTCTTTGATTTATAAATAACTATTTGGGGAGGTGTGGGGAAATCATGGGTTCCACGTGGGGAACCCGGCATTAAAAACAGGGTGATTTAGGCTATCTTGGTGTTAAGGTTTGAAGTTAAGTCTGTATGTTAACTCTTTGATATTTAAGTAAATATAAGACCGTTTGATAAATGAAATTGGTGGAGGCGGCGGGAATTGAACCCGCGTCCGCCAGTTCTCTGCCTTCGGCTCTACATGTTTAGATTCGTCTATTTAGTTAGCTCAAAACAACCCGACGATCAGGATGTAACAAGCGAGCCTGAAAATTAGTTTAACTGATCCGCCTCAGGCATGCTTCACAGCGACCTTGTTTAAATTGACAGTTGAAACCAGCCAACAAGTAAGCCAATTACAACCGCTAGCTGGGTATTAAGCAGCTAGAGCGCCTTGAGCGCCGAAGTTATCGTCGTTTGCGATTACTATTTTGCAGCTTTTGATTTACGAGATTGGCTGCCATCTCGACATGCACCTGAAGGTTTCGTAACCGTCGTCGAATCCAAATCGCCCCCGAAACCTTAATGGATATTAGGTAAGATAAGGGTTTTAACAGTAAGTTTCAACCCTAAAATAAAACTAGTGGCGCATAAGCCGTTGCTTTTGCTTCTGCCAGTCTTTTTCTTTCTCTGCTGCTCGTTTGTCATAATCCTTTTTACCTCTGGCAATTGCAATTTCACACTTAACCAGGTGTTTTTTCCAATAAAGAGCTGTGCAGATGCAGGTTTGCCCTTTTTGTTGGGTAATAGAAAATAACTTAGCTAGTTCTTTGCGGTGAAGTAGTAATTTTCTGTCTCGTTGCGGGTCTGCTACAACATGAGTAGATACTGTGCTTAAAGGAGTAATATTGGCACCTACTAGCCAGGCTTCACCATCCTTAAGTAAGACATAGCTATCCACTAGTTGTACTTTACCTGCACGCAGGCTTTTTAGCTCCCAGCCAGATAAGGCTATTCCCGCCTCAAACCGTTCATCGATATGGTAGTCGTGGCGAGCTTTTTTATTGAGAACAATTGTACTGCTGGACTGACCAGACTTTTTCTGTTTCTTTACCATAGTGGTATATTATACGGTTATATAACAAAATGTGCTATCACTCTGTGGTATATGTTCTTGTTTGACAGGGGTAAATGACTAAAATGCCACATCTTAACCTGTTAAGCGTTGCTAGCACTAAGCTCGCTATGCTTTATGGGGGTTAATACGCCAATTACAACTACAAGAGGTTACACATGGCTGAAGCGCATAAGGCTGTAAGTGGGACTTGGGCCACGCGGTGGACTTTTATTTTGGCTGCTACTGGGTCGGCAGTCGGTTTGGGGAATATTTGGAAATTTCCATATATCACTGGGGAGTACGGGGGAGGTGCTTTTGTTTTAGTGTATTTAGCATGTATTGCTGTGGTGGGAATACCCATCATGATGTCAGAAGTATTAATTGGCCGTCATGCTCGTCGTAATCCTATTAATGCGATGGGTGACCTAGCGGTAGAGTCTGGATCAACTAGGGCCTGGAGCTTGGTCGGTTGGATGGGCGTACTGGCTGGCTTTCTTATTTTATCTTTTTACAGTGTTATTGCAGGCTGGGCACTTAACTATACTGCCGATATTGGTATGGGGTTATTTAACGGTGTAAATGCCAAGCAAACAGGGGAAATGTTTGGTGATCTTACCAGTAACCCAGGCCGATTAATTTTCTGGCATTCCCTGTTTATGATTTTAACGGCCATCATCATTGCCAGAGGTATTCATAAAGGCTTGGAAAACAGTGTGCGCATTATGATGCCTGCGCTATTTGTTTTGTTGCTGGTCATGGTTGGGTACAGCATAACCAGTACAGATAAGTTTGGAGAGGGTTTAAAGTTTTTATTTGCCTTTGATTTCAGCAAACTGACTGGTGAAGCGATCCTGGTTGCAATGGGGCATGCCTTCTTTACGTTAAGTTTAGGAATGGGTGCCATTATGACTTATGGAGCCTATATGCCCAAGCAGGCATCAATTGGTGGTACTGTATTGACAATTGCGGTATTGGATACACTGGTTGCATTAGTTGCCGGTATGGCTATTTTCCCAATTGTATTTGCAAATGGTCTTGAGGCCGGTGCGGGGCCAGGATTACTGTTTGTTTCGTTACCACAAGCTTTTGGTAGCATGGCTGGTGGGCAAATTTTCGGTACGATATTCTTTTTGCTTGTTTCGATTGCAGCGCTAAGCTCTGCTATTTCGTTGATTGAGCCAGCGGTTGCTTATATTGTTCAGCAGCATAATGTTTCTCGGTTAACTGCAACGATTTGTTTCAGCTTGATTGTGTGGCTACTTGGCTTAGGTACAGTCTTCTCATTTAATATTTGGTCAGAAGTTAAGCTGTTTGATAAAAACTTCTTTGATCTGTTAGATTTCCTAACAGCCAATATTATGTTGCCGTTGGGAGGTTTGCTCATTTCAATATTTGCTGGCTGGATCTTAAAACGTTCCGTTGTGTTGAATGAGTTGGCTATGCAGAACTTAGTTCGCTTTAACACCTGGCGTGCTGCTGCTCGAGTGCTTTCTCCTTTGGCTGTACTTGTGATATTTGTGACTACGTTGTATAAAGCATTTAGTTAATCACGTATTTATTTGCCAGTAATTATTTGGATTGTCATAAACAATATGACACAAATCAGTCGTTCAGCCCTGGTCCTTTATTCGGCCAGGGCAATGTTTAATCTTGTAAATGACATTAAATCTTATCCTCATTTCCTTCCTTGGTGTGTCGATACAGCCATTCATCAGCAAACTGACGAGCTAGTAGAGGCAACCCTTTACTTAGCAAAAGGTGGGCTTAAACATAGTTTTACAACTCGTAATAGGCTTGAGTATGGCAGCGCTATTCATATGGAGCTGATAGAAGGGCCTTTCAAAAGCTTAACTGGGCAGTGGGATTTCCTTCCTTTAGAAGAGAGTGCCTGTAAGGTGTCGTTAAGTCTGCACTTTGAGTTTTCAAGTAAGATGATGGAAGCTACGCTAGGTAGCTTGTTTAATGGAGCTGCTAACACCATGGTAGATGCTTTTTGTAAGCGAGCAAAAGAGTATTATGGCTGAAGAAATTCAAGTAGAGGTGGCATATGCGTTGCCTCATAAGCAAAAGATTATTGCTATGACGGTTGAAAAAGGGATTACAGCCTACGATGCTGCTCGTCAGTCAGGGATTGATCAAGCTTTTCCTGAAATTGATTGGGAGAGTTGTAAGTTTGGTATATTAGGTAAGGTAGTACCTAAACCTAAAGAAAGAGTGCTAGAACAAGGGGAGCGGGTTGAACTGTATCGTCCACTAATAGCCGATCCCAAGGAGGTCAGGAAAAAGCGTGCTGCCCAAGCCAAGCAAAAACGAGAGACTGAGCAGCAGTAGTATATTGGTAGTGGCAGGATACATTAACTCGATAAATCGCGAGTATGTATCCAGGTCTATTTATTTATCTGTGTTCTATCTACTCAACTGCCTTTAGATAAGATAGCAGTTAGGTTGCAAATAATTATTCAATAATATCTTTAATTACGTCTTCTTCAATAGGTGTTGCCGAGGCCTCTTCTGTCGGCTCAGCTGAAATCTGTGGCTGTTCAATTGCTGGGGGTGGCTCTGGCCGAAAGTCTCCCGTGAAATGACTGAGCTTACCATCAGAGAAATAAAGGCTGAGTGTCTCTTGAACACGTGACTTTCCTCCAGGTTGATAGCTATAAATATAATCCCACCGATCCTGTTGAAAAGTATCAACTAATAGGGGGGTTCCCATAATGTAACGTACTTGACGTTTAGTCATACCCGGTCTGAGCTGGTTAATCATTTCTTGGGTTACAACATTGCCTTGCTGAATATCAATTTTATGCACGCCAGGGAAACTGATAGATTGATGCTGGCTGTCACTAAATAAAGAGCAGGCAGATAAACATGTTAAGCTTACTAAAATTATGAGTCGCATTATGGTCTTTTGCATCTTGGATAGACTTCCACTATCTTGGGTCAAAATGTGATAATACCTTACTTCTTGGCATCTGCTAAGTGCACTGTTTATATAGGATAGGGTTGTGGAAAATCAAGAGTTACGAAAAGCGGGCCTCAAAGTTACTTTACCACGTGTAAAAATCTTGCAAATTCTCGAAAGTAATGAACAGCGTCACATGAGTGCAGAAGATGTATATAAAGCACTAATGGATGCTGATGAGGATGTTGGGCTAGCAACTGTTTATCGGGTTTTGACTCAATTTGAAAGTGCTGGCTTAGTGGTCAGACATAACTTTGATGGTGGTCACTCAGTTTTTGAGTTAGCGCACGGGGATCATCATGATCATATGGTTTGTATGGAAACTGGTGAAATTGTTGAGTTTTGTGACAAGGATATCGAGCGGCTGCAACATGAAATTGCAGAGAAGCATGGATTTGAGTTAATCGACCATAGCTTGGTGCTCTATGTAAGGCCCAAAAAATAATAAAATAGAGTAAGCTTGTGTAAATGATTAAAAGCCGATGTAAGTCGGCTTTTTAAATTGTGTTAAAGAACTAGTGTGGCAAATATTAATAATATTTTTAAATTAGCTTGTTTGTGCGTTAAGTAGCATTTCTTCTGCGTAAGCTAGGGTTTGATCTGTTAGTTTTACCCCGCCTAGTAGTCGAGCAATTTCAGATACTTTCCCGGTAGGGGTTAGAGCTTCAATTTGAGTAAATGTTGTATTATTTTTTATTGCTTTTTTTACATTGAAATGATGATGGCCTTGTGAAGCTACTTGAGGTAGATGGGTAACACACAACACTTGTCCTTGATTGCCAATTTGGCGCAATAATGAGCCAACCACTTCGGCGGTACCTCCACTAATCCCCACGTCAACCTCATCAAAAATGAGTGTTGGGGTTGTACTGGTTTGCGCTGTGACTACCTGAATAGCAAGACTAATTCTGGATAATTCACCTCCGGAAGCAACTTTTTGAATGGGCCTTAATGATTGCCCCGGATTGGCTGTTACTAAAAACTCAATGCTATCCAGGCCTGAGGGTAATGGTTTGGCGCTGGATATTGCGTCTATTTTTACCTCAAATTGACCTTGAGGCATACCTAAACGATTGATTTCTGATGTAACGGCCTTGCTCAGTTTATTTGCAGCTAGCTGCCTTTTTTTAGAGAGTTTTACTGCCAGCTGAAAATATTCATCAGCTAACTGTTTGGTTGTCGTTTCCAGTTCAGCGATTAACTCATCAGAGGCTGCTAAATGATTTAATTCATTTTCTAATTGCTGTTGCAATGCGACAAGTTCAGTGGGGTGAGTGCGATGTTTGCGAGCAATATCGTATATGCAGCTCAGTCGATGCTCTATTTCTTGTAAATGCTGTGGATCGGCTTGTGACTGATGAATGGCTTGTTGCAAAGAAGACTCTGCTTCCTCAACTTGAATTTGGGCATTGATTAATAGTTGTTGTGCTTCTAATAATTGTGGGTTGTCAGTGTTTAAACTGGAAAGCACTTGTAGTGAATGATTAAGTAATTGCAATAAATTGGTCGATTCACTTTCGCTACAAATATCTATCACTTGTTGGCAGTTTTGTTGTAAAGCGTCAATATTGCTTAATAGTTTTTGTTCTTTTTCTAAGGCGCCTACTTCTCCTTCATGTAACTCAAGAGAGGTTAATTCGCTAAGCTGATAGTCGAGTAGTTGTTGCTTGGCCTGCTGCTCTTCGGACTGACGTGTAATAATCTCAAGTTGCTGGGTTTTTCGCTGCCATTTTTTATAGGTGGTAACAAGTTGCTGATAAAGATGTGTAAGCTGGCCATACTCATCTAATAGCTGGCGATGACAGTCTTTTTTGAGTAGAGAGTGATGTGCATGCTGGCCATGAATTTCCAGCAATAAACTGCCAAGCTCTCGTAAGTCTTGTAGTGGGGATGGGCTGCCATTAATGTAGCTGCGTGATCGCCCTTCACGGCTGATTACTCGACGTAAAATGCACTCATTTTCGTACTCACTTTCAAGCTGTTTGGTTTTTAGCCAGGTTTGCGCTTCAACGCAGTTGCTCAACTCAAATGTGGCAAGAATTTCTGCTTTAGCAGCGCCGTTGCGAACTACAGTTGAATCGGCACGCTCCCCTAAAGCCAAACTTAAGGCATCAAGCATGATAGATTTCCCAGCTCCTGTTTCACCGGTAATTGCAGTCATGCCTGTGGGAATATCAATTTCTAGCTGATCGACAATGGTAAAGTTTTTTATTACGAGTTGGGTCAGCATGTATATAGCCCTCTTAGCTAATAAAAGCTATATCTCTTAAAAGCCAAGCTTTTGCTTGGCTGAAAGACATAAGCGCTTATCAAAAAATCGCTAACTGTTTATTTTTACAGTATATACGTTTATACAGGTATTTGTGTCAAGTCATGTGATGATTTTTTTGGAAGAAAAATGTGGCAAAAAAAGAAGCTAGTACTTGGTTGAAACCTAAACCTTTAACCCCATATAGCACCAGTAAGAGGTTTTAGGGCATAAAACTTATGCGAATGATTACTTTTGAGGAGGACCTGGGATGAGTGAAGAGAAGTCAGTACCGAATGAGCAAGAAGAGGTTGCTAGCAATGATCAAGTTGATACTCAGCAAGCTGAAGAGCTAGGTGCCGGTTCTGATGAAATAAGCTCTTTAGATGAACAGGCCCAGGATGCAGCTTCTCTTGAAGCATTACAGCAGCAGTTAGGTACTGCGCTGGCAGAAGCTAATGAAGCAAAAGAGCATGTCTTACGTGCGCAGGCTGAAATGCAAAATGTACAGCGAAGAGCAAAACAGGATGTTGAAAAAGCACATAAATTTGCCTTGGATAAATTTTCAAATGAGTTGTTACCAGTTGTTGATAGTTTAGAGCGAGCACTAGAAACGGCAACACCCACTGGAGAAGAAGCCAGCAAAGCAATGCATGAGGGTATCGAGCTAACCCTGAAGATGTTTTTGGACGTTCTTAAGAAATTTAATATTGAGCAGCTTGATCCTGTTGGGGAGCCTTTTGACCCTCAATTCCATGAGGCAATGGCTATGCAAGAGAGCCAAGATGCAGAGCCTGGCACAGTGTTGGCTGCTATTCAAAAAGGCTACACCTTAAATGGCCGCTTAGTTCGCCCTGCAATGGTTGTTGTGTCTAAAGCAAGTGCAACAAAAATTGATGAAAAAGCTTGAAATTAACTAAATAGCACACATATTCAAAAGCAAGATTTAGTGGTTATCACTGGCAAAGTTACCCAACCTGCAAACAGCGATAATCGAGTTAACGCTAGAGTATTTCATGTCTCTGCTGGTTGGATGGCAGAGAGGGGAGAGTTGAAATGGGCAAAATAATTGGTATTGATTTAGGAACTACAAACTCTTGTGTCGCCATTATGGATGGTGATCCAAAAGTTATCGAAAATGCTGAAGGTGCGCGCACAACCCCTTCTATTATTGCATTTACTGATGAAGGTGAAACGCTGGTAGGGCAGCCTGCAAAGCGTCAGGCGGTTACTAACCCGGATAGTACTTTATTTGCAATTAAGCGTCTTATAGGCCGTCGCTTTAAAGATGATGTCGTTCAGAAAGACATTAAAATGGTGCCTTATAAAATTGTAGAGGCTGATAACGGTGACGCTTGGGTTGAAGTAAAAGGTGATAAGAAAGCACCACCACAAATTTCTGCTGAAGTTTTGAAAAAGATGAAGAAAACAGCAGAGGACTATTTAGGTGAAACGGTAACAGAGGCAGTTATCACCGTTCCTGCATACTTTAATGACTCTCAGCGTCAAGCGACTAAAGACGCAGGTCGTATTGCTGGCTTAGAAGTAAAGCGAATTATTAATGAGCCAACTGCTGCTGCGCTGGCTTATGGCTTAGATAAAAAACGTGGTGACTCCACTATTGCTGTATATGACCTAGGTGGCGGTACATTTGACGTTTCTATTATCGAAATTGCAGAGGTAGATGGTGAGCATCAATTTGAAGTGTTATCAACTAATGGTGACACTTTCTTGGGTGGTGAAGATTTTGACTTACGCTTGATCGACTACCTGGCTGATGAGTTCAAAAAAGAGTCTGGTATTGACTTGCACAATGACCCATTGGCTTTGCAGCGCCTAAAAGAAGCTGCAGAAAAAGCTAAAATTGAGCTTTCTTCTAGCCAGCAAACTGATGTCAATTTACCTTACATTACTGCAGATGCCTCAGGACCGAAGCACCTTAATGTAAAAGTAACTCGTGCTAAATTAGAGTCTTTGGTTGAAGAGTTGGTAGAAAGGTCAATTGAGCCATGCCGCATTGCTTTAAAAGATGCTGACTTAGATATCTCTGAAATTAATGAAGTTATCTTAGTGGGTGGTCAAACCCGGATGCCGTTGGTTCAAGAGAAGGTCAAAGCATTCTTTGGTAAAGAAGCACGTAAAGATGTAAACCCGGATGAGGCAGTTGCCATGGGTGCTGCTATTCAGGCTGCTGTATTGGCGGGTGATGTTAAAGACGTACTGCTGCTTGATGTAACGCCTCTGACTCTGGGTATTGAGACAATGGGTGGGGTGATGACGCCTCTTATTGAGAAAAACTCAACTATCCCAACCAAGAAGTCTCAAGTTTTCTCAACAGCTGAAGACAACCAGACAGCGGTAACTATTCATGTCTGTCAGGGCGAGCGGAAGCGTGCGCAAGAAAATAAGTCGCTTGGTCGCTTTGACTTAAGTGATATTCCTCCTGCACCACGTGGCGTGCCACAGGTTGAAGTAAGCTTTGATATTGATGCAAATGGTATTTTGCATGTGTCTGCGAAAGATAAAGCAACAAATAAAGAGCAATCTATCGTTATCAAGGCATCTAGCGGTTTGTCAGATGATGAAATTGATAAAATGGTGCGTGATGCAGAGGCCCACGCTGAGGAAGATCGTAAGTTCGAAGAGCTAATCGGTGTTCGTAACACAGCTGACTCTATGATTCATGCAACTCGCAAGACTTTAGAAGAAGCAAAAGACAAAGTTACTGCGGACGAAAAAGAGAATATTGAAAAAGCCATTAGCGAACTTGAAGAAGTCGTGAAAGGTGATGACAAAGAAGCGATTGAAGCAAAAACAAAGGCGCTAACAGATGCCTCAGCTAACCTGGCACAAAAGCTGTATGCTGAGCAAGCAGCAGATGGTCAGGCACAGCAGCCGCAAAATGAAGCTGCAGACGATAAAAAAGCTGAAGACGCTGTTGATGCAGAGTTTGAAGAAGTTAAAGATGACAATAAGTAGTTGCCTTTGGCAAACGTGTTGTCTATAGCAGTCTGACCAACGCGGGAGGGATCTCCCGCGTTGTTGTTTCTGTGATAAGGAGACTGCACTGAATTATTATTAACCAGTGAACTAACTGGCAGGTTATTGTTTATGGCCAAGCGTGATTACTATGAGGTGCTCGGGGTTGCCAAAGATGCCTCGGAGCGGGATCTAAAAAAAGCTTATCGCCGGATGGCGATGAAGTACCATCCTGATCGTAACCCTGACGATAAGGATTCTGAAAATAAGTTTAAAGAGGTTAATGAAGCCTTTGAAATCTTATCCGATTCTCAAAAACGGGCTGCATATGATCAGTATGGCCATGCAGGGGTTGATCCTAGCCAAGGTGCTGGAGGGTTTGGCGGCTTTGGTGCGGGAGGCGCTGGTAGCTTCAGTGATATTTTTGGTGACGTATTTGGGGATATTTTTGGTGGCGGCGGCGGTGGTGGTCGTAGCCAGAGTAGTGTTCAGCGAGGAGCTGACTTACGCTACTCCTTGGAGTTAGAGCTAGAAGAGGCGGTTAAAGGCGTAAGCAAAAAAATTCGCATTCCTACCCAGGTGGAGTGTGGTACTTGTGATGGCTCAGGTGCGAAAAAAGGCTCTAAGCCTGAAACCTGTACTACTTGTGGTGGTATAGGCCAGGTAAGAATGCAGCAGGGCTTCTTCTCTGTACAGCAAACCTGTCCTGCTTGTCATGGTAGCGGGAAAGTAATTAAAGACCCATGTCATTCATGCCATGGCTCTGGACGAACGGAAGAATATAAGACGCTATCGGTTAAGGTGCCAGCAGGTGTTGATAGTGGCGACAGAATTCGCTTAGCGGGTGAAGGTGAGGCTGGGTTTAATGGAGGACCTCCTGGCGACTTGTATGTGCAAGTTTATGTTAAGGATCACCCTATTTTCCATCGAGACGGTAAACATCTTTATTGCGAAGTGCCGATTAGCATCATTGATGCGGCCTTGGGTGGAGAGCTGGAGGTGCCTACCTTGGATGGTCGAGTCAAATTGAAAGTGCCACCTGAAACCCAAACTGGCAAGCTATTCAGGTTAAGGAATAAAGGAGTAATACCTGTTCGTGGAGGCTCTCAAGGTGACTTACTGTGTCGGGTAGTGGTGGAAACGCCAGTAAATCTAACAGTCAAACAGAAAGAGTTATTAAAAGAGCTTCAAGATTCCTTTGAAGCAGAAGGCCATCATCGGCAGTCGCCAAAAAAGACTTCGTGGTTTGAAAATGTCAAAAACTTCTTTGGTGACATGAAGGTTTAGGGGGAGTGAGCATGACCCGAATAGGGGTAGTAGGTGTATCTGGTCGGATGGGTAAAGCATTGGTAGAAGCTTGCCAGAATGACCAACAAGTTGAACTCACCCTGGCTGTACAAAGAACTGGTAGTAGCTTGATTGGTGTTGATGTAGGTGAGTTGGCGGGTGTTGGTAAAGTTGGTCTGATTGTAGTTGATAATCTTGTAGAGCAGATCAGTCAGGTTGACGTAGTAATCGACTTCACTCGTCCTGATTTCACCTTAGCTAATCTGGAAATTTGTAAGGCACATAAAAAGCCAATGGTCATAGGTACCACTGGCTTTTCTGATGAAGAAAAACAGCAAATTCAACAGGCAGGGAATGCTATTCCTATTGTGTTAGCGCCAAATACTAGTGTTGGAGTTAACTTGAGCTTGAAGTTGCTGCAACTGGTAGCTCAAGTCATGGGTGATGAGGCTGATATTGAAATTGTGGAAGCTCATCATCGTCATAAAGTGGATGCGCCTTCAGGCACAGCCTTGCGAATGGGTGAAGCAGTTGCAGATGCCCTTGGTCGAGATTTGTCTCAGTGCGCTGTTTATGGGCGTGAAGGTATCACAGGTGAACGTGATCCGCAGACGATTGGTTTTGCCACTGTCCGTGCAGGCGATATTGTGGGCGAGCACACAGTAATGTTTGCAACTGAAGGTGAGCGCCTGGAAATTACCCATAAAGCCAGTAGCCGACAAACTTTTGCTAAGGGAGCACTGAGAGCGGCGAAATGGCTTCAGCAACAACCAGCCGGTTTTTATGATATGCAGGATGTGCTGGCATTAAATTAAATTTTTGCTAGACCAAACAGATGGGTTCATATAAAATTCCGTCAATTTGTGCCGACTGAACGGTTAAGGTTTGTACGTAGTTGGTAATTGTTATAATTAAGTCAGTTGTCGACTATATTTATTTCATTAAATAGCGCAAGCCTTAAAGCTCTTTATCAATGAGTAAGTTATTTAAAAGGCGATATTAAATATCCCAAAAAAATAGCTGCTCGCAGAAAAGCGGGATGAAACATTTTGTTACATCTCGCTTTTTTATGGCCTACAAAAATGTTTGGTTAATTTATTTACAGGGGAGATTTTCATTGGCTAAGGCAGCAATTCTCGCTCTCGAAGATGGCAGTATTTTTCGAGGGGTTGCCATCGGCGCTGAAGGTTACGCCAGTGGTGAAGTAGTTTTTAATACTGCAATGACAGGCTATCAAGAAATTCTCACTGATCCCTCCTATGCCCGCCAGCTTGTTACGCTTACTTATCCTCATATTGGAAATACCGGAACTAATCAACAAGATGAAGAATCTTCCCAAATTTGGGCAGGTGGCTTGATTATCCGTGATTTGCCATTGTTAGCTAGCAACTGGCGAAATGAGCAGTCTTTATCGGACTACTTGGCTGAGCGAAATATTGTTGCGATTGCTGAAATTGATACCCGCCGGCTAACTCGTTTATTACGAGAAAAAGGTACACAAAACGGTTGCATTATAGCAGGCGAAAACTTAGATGAGGACAAAGCAATTGCTTTGGCAAAAGACTTTCCTGGCTTAAAAGGAATGGATTTAGCTAAAGAAGTAACTACCAAAGAAAACTATGACTGGGCTGAAGGAACTTGGGAGCTTGATGCCAATGCTCATGTTGATCACGATACTCAGCCCTATCATGTAGTTGCTTATGACTTTGGTGTTAAGCGTAATATTTTGCGGATGCTGGCTGACCGTGGTTGCCATCTAACCGTTGTACCAGCAACCATGCCTGCTGATGAAGTATTAGCAATGGACCCTGATGGTATTTTCCTATCTAACGGGCCTGGTGATCCTGAACCTTGTGACTACGCAATTAAAGCAATTCAAACTATCTTGAAGACTGAAATCCCAGTCTTTGGTATTTGCCTTGGACATCAATTACTAGCGCTAGCAGCTGGTGCTGAAACTGAAAAAATGAAGTTTGGCCATCATGGAGCAAACCATCCAGTTCAGGACTTGATGACTACGAAAGTTATGATCACCAGTCAAAACCATGGGTTTGCAGTAAAAGAAAGCTCCCTCCCTGAAAATGTAAAAGTAACTCATAAGTCATTATTTGACAGCTCGCTACAGGGAATACACCTAACTGATAAGCCAGCATTTAGCTTTCAGGGACACCCTGAAGCAAGTCCAGGCCCCCATGATGTAGCACCACTATTTGACCACTTTATAGAGCTAATTAAAGCTCGGCGTTAATAGGTAGTGGAAGTAGATAGGTAACCCTGACCATTTAGTTTTGTAGTGTAGAGATAGCCATGCCAAAGCGGACTGACATCAAAAGTATTCTGATTTTAGGGGCTGGGCCAATTGTGATTGGCCAAGCTTGTGAGTTTGATTATTCGGGGGCTCAAGCCTGTAAAGCACTTCGGGAGGAGGGGTATCGAGTAATCTTGGTTAACTCTAACCCCGCTACTATTATGACTGATCCTGTGATGGCGGATGCTACCTATATTGAGCCAATCCGTTGGGAAACAGTCGCTAAAATCATTGAAAAAGAAAAACCGGATGCACTGCTGCCAACAATGGGGGGGCAAACGGCCCTTAATTGTGCGCTGGATTTGCACCGTCATGGTATTTTGGAGCAATTCAAAGTAGAGCTGATCGGTGCAAACCATGATGCTATTGATAAAGCTGAAGATCGTCACCGCTTTGATGAAGCAATGAAAGCCATTGGTTTGGCAACGCCAAAAGCGGGTATTGCTCACAGCATGGAAGAAGCTTATCAAGTGCAGGCTGAAGTTGGCTTTCCTTGTATTATTCGTCCGTCTTTCACTATGGGTGGAACGGGTGGTGGTATTGCCTATAACCGTGAAGAGTTTGAAGAAATCTGTCAGCGAGGCTTGGATTTATCACCAACCAATGAGCTTTTAATTGATGAATCGCTGATTGGCTGGAAAGAGTACGAAATGGAAGTTGTTCGGGATAAAAACGACAACTGCATTATTGTTTGTTCGATTGAAAACTTTGACCCGATGGGCGTTCATACCGGTGACTCAATAACGGTTGCACCTGCACAAACGCTTACTGATAAAGAATATCAGCTGATGAGAAATGCATCGGTTGCTGTGCTTAGGGAAATTGGCGTAGAGACTGGAGGGTCAAATGTACAGTTTGGTATGGACCCTAACAATGGTCGGATGGTAGTCATTGAAATGAACCCAAGGGTTTCTCGCTCTTCTGCACTAGCCTCTAAAGCAACTGGTTTTCCAATTGCTAAGGTAGCGGCTAAGTTAGCAGTAGGTTATACCCTGGATGAGTTGAAGAATGATATCACTGGTGGTGCAACCCCTGCCTCTTTTGAGCCTGCAATCGACTATGTAGTCACTAAAATCCCTCGTTTTGCCTTCGAAAAATTCCCTCAAGCAGATGCTCGATTGACCACGCAAATGAAGTCTGTCGGTGAGGTGATGGCGATTGGCCGTAACTTCCAAGAGTCTGTGCAAAAAGCCTTGAGAGGTTTGGAAGTGGGGGTCGATGGGTTTGACTCCATGCAGAACTTGGATGCTGAAGATGCGTTGCAAACGTTAAAGTCTGAGTTGATAACTCCAAAAGCAGAAAGAATATGGCGTGTGGCAGATGCATTTAGAGCAGGTCTATCTGTAGATGATGTCTTTGAGTTTACGAAGATCGATCGCTGGTTTTTAGTGCAAATTGAAGACTTGGTTAAAGTTGAGGAGAACGTTGCTAAGCTGGGGCTTCATGAGATTGATGAGAAGCTGACTTTCCAATTGAAGCGTAAAGGATTTTCTGATGCGCGCTTGGCCAAGTTATTAGGGATTAGTGAAAAGAGCTTCCGCGAGCATCGTCAGAAGTTTGGAGTGCGCCCTGTTTATAAAAGAGTAGATACTTGTGCAGCTGAGTTTGCTTCTTCCACTGCCTACATGTATTCGACCTATGATGAGGAGTGCGAGGCAGCACCAACCGCTAGGCCTAAAATCATGGTGCTGGGTGGTGGGCCAAACCGGATTGGTCAGGGTATTGAATTTGATTATTGCTGTGTTCATGCGGCGCTGGCGCTCAAGGAAGATGGTTATGAAACCATTATGGTTAACTGTAACCCTGAAACGGTTTCAACAGACTATGATACGTCCGACCGACTATATTTTGAGTCAGTCACTTTAGAAGATGTGCTGGAAATTGTTGAAGTTGAGCGGCCGCAAGGAGTGATTGTTCATTATGGTGGACAAACACCTCTGAAATTGGCTAGAGGCCTTGAAGCGGCAGGTGTGCCTATTATTGGTACTACTCCGGAAGCGATTGACCGTGCGGAAGATCGTGAGCGCTTCCAGCAAATGATTGAGCGGTTAGGACTCAAGCAGCCTGCTAACGGCACGGCAAGAAGTACTGATGAAGCTGTCACCATTGCTACGGAAATTGGTTATCCCTTAGTGGTTCGTCCGTCCTATGTGCTGGGTGGTCGAGCGATGGAAATCGTAAGTAATGAAGAAGAACTGCAAAAATATATGCGGGAAGCGGTTCAGGTTTCCAATGACAGTCCGGTTTTACTAGACTTTTTCTTGAACCGTGCCATTGAGGTTGATATTGATGCGGTTTGTGATGGTAAAGCTGTGGTGATTGGCGCCATTATGCAACATATCGAGCAAGCGGGCGTACACTCTGGTGATTCTGCCTGCTCTCTACCTCCCTACAGTCTCAGCAAAGATTTTCAGGATCAGATTCGCGAGCAAGTGAAGCGAATGGCGCTTGAGCTGGGCGTAGTTGGGTTAATGAATGTGCAACTGGCAATTCAGGATGACGAAATTTATGTCATTGAAGTCAACCCAAGGGCTTCACGAACGGTACCATTTGTTTCAAAATGCATAGGCCGCTCGTTAGCGAAAGTGGCAGCACTGGTAATGGCTGGCAAGTCGCTAGCAGAAGTTGGTTTTACTGAGGAAATAATCCCCCCTTATTTCTGTGTGAAAGAGTCGGTTTTTCCATTTAATAAGTTTCCAGGTGTGGACCCGATTTTAGGGCCTGAAATGAAATCAACAGGTGAAGTGATGGGGGTGGGGGATAGCTTTGCAGAAGCTTTTGCTAAAGGACATCTGGCTGCTCATGCTATGCTGCCAACAGAAGGCAAAGTTATTATCAGTGTTAGAGATGAAGACAAGCCACGAGCGGTTGGTGTGGCAAAGGCACTTATTGCTCAAGGCTTTAGTATTTACGCAACTGCTGGTACAGCAAAAGCTTTAGAGTCAGCTGGCCTGGTAATTCAGCGAGTGAATAAAGTGACTGAAGGCCGTCCGCACTTAGTTGACATGATTAAAAATGACGAAATTTCGCTAGTGATCAATACTACCGAGGGGCGCCAAGCTATTGCTGACTCTTATATGATTAGGCGATCAGCGTTACAGCATAAAGTGCCTTACTCTACTACATTAGCAGGAGCTGAGGCTGTTGCTCAGGCAATTCAATTTGGCCCTGAGCGAACAGTTCGTCGGCTACAGGATTTGCACAAAGGTATTATGAATGAATAGGGTTCCAATGACTGTCCAGGGTGAACGTGCCCTAAGGGATGAGTTAGAACGACTAAAAGGGGTTGAGCGCCCAAGAATTATTCAAGCAATTGCCGATGCTCGAGAGCATGGTGATCTTAAGGAAAATGCTGAG
Source organism: Spartinivicinus marinus (assembly GCF_026309355.1). Lineage (NCBI taxonomy): Bacteria > Pseudomonadati > Pseudomonadota > Gammaproteobacteria > Oceanospirillales > Zooshikellaceae > Spartinivicinus > Spartinivicinus marinus. The sequence goes on from NZ_JAPJZK010000001.1 coordinate 3,803,666, forward strand.
TACCATGCAGCTAGGGAGCAGCAAAGCTTCACTGAAGGACGGATCAATGAAATAGAAGCGAAATTATCAAGCGCTCAGGTAATTGATGTCACCAAAATTGCTAAAACGGGTAAAGTGTTTTTTGGTACTACAGTTGCGCTGATTAATTTAGACTCAGATGAAGAAATGGAATACCAGATAGTGGGTGAAGATGAGGCGGATATTAAAAGTAATAAAGTATCCGTGAGTTCTCCTATTGCTCGAGCCTTAATTGGTAAAGAAGAAGGGGATGTTGTTCTGGTTAAGACGCCTGCTGGTGACACTGAGTATGAGGTTGCAGAAGTTAAGCACCTATAAACTATTCTGTTGATAAATAAAAAAGCCCCTTTGAGCAGGGGTTTTTTTTTAGCTGCGTAATAAGTTTGATAATGCTGGATTCGGCTCTTTGGCTGGTTTGTAAATGAGTGCAATATTGCCGATGGTTTGAACCAGTTCAGCACCGACTTCTTTACAAAGCTCACCAATAAATGCTTTTTTTGCTTCTCTATCTCCCACTGCAAACTTAACTTTGATTAGTTCGTGATCAGCTAGGGCTCGAGTGGTTTCTTCTAAAACCCCTGCTGACAGCCCATTACTAGCAATGGTAACCACTGGTTTGAGATTGTGGCCGATGGTGCGAAAGCGCTTCTTTTGTGCAGCGGTTAAAGCCATGTAAATGATTCCGTAAAACTTAAGTGATTTCTCATGATAAACTAGAGGAGCATACTGTAATTAAGAAGCATACACCATCAAATAAGGTCGCGGATAATACAAGAACTGTTAGGTTGTTGCATAGTGGCTCAAGTGAAATAGTGAGTAAGAGTAAACCAAAAATTTTGAAGCATGGTAGTTTGGCTGTTAAAGGCTCTCCTATTGCTTTTATAATGCTACCACTTATTTATCAATATAATTTTTTAATGAGAATTGTAGGTTATGGGGCGGTCAAAAAGCAGTAATCGTTGGCTACAAGAACATTTTTCTGATCAGTTTGTAAAGCAGTCACAAAAAGATGGCTACCGCTCCCGAGCCAGCTATAAGTTGCTGGAAATTCAGCAAAAAGATTGCTTACTCAAGCCTGGCATGACAGTGGTTGATTTGGGGGCGGCCCCTGGCGGTTGGACTCAAGTGGCTGCGCAGTTGATCGGGGATAAAGGCAAAGTTGTCGCTTCTGATATTTTGCCAATGGACCCTATTGCTGATGTTAGCTTTGTTCAAGGTGACTTTACTGAGGAGGCCGTTTTAAAAGAAATTTTGGCTTCAATTGGTGCTGATAGAGTAGACCTTGTAATTTCTGATATGGCCCCCAATATGAGTGGTATGAAGGCCGTTGATCAGCCTAAAGCTATGTATTTGGCTGAACTAGCACTGGACTTGTCCTTGCAAGTGCTGAAACCGAAGGGGTGTTTTTTAACGAAAGTATTCCAAGGTGAAGGATTTGATCAATATTTTAAGGCGATGCGAGAGGTTTTTGCTTCAGTGGTAACTCGAAAACCACAAGCATCAAGATCGCGTTCACGTGAAGTTTATCTGCTTGGAAAGGGGTTTAAAGGTTAATCAGCTTCGGTAATAGAGTTAATAGCGCTAAACTATAGATGAGAAACTGTTTCAAGTAATGGATCTGTAGTAAGGTATAGCACCATAAACTTTGGCTAGTGCTATTGTTTAGCATGCTCGTGGAACGATTGTAAAATACTGTGCAGCTTTAAAGAAACGTTAAGTAAGTATACAGCCAACTTCTTTATCTTAGCCGCATAATTACAAACAGACCGAGTGACTGTTAGGCTTGTTCGCTCGAAGAGGGTAGCCCGTTGAATGATATGGCAAAGAATTTAGTTTTATGGCTAATAATCGCGTTGGTATTGCTGACAGTATTTAAAAACTTCGGCAACATGCAGTCATCAACCAAAGAGCTGACCTATACACAGTTTGTCAATTTGGTAGAAAATAAACAGGTTAGTAAGGTCGTTATTGATGGTTTTACAGTAACGGGTATATTGAACGGTAGTGAACGTTTTGAGACTAACCTTCCTCCCACTATTCAAGATAACAAGTTAATGGATGATTTGTTGTCTAATCAGGTTGAAGTAGTAGCCAAACCATTAGAAAAGCAAAGTATTTGGACTCAGCTGCTAGTTGCTAGCTTCCCAATTTTAGTCATCATTGCTGTATTCATGTTTTTCATGCGTCAGATGCAAGGTGGTTCGGGAGGTCGTGGTGGCCCAATGAGTTTTGGTAAAAGCAAGGCCCGCTTGCTTGGTGAAGATCAGATTAAAACTACCTTTGCTGATGTAGCTGGTGTTGATGAAGCCAAAGATGATGTTCAAGAACTGGTAGAGTTCTTGCGTGATCCAGGTAAGTTCAAGCGCTTAGGTGGTCGTATACCTCGTGGCGTATTAATGGTTGGCTCACCAGGTACTGGTAAAACACTCTTGGCTAAAGCTATTGCAGGTGAAGCAAAAGTACCATTCTTTACTATTTCTGGCTCTGACTTTGTCGAAATGTTTGTTGGTGTCGGTGCTTCGCGGGTTCGGGATATGTTTGACCAGGCTAAGAAGCAATCACCCTGTATTATCTTTATTGATGAAATTGATGCAGTTGGTCGTCATCGTGGTGCTGGTCTTGGTGGTGGTCACGATGAGAGAGAGCAAACCCTTAACCAATTGCTGGTGGAAATGGATGGCTTTGAAGGTAATGAAGGTGTGATTGTCATTGCCGCAACAAACCGTCCAGATGTGCTTGATCCCGCGCTATTAAGGCCCGGTCGTTTTGATCGCCAAGTAGTTGTGCCGTTGCCAGATATTCGTGGTCGTGAGCAAATTTTGAAGGTGCATATGCGGAAAGTACCTTTAGCAGATGATGTTAATCCATCGATTATTGCTCGTGGTACTCCTGGATTTTCCGGAGCTGACTTGGCCAACCTGGTTAATGAAGCGGCTTTATTTGCTGCAAGAGCAAACAATCGCACTGTTTCAATGAAAGAATTTGAACTGGCTAAAGATAAAATTATGATGGGTGCTGAGCGCAAGTCCATGGTGATGAGCGAGAAAGAAAAGCTAAATACTGCTTATCATGAAGCTGGTCACGCGATTGTTGGGCGCTTGGTACCTGAGCATGACCCTGTTTATAAAGTGACTATTATTCCAAGAGGTAGAGCGTTGGGCGTTACCATGTTCTTGCCTGAGGAAGATCGTTACAGTCAAAGTAAGCAAGCACTAACTAGTCAGATATGTAGCTTATTTGGTGGGCGAATTGCTGAAGAGATGACGCTTGGTGCAAACGGTGTTACTACCGGTGCATCCAATGATATCCAGCGTGCAACTCAAATTGCTCGCAACATGGTCGCAAAGTGGGGCTTGTCTGAGAAGCTGGGTCCTTTGATGTATGATGAAGATGAAGGCGAAGTCTTTTTGGGGCGTAGCCAGGGAGGCTCACGCTTGAATGTATCGCCTCAAACTGCACGTATTATTGATGAAGAAGTGCGCTCTTTGATTGATGAGTGCTATGCGACAGCAGAAAAAATCCTAAAGGAAAACAGAGATAAACTGGATTTAATGGCTGAAGCATTGATGCAGTATGAGACTATTGATACTCAGCAAATTGATGACATCATGGCTGGCAAAAAACCTCGCCCCCCAGCCGGCTGGCATGATGGAGATTCATCGGGAGGAGGTGCTGTGACTGATCTTGATAAAAAGCCTCAAGATAAAGAAACAAAAGCACCAGACCCTTCTATAGGTGGACCCGCTGGCGAGCATTAATGCTCGCCTTTGCTTTTTACTTTGAGCCCTCCTTTCTAAGTAACAAATAAACTTCTGAAATCACACCATGACTCAGCTATTAGCTTGTGGTAATCGCTTTCTTGATTTGAGCCACCCTCATGTAATGGGGGTTCTCAATGTAACACCAGACTCCTTTTATGATGGAGGTTCCTATAAATACCTGGATCAGGCCTTGGCTCAAGCTGAGAAAATGGTAAAAGAGGGGGCTAGCATCATTGATGTTGGAGGGGAATCAACTCGACCTGGTGCAAAGCCAGTTAGTGTTGCTGAAGAGTTGGATCGAGTTATTCCTGTTGTCGAGAAAATTACCCAGCAGCTTGATGTGGTTGTGTCAGTAGATACAAGTACCCCAGTCGTAATTACTGAAGCAGAGAATAAAGGGGCTGGTTTGATAAATGATGTGAGGGCTTTGCAGTGTGATGGCGCTTTACAGGCTGCAGCTAATACCAGTCTGCCAATTTGCTTGATGCACATGCAGGGTGAGCCAGGCAGTATGCAGGAAAATCCCTACTACTCCTCTGTGGTTGATGATGTAAAACAGTTTTTGCTTACTCGGATCAAAGCTTGTGAGGCAATTGGAATTAGTCGGTCACGATTAATTCTTGATCCGGGTTTTGGCTTTGGAAAAACTGTAGAGCATAACTTTAATTTGGCGAAGCATTTAGCAGACTTGAAAAAACTTGAGTTACCAATATTGATTGGAGTGTCAAGAAAATCCATGATTGGCGCTATTTTGAATAAAGACGTGGATGATCGACTGTATGGTACGCTGGCAGTTAATCTTTGGTGCTACTTGCAAGGTGGTAGTATTTTTAGAGTGCATGATGTAGCTGCGAGTGTAGATTGCTTGAAATTAGTCCAGGCTATTCAAGGGGCAAATTAGTATAGGAATTCTTATTTTAACTGTTATTTGTGGCTGCAAAGATGAAAAAAAAATACTTTGGAACTGATGGTATTCGAGGCCAGGTTGGACAATACCCCATTACTCCAGACTTTATGTTAAAGCTGGGCTGGGCTGCAGGGAAAGTATTTGCCCAAGAGGGTAGAGGCAAAATTTTGATTGGTAAGGATACGCGTATTTCTGGCTATATGTTTGAGGCTGCTTTGGAGGCAGGACTATCAGCCGCTGGTGTTGATGTCAGTTTGCTAGGGCCGATGCCAACGCCTGCCATTGCTTATTTAACCAGAACCTTTAATGCGCATGCTGGTATTGTTATTAGTGCATCCCACAATCCATACCAAGATAATGGTATTAAGTTTTTTTCCGCTACTGGGACAAAACTAGGCGATCATGTCGAGCTGGCCATTGAAGCAATGCTGGAGCAAGAGGTTAAATGTGTTGACTCTGGTATGCTGGGAAAGGCGACTCGAATTAATGATGCTGCAGGGCGTTATATTGAGTATTGCAAAGGCACGGTAGCAGGTAATCTTGATCTTAGTGGGTTGAAAATTGTTGTTGATGCCGCTAATGGAGCTACCTATCATGTTGGGCCTGCCGTTTTTGGAGAGTTGGGGGCTGAAGTTGTCTCGATAGGAGTAGAGCCAAATGGTATCAATATTAATAAGGGAGTTGGTTCTACCCATTTAACTGCTTTGCAGCAAAAAGTAATAGAAGAAAAAGCTGATCTAGGTATTGCTTTTGATGGCGATGGTGATCGGGTGATGATGGTTGATCATCAGGGGCAAGCTGTAGATGGTGATGAGCTGTTATTTATTATTGCCAGTAGTCAGGCTCACCAACAAGTACTGCATGGAGGAGTAGTTGGTACCTTGATGACGAATCTTGGTATGGAACTAGCCTTGTCAGAAATGAATATACCTTTTGCTAGAGCAAAAGTGGGCGATCGCTATGTCAATGAAATGCTGCTTGCAAAGGGTTGGTATTTAGGTGGAGAGTCTTCTGGCCACATTATATGTCGAGATGTAGCAACAACTGGTGATGGTATTGTTTCTGCTTTGCAGGTTTTAAAAGCATTACAATCAAGGCAGTTATCGTTGTTTGAAGTAAAGCAGCAGATGTGTAAATTCCCTCAGAAAATGGTTAATGTTAAACTGACAAATAAAGTAGATATTGCCAAAAATACTCAGATTCAAGCTGCTGTAAGCGAGGTAGAAGCTGAGCTGTCAGGAAAGGGAAGAGTTTTGTTAAGGCCTTCTGGTACGGAGCCTGTTATTCGGGTAATGGTTGAAGGTGAGGACGAGCTAAAAGTTAATATGTTAGTTAGTCAGCTTGCGGACGCAGTTAAAGAAGCAGTTGTACTTGAGTAGAAAATCTACTACCTGGCCTAAGCTATAAAGTACTGATAATAACTTTGTTTATTGTCTGCGAATGAATCATGGGGTAACATTCCTGCCCCAAAAACAGTGTAGGTATCATGCGAACACCAATTGTAATTGCTAATTGGAAGATGAATGGCGGCTTAGCTGCTAATGCTAACTTGGTTAGTGGGCTTAAAAAGCAGCTGGTTGGGCAGCAAGCAACAACTATTGTAATTTGTCCGCCTGCACCTTATTTAGCACAAGTTGAACAGTTAATTGAAAGTAGCAATATTCAATTGGGTGCGCAAAATGCTTCAGAGTATTCTGTGGGTGCTTACACAGGCGAAGTTTCACTTAAAATGTTGCAGGAATTTGGAGTGCAATATGTCATTATTGGGCACTCTGAAAGAAGGGTAATATTTAAAGAAACAGACCAGCAAGTGGCTGAAAAGTGTAAGGCAGTTGTAGCTGGTGGGTTGGTGCCAGTTATCTGTATTGGTGAGTCACTGGAAGAGCGGCAGCAAGGTAACGCTCAAATTGTGATAAAAAAACAACTGCAAGCATTGAGCTTAGAAGAATTAAGAGGCTCCTTCATTATTGCTTATGAGCCAATTTGGGCAATAGGGACTGGAGAAACAGCCTCACCAGAACAAGCTCAAGAAATGCATGAGTTTATTCGGTTTCAGCTTAGAGAGCTGCTCGCTGAACGGGCTGATAGTGTTAAAGTGTTGTATGGTGGTAGTGTAAAGTCGGATAATGCTGGGCAGCTTTTTGCGATGCCTGACATTGATGGTGGTTTAGTTGGTGGTGCCTCATTGCAGGCTGAAGAGTTTTTTGCGATTTGTCGAGCTGCAGGTAATTAAATGGAGACATTAATTTTAATTGGTCATGTATTGGCTGCGCTAGCCTTGATTGGCTTAATCCTATTACAACAAGGTAAGGGGGCAGAGGCTGGTGCGTCATTTGGTGGCGGAGCATCGCAAACCATTTTTGGTAGTCAGGGAGCTGGTAACTTCTTAACAAGAGTGACAGCTATTCTGGCAACCGTATTTTTTATTACGAGTTTTTCTTTAGCATTGTTTGCAAAACATAAGGCAGATGAAGGTGTTACTGATCCGTTAGAGAGCACCGTCATTACTGAACAGCCTGCAGTTGAAACCGATGTGCCTACTTTAGATGAGAGTGTAGAGAAAAAATCTTTAGAAAACGATGTGCCAGCGCTTGACGCAGAGGGGGTAAATGAAGCAGAATCTACCCCCGCTTCTGAGGGGAGTGGTTCTTCAGATCAAGCTGGTACTGAACAAGCTGGATCAGATACTACCTCAGCTACAGTAGACTCAACAGAAAGCCCTTCATCTGAAGTGAATTCTGAACAGTAAAAGCCGAAGTGGTGGAATTGGTAGACACGCTATCTTGAGGGGGTAGTGGCTTCTAGCCGTGCCGGTTCAAGTCCGGCCTTCGGCACCAGCAGTTCAAGTTTCATATCTTATTTTTCAAACAGTTGACCATGAGTTTATAACTGATATAATTTTGGTCGCTATTGCGGGGTGGAGCAGTCTGGTAGCTCGTCGGGCTCATAACCCGAAGGTCGTTGGTTCAAATCCAGCCCCCGCTACCATATTTATAAGAACCCCTTTTTTAAGGGGTTTTTTATTAACTGTAGTAAGAGTTCAGCTCAGTAAAAGCTGACTGCTGCTGTATTTTGAGATTGGGCGTTAGGCCCTTTTTTTATTGCTGCCATGAAGGCCTGCTAAACAGGTATAAAACAGTGAGCAAACAACATGATGCGTTAGCGGAGTTGATCGAGCCAGCTATTGATAGCTTAGGCTTTGAGCTTTGGGGAATTGAGTTTTTCACCCAAGGTAAGCACTCTAAACTACGAGTTTTTATTGAAAGTGAGGCTGGCATTAGCTTAGAAGACTGCGAACAGGTTAGTCGTCAAGTAAGTAGTATTCTTGATGTTGAAGATCCAATTACTGGTGAATATACCTTAGAAGTTTCTTCACCTGGACTTGATCGGCGACTGTTCAACTTAGCTCATTTTCAACGCTTCACTGGTAGCAAAGTCAGTTTGAAATTAAATGCCCCTTTTGAGGGGAAGCGTAAGTTTGTTGGCAGGATCAATGGCATAGAAGAAGATGATATTGTGTTACAAGTTGATGAGCATGAATATCTATTGCCAATAACTTCAATCGAAAAGGCTAATATTGTTCCTGAGTTTTGATAAAGATTTTCTCTAGTCAGGCGCTACTGGGCAGCTTGGGCAAAATGCGAGGCGTAACATGAGTAAAGAGATTCTGTTAGTTGTCGACTCGGTATCCAATGAGAAAGGGGTACCGCCAGAAGTCATCTTTGAGGCAATAGAGGTTGCTTTGGCAACTGCAACCAAAAAACGCTATGACTCTGAGATGGATGTCAGAGTTGCTATTAATCGTGCGACAGGCGATTACGACACTTTTCGTCGTTGGTCTGTTGTGGAAGATGAAGATTTTGACAGTCCAGGCACACAATTAACAGTTGATGAAGCTCAGGAGAAAGATACCTCATTGCATGCTGGTGATTACTGGGAAGAACAAATTGAGTCTGTCGAGTTTGGCCGAATCGCTGCCCAAACGGCTAAACAGGTTATTGTTCAGAAAGTAAGAGAGGCTGAGCGAGCTCAAATTGTTGAGGCTTATCGCGAGAAATTAGGTGATCTGGTTAGTGGCACAGTTAAAAAAGTGACGCGTGACAATATTATTGTTGATTTAGGTAATAATGCAGAAGCTTTATTAGCTAGAGACCAGCTAATTCCTCGGGAATCTTTTCGGGTTGGTACGCGAGTGAGAGCCTTACTCTACGATATTCGTAAAGAAAATCGTGGCCCACAGTTAATGCTGAGCCGAGCCTGTTCTGAAATGCTGATTGAGCTATTTAAGATTGAAGTGCCTGAGATAGCAGAAGAAGTAATTGAAGTTAAAGGTGCAGCTAGGGATCCAGGCTCCAGAGCGAAAATTGCCGTCAAAACCAATGATGGTCGAATTGATCCCGTAGGTGCTTGTGTTGGTATGCGCGGTGCTAGGGTTCAGGCTGTATCAGGAGAGCTGGGGAACGAGCGGATTGATATCGTACTTTGGGACGATAACCCCGCTCAGTTAGTTATCAATGCAATGTCTCCTGCTGAGGTAGCTTCCATTATTGTAGATGAAGATACTCACGCAATGGATATTGCAGTGGCAGAAGATAACCTGGCACAGGCAATTGGTCGTAATGGCCAAAACGTTCGACTAGCTAGTGAGCTAACTGGTTGGACTCTCAATGTTATGACTGAAGAAGAGGCGAGTAAAAAGCAAGCTCAAGAGACAGGTGATATTGTTGGCCAGTTTGTTCAGCAACTGGATGTTGATCATGAAGTTGCTGAGCTATTGGTTGAAGAAGGCTTTACCAGCCTTGAAGAAGTGGCCTATGTGCCGCAGGAAGAAATGTTAGAGATTGATGGTTTTGATGAAGAGATTGTCAACGAGCTGCGTCAACGGGCAAAAGACAAACTACTCACCCAGGCAATTGCTTCTGAAGAACAGCTAGAAAGTGCTCAGCCAGCGCAAGATTTATTAGAAATGGATGGTATGGATAAACACTTGGCCTATGAACTGGCCAGTAAAGGAATTATCACCATGGAAGATCTTGCTGAACAATCAATTGATGATTTGTTAGAGATTGAAGGCATTGATGAGACACAAGCTGGTGAATTAATTATGACTGCGCGAGCACCGTGGTTTGAAGACGGGCAGCAACAGTAATAACCACGGGGAGAGGAGATTAGTTGATGGCAGAAGTGACAGTAGAACAACTAGCCTTAGTAGTCGGCGCTCCAGTTGAGCGTTTATTAAAGCAAATGAGTGAGGCTGGATTACCACAAACCAGTCCAGAGCAAGTTGTATCAGATAAAGAAAAGCAAGCTTTATTAGCTTATTTAAAACAAAGTCATGGTGGTTCTTCCGCAGAGCCGAAAAAAATCACCATTAAGCGTAAGACAGTAAGTCAGCTAAAGGTTTCTGGTCAAGGTAAAAGCAAAACAGTTAATGTAGAGGTTCGTAAAAAACGGACTTATGTAAAGCGAAATCTTGTTGCTGAAATTGAAGCAGAGAAAAAACGCCTTACTGAAGAAGCTGAGCAAGAGAAGTTAGTCGAAGAAAAGCGCCAGCAAGAGAAAAAAGCGAAAACAGAAGCTGAAGCCAGTAAGAAAAAAGACGGGGGCCGTCAGCAAGAAAGTGCTCGTCAACAAGATACTAAGCCATCAAAGCCTAAGCGGGAAAAACGCCCTGATGCAGCTCCAGCGGCTGTGCCTACAACAACGCCCGCTGATATAGAAGCGCAGGCTGATGCAGGTCGTGGCAAAGGTAAAGGTAAAAAAGGCGGTGGCCCAGACAAAGCATCTGCTCCTGCAGGTAAACGTAAAGGGCGTGGTCGCTTTGAGCGAGGAGGAGATAGTTTCGACGACGATGAAGGTATAGGACGGAGAAAGCCGGCTGGTCGTCGAGATTCAAAGGGTAAGGCTAAAAAGCCGAAACTGGTTGCTTCAAAGCCAAATGTTCATGGTTTTGCGATGCCAACTCAACCGGTTATTCATGAGGTTAGCCTACCTGAAACAATTACTGTTGCCGAGCTAGCACAGAAAATGTCAGTGAAGGCGGCAGAAGTAATCAAAGCCATGTTCAAAATGGGCTCAATGGTTACTATTAACCAGGTAATAGATCAGGACACTGCAGCAGTTGTGGTAGAAGAAATGGGCCACAAAGTGAAGTTGGTTAAAGCTGATGCTATTGAAGATAGCCTGGAAGAAGAGCTTAAGCAGACTATTGGTGAAGAAGCTAATCGTGCACCAGTAGTCACTGTTATGGGGCACGTCGACCATGGTAAAACCTCGTTGCTGGACTACATCCGTAAGAGTCGGGTTCAGTCAGGTGAAGCAGGTGGCATCACTCAGCACATTGGTGCCTATCATGTGAAGTCAGGTGATAATTTTATTACCTTCCTTGATACCCCAGGTCACGCTGCATTTACAGCAATGCGGGCGCGCGGTGCAAAAGCAACTGATGTTGTTATTTTGGTTGTAGCTGCAGATGATGGTGTGATGCCACAAACAGAGGAAGCCATTCAACACGCTAAAGCGGCAGAAGTGCCAATTGTTGTAGCGATCAACAAAATGGATAAGCCTGATGCTGATCCAGATCGTGTTAAAAACGAGCTTGCGGCGAGAGACGTCATCCCTGAAGACTGGGGTGGTGATACCCAAATGATCCCTGTATCAGCTCATACTGGTGATGGTATTAGTGAGCTACTGGAAGGTGTGCTGCTTCAGTCTGAATTACTTGAGCTAAAAGCAGCTCCAGATTCACCTGGACGTGGTGTGGTTGTTGAGTCTCGCTTAGATAAAGGGCGTGGACCAGTTGCCACTGTACTGGTTCAGAATGGTACCTTGCGCCAAGGTGATAACGTGCTGGTTGGTCAACAGTATGGTCGTGTGCGCGCGATGCTTAATGAGGTCGGTGTTCAGGTAAAAGAAGCAGGCCCTTCCATTCCAGTAGAAATTTTAGGCCTTGACGGTACTCCGGATGCGGGTGATGAGCTACTTGTTGTTAAAGACGAGAAAAAAGCACGTGAAATAGCCCTATTCAGGCAAGGTAAGTTCCGTGAAGTGAAGCTGGCTCGTCAACAAGCGGCTAAGCTGGAAAGTATGTTTGCCAGCATGGGCAGTGATGAGAAGAAAACACTTAATATTGTCCTTAAAGCTGACGTACGAGGCTCGCTGGAAGCGTTAACTTCTGCACTAACTGATTTAGGTAATGAAGAAGTTGAAGTAAAAGTCGTCTCAAGTGGCGTAGGTGGAATCACTGAAACAGATGCCAACTTAGCACTTGCTTCTAGTGCCGTTATTTTTGGTTTTAACGTTCGTGCCGATGCAACGGCAAGAAAAATTGTTGAAACTGAAGAGCTTGATATGCGCTACTACAGTGTTATCTATGACATCATTGATGATGTGAAGAAAGCTCTGACAGGTATGCTAAAAGCTGAATTTAGAGAGCAAATTGTTGGTGTGGCAGAAGTAAGAGATATCTTCAGGTCACCTAAGTTTGGCTTGATTGCGGGCTGTATGGTGGTTGAAGGTATTGTTTTCCGTAATGAGCGTATCAGAGTATTGCGGGATAACATCGTTATTTATGAGGGAGAGCTTGAGTCGCTGCGCCGTTATAAAGATGACGTTAATGAAGTCCGTAATGGTATGGAGTGTGGTATTGGCGTTAAGAATTACACAGATGTTAAAGAAGGCGACAAGATAGAGGTTTATAAGTCTATCGAAGTGGAGCGTTCCCTTTAAAGTAAGAGTTAGAGAGCAATATTTGAATGGCAAGAGAATATAGCCGAACCCAGCGTGTTTCTGATCAGATTAAGCGTGAGCTAGCCAGTCTGATTCAGCTTGAAATTAAAGATCCTCGTTTGGGTATGGTCACGGTCAGTGCAGTAGAAGTGTCTAAAGACTTAGCTTATGCAAAAGTTTATGTCACCTTCTTGGCAATAGATGACCAGCAACCAGTCGATGAAAAGTTAGCGGTATTAAATCATGCGGCAGGCTTCTTGCGTTCAGTGCTCGCAAAGTCCATCAAGCTAAGAACAATACCCCAGCTCAGCTTTTATTATGATGACAGCATCAGCAGAGGGCGGTATCTATCTAGTTTAATAGATAAAGCGATGGCTGCTGATGGCCAGCATCGTTCAGCTGAGTCTGGTGAACAAGATAATACCAATCAAGAAGCGGAGTAAGTAGTGGGGCGTCGTCGTCAACGGGGCAGGCCTGTTAGTGGAATTATTCTGACTGATAAACCTCAGGGTTTGACTTCCAATCAAGTGTTGCAACAAGTAAAGCGCTTATTTGGTGCCGCTAAGGCTGGTCATACGGGAAGTCTCGATCCACTGGCAACAGGGGTGTTACCTATTTGCTTAGGTGAGGCTACTAAATATTCTCAGTATTTATTAGATGCTGATAAAGGCTATCGGACCACTGCAACCCTGGGCGCAAAGACCACGACAGGTGATGCGGAAGGTGAAATAATTGAGCAAAAACCAGTGGCTGATATTTCTGAAGCGCAAATAGATAGTGTGCTGCCTCAGTTTATGGGTGAAATTCAGCAAATACCTTCTATGTACTCGGCCATTAAAGTGGATGGCCAGCCACTCTATAAACTAGCCCGACAAGGGGTAGAGATAGAGCGAAAAGCCCGTACAGTACGTATCTATTCACTGAAAAAATTACAGTACCAGTCTCCTGAATTAAAACTGGAAGTACTTTGCAGTAAGGGCACCTATATTCGTTCTTTGGTTGAAGATATTGGTGAGCAGCTAGGATGTGGTGGCTATGTTAGTGAGCTACGCCGTTTTAGTGCAGGGCCTTATGATGAAGAGCAGCTGTACACGTTTGAGCAGTTACAACAAATACGTGATGAAGGTGGTCATCAGGCTTTAGATGAGCTGCTATTACCAGTCGATACAGCTGTGATGCATTGGCCTGAAGTGCTTCTTACCGAAGCGACAGGTTTTTATGTACAACAGGGGCAGCCAGTCACGGTATCTAAGGCACCAACGAGTGGCTGGGTTCGGCTTTATTTAGGTGAGCAGCGACAGTTTATCGGAATTGGTGAAATTGATGACGAAGGCCGAGTTGCACCTAGGCGACTTATCAAAACAAATGTTGTAAACACTACTGGATAAGAATTGATTCTTTGTTAGAATACGCTCGCTTGGTATCTATGATTATCAGGCAAGCATGTAAGCGGCTGTAAATATGCATGGCTGCTTTTGTAAACTGATGCAACTAAAGCATTAATAAATTGACTACTGCATATTGAGGAAATTGCAATGTTGTCTGCTGAGAAAAAAGCGCAAGTTATTAAAGATTATCAAGTTAAAGAAGGTGATACTGGTTCACCAGAAGTGCAGGTTGCTTTGCTGACTGCAAATATCGAAGGTTTGCAATCTCACTTTCAAACTCACATTCATGACCACCACTCTCGTCGTGGTCTGATTCGTATGGTTAACCAACGTCGTAAGTTGCTTGATTATTTAAAGAGAAAAGATGTTGAGCGCTACCGTACTCTGATTAAGCGTTTAGGTCTGCGCCGGTAATTCAGGCGTAGGTAAAGCTATGCGCCAATCGGCTGCCTGTAAAATGAGGCTTAGTCGGTACTATACACCGCTAAAACATTTTTGTTTTAGCGGTGTTTTCGTTTTTAAAAAATAGATTTATCTGACATACCTAAAATCGCCGACGTTGGCTATAACCTCTGCATCCCCGCCAGCATGATGAGCATCATTACAGAAAGGTCTAGCCAAATGGTATAGACAGAGCTAATAACAACTATTAGTAAGAATTTTTAGTATTAATAAGAATTTTTAGATATTTATAGAAGGATAATCCTGTGAATCCAATAAAGAAGACATTTCAATTTGGTGATCAAACTGTCACCATGGAAACTGGCCGAGTAGCAAGGCAGGCTAGTGGTGCAGTGATGGTTACCATTGGTGAGCTAGCTGTACTTACCACTGTAGTCGCTGCAAAAACAGCGAAAGAAGGCCAAGATTTTTTCCCGCTATCTGTTCACTACCAAGAAAAAATGTATGCTGCAGGCAGAATTCCTGGTGGCTTTCATAAGCGTGAAGGACGGCCAAGTGAAAAAGAAACCTTAACTTCTCGTTTAATTGACCGCCCCATTCGCCCATTATTTCCAAAAGGCTTTATGAATGAAGTACAAGTAATTTGTACTGTAGTCTCTACTGATAAAAAACAAGATCCTGATATTGCAGCAATGATTGGTACTTCAGCTGCGTTAGCACTATCTGGTGTGCCATTCAGTGGCCCTATTGGTGCTGCTCGGGTAGGTTTTGTTGAAGAGCGTGGTTATATTTTAAACCCAAGTTTTAAAGACCTTGAGCGCTCTGAGCTAGACATGGTGGTAGCGGGTACTTCAGAAGCCGTATTAATGGTTGAGTCTGAAGCGCAAGAGCTGACCGAAGATGAAATGCTTGGGGCTGTGCTCTATGCTCACCAAGAGTGTCAGGTTGTTATTCAAGCCATTAAAGAATTTGCTCAGGAAGTTCAAGTGACACCATGGGAATGGCAGCCTGCTGAAGAAAATATTTCCCTGGCTGATGCGGTTAAAGCTGACTTTGAGCAGATGATAATAGACGCTTATAAAGTGACAGAAAAAATGCAGCGCTATGATCGTCTGTCAGGTTTGCGTGACCAAGCAATAGAAAAATATGTTGATGATGAAGCTGGGGTGACTGCAAACAACGTTATTGCTGCGTTTGGCTCATTAGAGAAAAAGCTGGTCAGGCAAAATGTTGTAAATGGCTTACCAAGAATTGATGGTCGTGACACTAAAACAGTACGCCCATTGAATGTTGAAGTTGGTGTATTGCCAAAGACTCATGGTTCAGCCTTATTCACCCGTGGTGAAACCCAAGCATTAGTGGTAACCACCCTTGGTACCACCAGAGATGCGCAAATTATCGATTTTCTTGAAGGTGAGAAAAAAGACAACTTCTTAATGCACTATAATTTCCCACCTTATTCTGTAGGTGAGTGTGGTCGAATGGGTGGTACTGGACGTCGTGAAATTGGTCATGGTCGTTTAGCGCGTCGTGGTATTCAAGCAATGTTACCAAAGGGTGATGAGTTCCCTTATACCGTTCGTGTTGTATCTGAAATTACTGAGTCAAATGGCTCAAGCTCAATGGCTTCAGTATGTGGTGCCAGCCTGGCGTTAATGGATGCTGGTGTA
Source organism: Spartinivicinus marinus (assembly GCF_026309355.1). Classification (NCBI taxonomy): domain Bacteria; kingdom Pseudomonadati; phylum Pseudomonadota; class Gammaproteobacteria; order Oceanospirillales; family Zooshikellaceae; genus Spartinivicinus; species Spartinivicinus marinus. The sequence continues at coordinate 3,819,540 of NZ_JAPJZK010000001.1, forward strand.
CCATTAAAAGCACCCGTTGCAGGTATTGCGATGGGGCTGGTTAAAGAAGATAGCAAGTTTGCAGTATTAACGGATATTCTTGGTGATGAAGACCACTTAGGTGATATGGATTTTAAAGTGGCGGGTACTTCTGAAGGGATTACTGCACTGCAAATGGATATTAAAATCCAAGGCATTACTGAAGAGATTATGGAATTAGCTTTAGAGCAAGCAAGAGATGCTCGCTTACATATTCTTGAAGAAATGAATAAAGTCATCAGCAGAGGCCGCACAGAACTATCTGAACATGCACCCACTATGCTAACAATGAAAATTGACTCGGATAAAATCCGTGATGTTATTGGTAAAGGTGGTGCAACTATTCGTTCAATTTGTGAAGACACTGGCGCTTCAGTGGACATTGACGATAGCGGTGAAATAAAAATATTTGCTGAGAATAAAGACGCTGCCAAAAAAGCTGAAGACCGGGTATTGGAAATTACCTCTGAAGCTGAAATAGGTCAGATTTATCAAGGCAAGGTGACTCGTGTAGTCGATTTTGGTGCATTTGTTAGTGTGTTACCAGGTAAAGAAGGCTTAGTACATATTTCTCAGATTTCTAACCAGCGCGTAGAGAAAGTAAGTGATTACTTAAAGGAAGGCCAGGAAGTCAATGTCAAGGTAATGGATATTGATAATCGTGGTCGGATTAAGCTTACCATGAAAAATCTTGAAACAGCTTAAGGGCACTTCTAAAAATGCACTTTTTGCGCGATAGCTGTGTTAGCTCCGTACTCAGATCCTCATGTATTACTAATACACTGTGGCCTTCCGTGCGGTGCTGTCTTGCTCTCACGAAAAAATTACTATTTTTAGAGGCACCCTGCCATCGTTTGAGTAATTGAGGGGTCGCAAGACCCTTTTGCTTTTTTAGATTTATACTGAACGTGTATTAAACTAACCACCTTATCATTTCTGTCTTTCTCCCATTTAGCATCACCTTTACTCGTCAAATTGACTATTTTAATGTTCTACATAAGTAGTATAAAAAGGTGTAGTCATTACTGGTAATATTCCTATATCAGCAATAAATTCTTCATTGAATCAATATAACCAGTGAATAACTTGATATCAGTGTTTTGCGTAGTAGAAAATGTCTGGGAGCGTGATTATGCCGGCAGCAACACGGCTTGGTGATATTTGTACAGGACATGGTTGTTTTCCGCCTCGTCCATCTATCACTGGTAGTACCAATGTCTTAATTAATGGCCGGCCAGCAATAAAAGCGGGTGATATGTATATGCCCCATGGCTGCCCTAACTGTCCTCCTCACCCTGGTTCTTTAGCTGCAGGTTCATCCTCTGTCATGATTAATGGCTCTGCTGCTGGTCGAGTGGGAGATAGAATTAGTTGTGGAGGCTCCGTCGCGATGGGCAGTAGTGACGTTTTTATTGGTGGTTAACTTATACTGCTTGTAACTAGTTTTTAGCAATGAAAATGACTGCTAAATAGTCACTTGCCTGGTCATTTAGAACCTAATCTTTGAACTACAAACTGGTAGCCCTTTTATTACCTTTATTAATTGGATGCTTTTGGGAATGGTGATCTATTAGGATTAAGCTGTCTTGATGGTCTACCCTTTGGAAAGATAGGATACACTACTAGTGATTTATTGGCTTGCGGCGTATATGCGTCTACCCCAATTAAGCAAAGAAGACAGAGGATGAACCAGAAAAAGTATGCGTTTTATCAACACATAGTGCCGCTGCGAGCTGCTGATCACCATCAGCTTGAGCTGGTTGAAAATAATCAATATGGTTTTGCTAAATCAGTTAACGCGGTCTACCTCGCAGATATTGAGTTTAATCAAGCTTGCAAGTTTTACCCGATAGTATTTGTTCAGCATGAAGATCAGATCCAACCCAGTGCTCTATTAGGCTTGGAGCATCAGGTGAACCTGTTTGTTAATGACAAAGGTATCTGGACTGTTAAATATGTTCCTGCCTATATCCGACGGTATCCGTTTATTTTGGCAGATGTACCAGAGAATAATAATGAGTTGGTCGTATGTATTGATGATGCTGCGCCTATGTTAACCACTGCTGGTGATACAGAAGGCAAAGAATTATTTACTGAACAAGGTGAGAGTAGTGAGTACCTACAAAGTAAAGTTGATTTTTTAAAACACTTTCAACAAGCCAGTGGTTCAACGCAAACTTTTTGTCAGAAATTGAAGACTCTCGATTTATTTGAACCAATGAATGCTCAAATAAATATGCATAAAGGTGATAATTTATCCCTCACTGGTTTTATGGTTGTAAGTAAGAAAAAACTACAAACTTTACCTGAATCACAACTTAGAGAATTAATTGTAACCAATTATATGCAGTTGATTTATGAACATTTAAGCTCTCTCAGCAATTTAAGTCTATTAGTTGATAAGACTGCAGCGTTAAGGACTATCAGGAAAGCAAAGCAAGCTAAAAGTGAAAGCAGTAAAAGTAACAGAAGCAGTAAAAGAAGCTAAAGGGAATAAAGAGGACTGATAGAGCATGAGCGCGTTGGATGTAGAGAAATGGTTGGCGCTTGCTACTCAACCATTACCAGCTACTGCTCCTCCTGCAAGTGAAGCACGTTATGCTGCCAGCTATGAAATAGCAGAAGGGGAAGTTAGCAAAGTTGGCTCGCTGACTGATCAAGGTTCAGCCAACTGGCGTAAAGTGGTTGAAGCTTGCAGAGATCATCTGACTAATCAATCTAAAGATATTTTAATTGGTTGTTACCTAGCACGGGCGTTGTATGAGCAGCATCAGTTAGCTGGCGTTATAGCTGGCTTTAAAGTAGTGGCCACAATGTGTGATTCGTTGTGGGATACAATGTTTCCCCCGAAGAAAAGAATGCGTGCCAGAGGAAATGCAATCGAATGGTTAGTCGATGATTTAGTTACGCCGTTTGAAGCATGGCAGCCTAACCCAGCAGACCGGTCACAATTGAGTGAGTTAGTTGATATTATTCAACAACTGGAGTCTTCATTGCCCGATAAGATGGGTGATCATGCACCAGCCATGGGTGATTTAAGGAGGCTATTGCTTGAGAAGTTGGATTCGTTGCCTGAAGAACCCAAGCCAGCACCAAAACTTGAAACAACCCCTGAACAAGCAGCATCAGAACAAGCTCCACCCGATACAACCGAGAATGCAGCAACACCAACAGCTGTTTCTCAGCCAGCTAAACCTTCACCTGCTCCAACGGCCACTGCCAGCTCTGCTGCTGCGTTAGCACCAATCACTGGGGATATTGCCAATGAGCGAGATTGCCAGAAAGCCATTCGTCAGGTCCAGGATAGAACACGTCAGATAGCGGATTATCTTCGCCAAGCTAAATTGGATAGTCCATTAGCTTATGAACTTAATCGACAAGCAACCTGGATGAATATCTGGCAATTGCCCCACCATCAAAATGGCCATACCCAGTTAATGCCAGTGCCAAAAGATAAACGTGAGCAGTATGAGCAAATGCTGACAAATGGTCAGTTTCGAGAGTTAATTCCTGATATCGAAGTGAGCCTGTCGAAAGCACCTTTTTGGTTGGATGGTCATCGTTTAGTTGCAGAGGCATTGCAACAGCTGGGTTTTTTTGAGGCTAGTCGGGCTGTGGTGATTCAACTAGGTTTATTTTTGGAAAAATACCCAGAGCTGACAGAACTGCAATTTAAAGATGAAACCCCATTTGCAGATGATGATACCCGAGACTGGATTAAAACAACGGTTAACAGTGCGTTAAGTGGCGGGGGCGATGCTGCAAATACAGGTGCTTCTCAGCAGGAAGCTCCATGGCTGACAGCCTATAAAGATGCAAAAGAGTTGGTGAAGCAAAAGCAAATTCCCGCAGCATTGAAAGTGTTTCAGCAAGGTATTCAGCAGTCAGCATCAGGGCGGGAGCGAACCTACTGGCAGCTGCAACAAGCACAGTTTTGCTTTGATTTAAAAAAATATGAGCTAGCCTGTCCTTTATTAGAAGCGATTGATCAGCAACTTGCGGAAAACAATGGTTATCATTGGGATAGCGAATTAACCATACAAACGACAGTAATGTTGCTAAAGTGTTATAAAAAACTATCGAATAAAGATTTGGATAAGGCCCGAGTGGAACAGCTGCAAGCACGTTTATGCTGCTTTGATATGGCTGCAGCTTTTGATTTATAGCCCCAATTTTTTGTGACTGACCAAAGTATTTGTGATTGATAGGTAAAGTAATTAGAGGGAAATGAAAGATGGCTAAAGAGGGTTCAGTAGCACCGAAAGAGCGGATTAATGTCGCTTACAAGCCTGAAACTGGTGATGCCCAAGAAGAAGTCGAATTACCCCTGAAGCTGATGGTGGTAGGCGATTTCACCCATCGTGAAGATGACCGTTTAATTGAAGAGCGTAAGCCCTTTAATGTGGATAAAGATAACTTCAATGATGTATTAAAAAGCCAGAAAATCTCACTTGATCTAGCAGTAGCCAGCACCTTGGTTGACAACCCCACTGAGGACGACGAATTAGAGGTGAATTTACGTTTTGAAAATATGCGTGATTTTGAGCCAGAGAGCATTGTTAGACAAGTACCTGAGCTTAATCAGCTATTAGAGCTAAGAAGTGCTTTAGTTGCCTTAAAGGGGCCATTGGGTAATGTGCCTGCATTTCGTAAAGCAATTCAGGGCGCTTTGGCTGATCCTGCTTCTCGGGAAACCATCTTAAAAGAGTTGGGTATTGACGACACTGCAGAGTAAGTGACTAGTTGGCTAGGAGAGTACAATGGCTGATTCACCAGAAACTAAACAGGAACAGGCAGGCCAAGAGCTGGAAGGTGGCTCATTGCTGGATACTATTGTTCAGCAAACGAAAATGCGCCCAGAAGATGATGGCTATGATGTAGCCAAAAAAGGTGTGAGCGCCTTTATTTCTGAGCTGCTCAAGCCGCAAAATAAAGAAGAGCGAGTCAATAAAAACCTAGTTGACCGGATGATTGCAGAAATTGATTCCCAGCTCAGTAAACAGGTCGACCAGATTTTACACCATGAAAAATTTCAGTCCATGGAGTCTGCATGGCGAGGGTTGAAGCTGTTAGTTGACCGTACCGATTTTCGCGAAAATGTAAAAATTGAAGTATTAAATGCTTCAAAGCAAGATCTATTTGATGACTTTGAAGATGCACCAGAAATTACTAAATCTGGGCTATATAAATTAGCTTATACGGCAGAATATGGCACATTTGGTGGCCAGCCGGTAGGTGCAATCATAGCTAACTATGAATTTTCTCCCAGTGCTGCGGATGTCAAATTATTGCAAAATACCGCAAGTGTTTCTGCAATGGCCCATGCACCCTTTATTGCAGCAGCAGGCCCTAAATTCTTCGGCTTAGATAATTTTGAAGGATTACCTAACCTGAAAGATTTAAAATCTATCTTTGAAGGCCCCCAGTTTGCTAAATGGCACAGCTTTAGAGAGTCGGAAGACTCTCGTTATGTAGGCTTAACCATGCCTCGATTCTTGCTGCGTCAACCTTATGACCCTGAAGAAAATCCAGTGAAGGCATTTGAATACAAAGAAGATGTTTCTGCCAGCCATGAAGATTATTTGTGGGGTAATACGGCCTATTCATTTGCAACTCGATTAACTGATAGTTTCGCAAAATACCGCTGGTGCCCTAATATTATCGGTCCCCGTAGTGGTGGTGCAGTGGAAGACCTACCAGTCCACCTGTATGAATCAATGGGGGATATCGAAATGAAAATCCCCACTGAGGTGTTGATTTCTGATCGGCGGGAATTTGAATTATCTGATGAAGGCTTTATTCCCTTAACCATGCGTAAGGGTAGTGATAATGCCGCCTTTTTCTCGGCAAACTCTGTGCAAAAACCTAAAAACTTTGGAAATAGTCCAGAAGGTAAAGCTGCTGAGCTGAACTATAAGTTAGGTACCCAGTTGCCGTATATGTTTATCATTAACCGTTTAGCTCACTACTTAAAAGTACTGCAACGGGAGCATATTGGTAGCTGGAAAGAGCGCTCTGACCTTGAACGTGAACTGAATAACTGGATTCGCCAGTATATTGCAGATCAGGAAAATCCATCTCCCGAAGTCAGAAGTCGTCGGCCATTACGGGCAGCAAAAGTCACTGTTTCGGATGTTGAAGGTGAACCAGGCTGGTATCGGGTTGGTTTGTCAGTTAGACCACACTTTAAGTATATGGGTGCTGACTTTACTCTATCGCTAGTGGGTAAACTGGATAAAACCTAACAATAGCGTGTTATTTAGTCAGAAAGTGAGATCGGCCTTAGGGCCGTTCTTACTTTCTGGCAATGCTATATCTGTAGGAATGTATTATGGCCTCAGAACTGCGTCTATTTGAGCGAATCCAAAATGCGGAAACCAAAAGCCATTACACCATGGCCTTTGATGAGCGTAAGTTACATCGCTCAGTGTTGGCCCATGTGCAAGAAATGTTAAATGTACGGGAAGGCAGTGTGATGGCATTACCTGAATATGGAATGCCTGATTTTAATGATTTGGTATCGCAGTTTCCGGATGCAATCAGCGAAATAAAAAAAGCAATTGAAGAGTTTTTAACTGAGTATGAACCAAGGTTATCGTCAATTCGGGTGAAACATTATGATGACCCAGAAAACCCGCTGGTCCTTCGCTTTCATATAGTGGCTGATATTCAATTAGAAGACCAGAAAACCCGTATTACCTTTGAAACGGAGTTGGCTGGGACGGGACATGCGACAGTTAAGGGATAATAAGAGGTAGCTGTGGCTTTTAATAAGTACTTCCAAGACGAACTGGCTGCGGTACGTGAGCTGGGTAAAGAGTTTGCTGAAAAAAACCCACGACTGGCGCCGTTTTTATCTGTGCGAGAGCAAGACCCTGATGTGGAGCGGCTGTTAGAAGGGTTTGCCTTTTTAACCGGCCGACTTCGCCAAAAACTCGATGATGAGTTACCTGAGCTATCGCACTCAGTTATGAGTTTATTATGGCCAAACTTTCTTAAGCCGGTGCCGTCCATGAGTATTATTCAGTTCCGGCCAGACAGTAGTATTTCCGATAAATACCCGATTGAACGGGGAGCCAAAGTTGCTTCTTCTCCAGTGGATGGTACTCGTTGTACCTTTAAAATCGCTTATGATATAGATCTCTACCCCTTTGCGTTGACCAATTTAAGCTATCGTCAACAGGCGGTTGGTAGTAGCATTCAACTGGATTTTCAGTTAGCGGGTAATGCGGTATTAAGTGAAATTGACCTTGATTATTTAAGGCTGTTTTTACACGGTGACTTTAATATTAGTTTGACGTTGTATCACTTGTTTATCCGGCATGTTACAAAGATTGAGTTTGTTTTAAAAAATGATGAAGAAATAGTTGCTCTTCAACTAGATAAGTCTGCTGTTTACCCGGTGGGATTTGCTGAAAATGAAGCCTTATTACCTTATTCTGATAATACATTTTTGGGTTATCGATTAATTCAAGAGTATTTTAGCTTACCTGAAAAATATTCATTTATTGATATTCGGCAACTGAATAAACTGTATCAAAATGAAAGCATTAGTGATCTGTTGCAGCAGGCCAAACAGTTTTCCATTAATGTGTATTTTGATCAAAGTATTGAACGACAAAATGTACCTAAAAAGGAAAATATTCAGTTATTCTGTACACCAGTAGTCAACTTGTTTAATCATGATGCCACGCCATTACGGATGGATCAGCGGCGAACAGAGTATCGGGTTCAACCATCAGGTGATAATCCTCTGCATTATGAAATTTATAGTATTGATAAAGTCGTGGGCTGGGGGCACAGTGACCGGCTACGGCGTGATTATAAACCGTTTGAATCATTTGATCATGCCACCAGTTTAGGCGGTAGTCAGCAGGATATTTATTATCGAACCCGGCTAAAAAGCTCGGTGAACCTGCATGGTGTAGATACTTACCTATCATTTGTTTCTCATAATGATGAAGACTTATCCCCCCAGGCTGAAACCATTTCGGTAGACCTAACCTGTAGTAATCGGGATTTACCGCAAAAGTTGTCTATTGGTGATATCAAACAAACTATGGGGGAAACACCTGAGTTTGCTCCTTTTTCAAATATTACCAAAGTTACCCACTCATTTACCCCTCCGCTGGATAAAGGCTTTCATTGGCGGGTCATTTCCAATATGTCGTTGAATTATGTATCCCTGGTTAATGTGGCGGCGTTGCGAAGTGTGTTATCGACTTATGACTACCGTAGTTATTATGATCGGCAGTACGCTAAAGTCAGCAAAAGCCGTTTAGAAGGCATTGAAGAAATTGAGCACTTTAATATTGACCGGCTATATAAAGGCTTACCGATAAGAGGTATAAAAACCCGTTTGCATTTACGGGAAAGCAAATTTGCTAATGAAGGGGATATGTATCAGTTTGCTTCAGTATTAAATGAGTTTTTTGCCTTGTATGTATCATTAAACTCATTTCATATGTTAGAAGTGGTTGGAATTGAGAATGGAGAGATTTACCAGTGGGAAGCGAGAATAGGCCAACAACCCATTCTTTAATGGATGACTTACTGGCAAAAGGGAAGCATTATGCTTTCTTTCAAGTGGTGCACTTATTAAATAGCCACTACTTGCCAAAAACTGAAAAACAAACTGGTGAAGCGCCACAATTGCGTTTTCGTGCTAATGCTACTTTAGCTTTTCCGCCCAGTGATTTAGCTGAAATAAAGCACCATCTTGGTAACCTCGAACACTTTCTGCTCACTGTTAATATGATGGGGCTATATGGCCCTGCCTCGCCATTACCTGCTTTTTATAGTGAGCAAATTGTACAAAATGATCCCGAAAATCACCCTATTCGGGATTTTATGGATGTATTTAATCATCGGTTTATTGAACAGCTTTACCAGTGTTGGAAAAAATACCGTTATTATCTGAACTATGAAAAAGGTGCGCTGGACTCTTTTTCTCAACAAATGTTTTCCCTAATTGGCTTGGGGGATATTGAATTAAGACAACAAACCCATTTGCATTGGCATCGCTTACTACCCTATTTAGGTTTGTTGAGCATGAAGAGTCATTCGGCAGGAATAATGTCAGGTATTATACGGCATTATTTTCGCCATCGGGCGGTCTATATCGAGCAGTGTAAATTGCGTGTGGTGAAAATCAGCGATGACCAGCTCAATAGCTTAGGTGCTGCTAACTGCGAAGTGGGTATGAACCTGGTGCTTGGTGCCTCAATCAGAGACCGCTCAGGAAAGTTTCGAGTGGTTATTAAAGATTTATCCTTGGATAAGTTTGAACGCTTTTTACCTACTGGGGACTACTATCGACCTTTGCATGAGTTAATTCGGTTTATTCAACGCGATCAGCTGGAATACGACATTAAGCTTGGTTTACGAAAATATGAAGCACCTAAGTTAGAGTTGAAAGAAAGCTCAACCTGCAAACTGGGTTGGTCAACTTGGCTAGGAGAGCATATAGATGATGATAGCCATTATGAAGTGGTTCTTCCTAGTGGTGCATTTTTATAAGTGTGCATAAAGCACGTTTATATTTATACAAAGTGCACCACATACACAGGCTTTTAGTAAGCTGTCAATAAGTAGTTGTTAAGTAATCTGCTAGCCTAGAAATGTTACAACTTTTTTTGATTTGAATGAGTCTAAGTAAGGTATTAAGTATATGAAGCTGGATCTCAACATTATCATTTCTGCGCTCTCGCCAGAGAGTCGTAATGCAATGGAAAATGCCGCCAGTCGCTGTGTGGCCCGCGAAGGCTACGAGATTACTGCAGAAGATGTACTGCTTGAGTTAATGGCTGAGGAAGAGGGTGAAGTTCAGAAAATTCTGAAGCATTATGAAATTGAGTTAAGCCAGCTGGAAAAAGCCGTGCAGCGAGAGCAGGATATGCGTGGAGGGCACCATGGTCGCCCAGTATTATCACGCTTTTTACAGGATTGGTTGCAAGAGGCGTATATATTAGCCCATGTCGCACTGAAAATGGATGCCATTACCCCAGGCATTTTAATTTGTGCCATTTTAGATAATGAGCTGCGCTTCTCCCGTCACGCTTATTACGATGTGCTAAGAGCAATCCCTGTTGATGAGTTAAAGCAGTTGATTCAAGGTCGCTGGGAAGATGATCACAAAGGTGCTACCGCAGGGCAATCAGTAGGCCATCAGTCTGGTGAGGGAAGTGCTTTAAGTAAATATACGATCAACTTTACTGAGCAAGCGCAGCATGGAAAAATAGATCCAGTATTCTGTCGTGAGCAAGAAATACGACAAATGGTTGATATTTTGTCGCGTCGTCGCAAAAACAACCCCATTTGTGTAGGGGAGCCGGGTGTTGGTAAAACAGCTGTAGTTGAGGGTTTAGCTTTAAAAATTGTTCAAGGCGATGTGCCTTCGGTATTACAGGATGTCACCCTGTTAGGCTTGGATATGGGTTTACTGCAAGCCGGTGCCAGTGTTAAAGGAGAGTTTGAAAAACGACTAAAAGCCGTTATTAATGAAATTCAGACTTCCGTTAAGCCTATTATTTTATTCATTGATGAAGCCCATACTTTGATTGGGGCAGGTAACCAAGCAGGGGGTGGTGATGCGGCTAACTTATTAAAACCCGCCTTAGCCAGAGGAGATTTACGCACAGTTGCTGCAACTACCTGGTCAGAATATAAAAAATATTTTGAAAAAGATCCTGCTTTAGCCCGTCGCTTCCAGTTGGTGAAATTAGACGAGCCGAATGCCCATCAAGCAGCCATTATTTTACGTGGTTTAAAAGGTATTTATGAACAAACCCATGGGGTGTATGTGCGGGATGATGCAGTAGAATCCGCGGCTAGGTTATCTGATCGTTATGTTTCAGGTCGTCAGCTACCTGATAAAGCAGTTGATGTATTGGATACAGCCTGTGCCCGAATTAAAGTCAGCCTGGCTTCTAAGCCCGCACAAGTTGAGGATGCAGAATTTAAATTGGCCACTCTAGATCGTGAGCGCTTAGGGATTGAACGAGATCGGCAGCTGGGGGTGCGCTTAACAGAAGACCGACTAAATGAATTAAATGATGAAGTTACTGAAGTTTCAGAACACTTGGTGATGTTAAAAGACCTCTGGCAACAACAGCGGGATAAAGTTAATGAAATTTTGGAGTGGCGAGACAAACTGTACCAAGCACAAGAGGCAGAAAAAGCCACAGAAGAAGAAGGAGAGCCTGAATTAACAGTAGCTGAAATTACGGCGTCTTTACAGCAGGCTGAAGATGAATTAGCTGAGCTACAAAAAGAATTTCCATTGGTCAATTATGAAGTGAGCCCACTAGTGATTGCCCAGGTGATTGCAGCCTGGACAGGAATACCTGCCAGTAAAATGTTGGCTGACACCTCTGCTGGAGCATTAAACTTTGTGGAGCAAATGCAGCAACGGGTGAAAGGTCAAAACCATGCGGTGGTTGAAATAGATAAGGCGCTAAAAGCAGCTAAAGTAGGGCTTAATAACCCAGATACTCCGACAGGTGTCTTTTTACTGGTTGGGCCCAGTGGTGTAGGTAAAACTGAAACCGCTTTGAATGTGGCTGATCTGAATTTTGGTGGTGAACGGTTTATGACCACCATTAATATGTCAGAATTTCAGGAAAAACACACGGTATCGCGCTTAGTCGGGTCTCCTCCAGGGTATGTGGGATATGGTGAGGGTGGCGTATTAACTGAAGCCGTACGACAACGACCTTATTCTTTGGTATTGCTTGATGAGGTGGAAAAAGCTGATCTTGAAGTCATGAACCTGTTCTATCAAGTTTTTGATAAAGGTACTTTGTCAGATGGTGAGGGCAGAGAAATTGATTTTAAAAACACCCTTATTTTTATGACTAGTAACCTAGCTTCTGACATTATTTGTAAACTATGTGAAGGTGGTAATAAACCAACCCAAGAAGAGTTGTCTGAAGCAATTAGACCAACCTTAAGTGCTCATTTTAAACCTGCTCTGTTAGCCAGAATGAAAATAGTGCCTTTCTTCCCCATTGGTCAGGAAGTAATGGAGGATCTGGTTGTGCTTAAACTGCAAAAACTGGGTAAAAGGCTGCAAGAAAAGCAGAAGCTTGAGTTGGTGTATGGAAATGACTTTATCGAGCAAATGGCTTCCCGTTGTACAGAAGTAGAAGCTGGCGCCAGAAATATTGATCAGCTGATAAATGGTGCCCTTTTACCGAAAATATCCGATTGCTTGCTAAACTTGGCAGGTGAGCACGAACAATATAGTCAATTACAAGTCAGCATTAGTGAAAATAAGGAGTTTATCGTAACCCCACAATAAATTTTACCTCTACTTGAGTCTAATTACCCTGCATTAGCAGGGTAATTGTAGCCAAAGCGAATGGCTTTTCGGGGCGACCGTCGAGCGATGAAACCCCATGAGTTTATGTTTTTATAAATGATTGAGGTGAATTGTGACGACAACAAACCCTAAAAATCATTCGAGAAGGGTATAGAATCAAAAATTTTATTTATGAGGTATGGAGACCGTGCAGTACCATCAAACTCAACTTCAAGCTTTACTTGCATCAACCACTGCTTTTGCCACTGAGCAAAATACTAATGCATTATTAAAAAAAATTGTTATTCATGCAGGCGAAGTGATTTCCGCAGAAGGTGTGGCTATTTTTGTTTTGGATGTGACGAAAACCTATTTAAATCTAAAAGTAGCCAAATGGCTGGATGAAGTACAAGAGGTCAACGAAACAGAAGGTATTCCTCTGCAATCGGTTGGTCAGTTTAACACAGATAATATCTGTGTATTTGCTGCATTAACTGGTAAACCACAGTTGATTGATGATATTTATGCGGGGTTTATAGGCTTCGATTTTTCATCCATTTATGAACAAGATAAACGTTATGATACTAAAACCCGTTCGTTAATGGTGGTGCCGTTGCGTGATCATGAAGAAAAAACCTTGGGGGTGCTGCTATTAGCCAATGCCAGAAATCAGCAGGGGGAGCCTTCTTCATTTGTTGCTATGGAAGCATTAGCCTTATCCTTTGCAGCCCATGCTGCAGTGGCATTAAATAATGCGTATTTAATTGATGCCAATAAAAAGTTAATTGATTTACTGGGTGAAACCAATCAGCAGCTTGAAAAAGAAAATAAACACTTAAAGCAAAGTCGTAAACGTTTAAATAACTACCAAATTATTGGTGAAAGCCAGACGATGCAGCAGGCATATGCTTTAATGGATAAGGTGGTTGCCTCGCCCGTTAATGTCTTGTTAAGAGGCGAAACTGGCACTGGTAAAGAAGTGTTTGCCCGAGCTATTCATAATAATAGTGAGCGTAGTAACAAACCTTTTATTACTCAGAACTGTGCGGCTGTGCCTGAGCAATTGTTGGAAAGTGAACTATTTGGCTACAAAAAAGGTAGTTTTACTGGTGCAACTACTGATAAAAAAGGATTATTTGATGAAGCAAATGGTGGCACGCTATTTTTAGATGAAATTGGCGATATGCCATTAAATTTGCAAGCAAAGTTGTTAAGAGTTTTGCAAGAAGGGGAAGTACGGCCATTAGGGGCCACTCAGTCCCATAAAGTGGATGTGAGAATTATTGCAGCTACCCACTGTGACTTGGAGGGAAAGATAACTGCGGGCAGTTTTAGAGAAGACTTATACTATCGATTGAGTGTTTTCCCTATTTTTCTCCCTGCCTTAAGAGAGCGGGGGGATGATGTTATTGTATTAGCAAAGCATTTTATCCGGCTATATGCGAAAAACTATGGTAATTTACCCGCCCGACTAGCCCCATCCACAATTGAAATACTTAAAAGCTATTCATTCCCTGGTAATGTTCGGCAATTGCAGAATATTATAGAGCGAGCAGTATTATTAGTAGAGTCAGGTACAGCTATTTTACCAGAGCACTTACCAGAACAGGTCTGCAATGCTGAATCAGCAGAGTCAGTTGGCACAGAATTACAAACCTTCTCACTGGAAAATTTACCTGTTAAACAATCCTTAAAAAAAGCAGTTCAGGACTATGAAAGTGCTTTAATTGAACGCTATTTGCAAGCCAATAACTGGAACCAAACTCGTACTGCAGAAGTACTCAATATGCCAAGACGAACATTAGTGGAAAAAATTAATCGCTATAAAATAGTGACTAAAGGGAAGCGAGATGGATAACTAACCAATACCCTCTACATCTGAGCCTTCTGCAAAATGGGCTAAGAATGCTTGGTCTTCGGGTTGAATCTCTGTAAACAGCAAACCTAATTGAAAAAAATCTTCTTTTGCTAGCACGTGGCGAACTTCAGCCATGGTGTTGATTACTATTTTTTTGTTTTGAATTAGTGCTTGAACCGTTAATGAAATAACCTGGGGCTTTTTAAAATAGCCCTCTGTTGCTATCAATACACCATGTTTTGAAATGTTAACTGTGATAGCAGGAATCGTTCGGCCTTGTTCATCATCTTTGAGAGCGGCTTGCCATTTAACTTCACGCCTTATAGACCGCCGCTTTTCATGGAAGGATGGAGTACTAATAATCATCTCTCTTATATCTTCAACAAAGATCAGTTGTTTTCAAAAAGGTTTTGAAGTGCCTAGATAAGAGTATAGCAACAAACCTGCGATATGCCTCCAGCTCCACGTTCTCAAGCATTCTAGGTACTAGCTCTTAGCAGATTAGCTACTCTTGTGCATCTATTGTTTAGACGTACGCTTCCCGTCTAAGTTGAATTCTATCAATCAAAGGTATCCATACTTCAACTATACTCAAAAAACTGGGTTTTCATTTAAAAAGTATATGCAGCGATTAAAAGTTATCATTTTAATGTGTTTTATTATTGGAAGGTTTTCGGAAGGGAAAGAATATCTTGTTGGTGTAGAAAATACAATGTACTACCCTCATTATAATTTTACTAAATCTAAAGAAAATGAGAGCTATGCAAAGGTTGTTTTTGACCTCTTTGCTGATAAAAAAGGATATAGATTGAAATATTATTCGCTACCAATTAAACGCTTAAAGGAAAGTTTTTTGATAGAAAAAACACTTGATTTTTTATATCCAGATCATCCTTGGTGGACACCAAATATGAAGAAAAATGTGCGGGTTGTTTATAGTAAAACAGTGGTGACTACCATTGGGGGAACGTTGGTTTTGCCAATGAACAAAGGACGTGGAATTGATTGATCAAAAAAAGGTAACAATTTATCGATCTAGCGATGCTCCTAATCTGTTAGAGATGGTTATATTAGGGCGAGTAGATGGAGCTGATATGGAGCTTTCAGTAGCAAATTTTCATCTTCAACGCATGGTTAAATTGAAGTCTTTAATAGTAGATCCAGACTTGCCTTATGTGTTAAATCCTTTTCATTTGTCTACAATAAAGCACCCTGAGATTATTCAAGAGTTCAACATGTTTTTAAAAGAAAATGAAAAAAAACTCACGAGCATAAAGCAAAGCATGAATATTATAGAGACAATTGAGTGAGGCTCGGTACACCTCATACACTTAAATTGTTAGCTAGCAGTGACTTTATCAATGTTGAAAAACCATCAATCAATAGTTGCTTAATTGAATGGTTCGTAGCTTGGTATGGTAGATATTACAAAACATGACATCAACATTCGAAATGCCACGAGCTACTACCCCAATTCTGTCGCAGTCAGCATTACGGAATTTGATCCACGCGCGCTGTGAGTGTTTTAGTGCATTACGGCTATCTTTTGCAAGAGGTCCTTCAAATCCATTTTTCATTAAGCTTTGATAAGTTTTATTTAGCTCGCTGTCTGCCTGCTGAAATAATTTTTCTGCACATGCCCAATAGTTATCTTGGTTACCATCCTTTTCATACTGCTTGTGACAGGTAGTATTTGAGAATGACGCTTTAATATCCGCAATAGGGTCAGCTAGTATTGCTGAGGGGGTTATTGTCAATGCCGAGAATATTGTGGCCGCGAAAACTCTTTTTATGTCGATAAAAGAAGTTATTTTTACCATCTTGCTCTCCATTTAAATATCCATCTTACCATCTTAGCCTTATGTAACAAAACCTATTACTCTAAAAGTTACTTTTTGTGAAACTATAACAGAACCCTGCTATTTTCAAGACATCTTAGTTATTAAATTGCAATAATTAGAAACAAGCATAATAATTCGCAGACTGGGTAATCCTATCATCATTATCACCATAGGCTGTAGATGACTAGACTGACTTAGTTGATGTATTGGCTATTGACCTGTGTGTCTATGCAGTGATGATGATCCACTATGGATAATACCTTTGACAACCATGTAACAAAAAATAACATAACGGCTACATATTAGAGGTGTCCTTAAGCTTTGTAGGATCTAGCGCAGTACACTTTACCCTTTTATTGTCGTACAATAAAAACAGCTCAGAGTAAGAAGTTGCTAGATAAATATCAGTAATTACTTGCTCTGATTATGGTATTACTTTTTTATGCTTCTATTGGCACTATACGGAACTTAGTCACTATGCCTCAAGCTGTATCATCATTTTCTTCCACCTTTTTTAACAATGTATATCAGCCTACTTACGACCCTAATCATTCACAGCAGGGATTGAATGATTCTGAAAGTATAGGTATTCGGTATCTCCCTAATCTACACAAAGACTTATCAAGTTTCCGGCACTCTCCTGATTTTTCTAAATTTGAACAAGAGTACCGACAAAATTTAACTGCCCTAAAACGGCTTGCTCAGGATTGGCAGATTGACTGTAACCAGGCTTTTTCGACACTAGAAAATCGGTTGTTTGATAACCCGGCTTATTTTGGTCCTATGATTGATACCTTATATGGTATGGGAAAAGAGTCAATGGATGAACTGGTAGGGCTCTTTCAAAATGATAAAATACCTTTGCATACTCGGAAAAATGCACTACAAAATTTAGCTCAAGGGGTTACGGTGTGTTCAGAAGGTACCCTATCCAATATTCTCGTCACTGCAAGAGAGCTTGCACTAGCGGCAGGTGGCATAGCAGAGAGCTTGCAATATTCAAAAGAAAAATCAATTGAGCAAATAATTGCTGGTTTTGTTAGAAAGCAACATAACCCCAAAAAAACTTATGAAATTCACTATGTAAATGCATACATGAATGCGTTAGCTAAACAGTTTGGTTTGAGAGAAATTAAAGATCGTTATACTTCAGAAGTTGCAGTGACTTCTGAAAATGTCAAAGCAGCTTATCGTGAAGTTTTCGAAAAATTAAGCCCTAGAGTTGTAATTGAGAGCTTACTGCAACCTTTAAATGAAGAAATTGAGTCTGCCTGGCAACAATATAAAACCTTAAGAGGGGAGGCTGTTTCAAAGCCTATTAGTTTTGAAGATTATAGTGCAGATATTTTTACTACTGATGAGCACACTAGTCTACACCAAAAAATTGAAACTGCTTTAGATCAAATGGATCGTAAGCTTGGGTTAGCTCCTGGTGAATCTCATGTCATTAAGCACGAAGATTTATTTATTTTAAATGATGATAGTCTAAGCCTTCAGCCAGGAACAACGTTGGCAGCCTTATCACTAACACGTTTTTTAGAAACTCAAAACTGGCTATCAGAGACTGCTGAGCTTGCTTATTTTTCAGCTAATTCATCACTAGCCCCAAACCAATTAAGTGTTGCTTCATTTACGACTTTAAAACAGCCAACTGCTGAAATTATTAAAAAAGGCGAGTTGTTTTTTATTCAAACTTTTGTACCTAATAGTCCTCAGCAGGAGCTACGACTGTTAACAGCAAAAGACCTGATAGACCTGGTACCTGACTATTGGCCGACAGGGAATGATCATCAGAATGATTGTATTAATCTAGTATCTGAAGCCATTAATAACACACGCAATACTGAGTATTTATTAGATTTACCTCCAAAAATCTTAACTGCTTCCAATCAATGGCAGCACTTTTTTGACCGTTTAAGCAGTAAGCAGACAAATGACTATATAGAGCGCCATACAGATGCTTTAGCTGACATAATAAAGCAGGCTCCACAAGGAACTTTAGCAAGAGGTTTAATGAGCTGGGCATTAAATACCAAAAACTCAAACTGGGTCGAGCATCTTTTAACCATTAATGTGTCGCCTAATACCCGTTTAGAAAAACAACAAACACCATTAATGATAGCAGCCAGTGCTGGGCAGTTTGATATAGTTGAAACGCTCTTAGTTTCAGGTGCAGAGCTTAATTCGACTACAGTTGATGGTAAAACACCGGCGATGTTGGCAGCTGAAAATGGTCATGCAGACATTTTAGATTTACTGCTAACCAACGATAAACGTAATATAGAAAGTCGTGACCAATCAGGTAATACGTCTTTAATGTTGGCTGCTGCCCAGGGGCATATTCAAGCTATTAAAGTGCTTTTACAGCACCAAGCAAGGGTTGACTCATCTAATAGCTACTCTCGTAGTACAACACCGCTAATGTTAGCTGCAGAAGCAGGCCACTATAAGGCAGTAGAACTACTAGCAAAAAATAAAGCAAGCACTGAAAGGCTAAATGAGTATGGTAATACTCCACTTATGTTAGCTGCCGGGGCTGGTCATCCAGAAGTTGTTAATGCTCTACTGAAATATGGAGCTGATATTGAGTCCTATACACAGCCTCAAGATTATACACCATTGATGAAAGCAGCAGCTAATGGAGAAGTTGCCATTGTTGGGCTTTTGCTTAGGCGTGGTGCAAATCTCCATGCGACATCATGGGATGAAAGGACGGCTTTAATGCATGCAGCAAAAAATGATCAGAGTGAAGTAATTAGATTATTAATAGAAAATAAGGCTAAGTTAGAAGCGGAAGATGATGAAGGAAAAACTGCACTTATGATAGCCGCTGAAAAGAACTCGCTTAATGCTGCAAAAGTCTTATTAGAGTTAGGTGCTAAACCTAACCACTTTGGTTTGAGAAAAACTTGGCATCCATTAACACTCGCAGCCAAAAAAGGGCATTTAGCAATGGTTAAACTGCTATTAGAGAATGGTGCGGATATTAAAGCTCGCTCAAAATTACATTCTGCTGAACATTATGCTAGGAAGCATGGGCACTTAGAAACAGCAGAATTTTTAGCAAGTTATGCCTTTCACGAATGATTTGTAAAGTCAGGACTTTAGAGTAAGTCTGACTCAGTGATTAATCACTGAGTCGAGGTTAATTAGGTTGATTTCTAATTTGTAGTGGCTCAGACCTGATCGTACAGTTACCCACTTTTCTACAGGCATCTGTCAGTTTAGATTTGAGCCAAATTCTTTTCCGCCCAAACCGACTTACCATCCAGTAATGTTTGCATTGGAGTTCGTCCACAGCATTTTTTACCTTGATGGGTTCGTTTAATATTATAGTAATTTGTCCAATCGTCTAAATCTTTTTGCAGTTCATCAAGAGTCGTGTAGAGCTTTTTCCTAAAAACAACTTGATAAAACTCAGTTAAAATCGTTTTATGGAATCGCTCACAAATACCATTGGTTTGTGGTGACCTCGCTTTTGTCTTAGTGTGATCAATATCGCTTACTGCCAGATAGAGCTGATAATCATGGTCTTCAACACGCCCACAGTACTCTGTCCCCCTATCGGTTAATATTCGTAACATCGGTAATTGCTGCTCCTCAAAGAAGGGTAATACTCTGTCATTTAACATATCAGCAGCAGTGATCGCTGTCTTAGTGGTATAGAGCTTAGCAAAAGCCACTTTACTGTAAGTATCAATAAACGTTTGCTGATAAATACGTCCTACGCCTTTTAAATTGCCGACATAATACGTATCTTGAGAGCCAAGGTAACCAGGATGCATGGTTTCTATTTCACCACAGGCTTCGTCATCCTGTTTTTTTCTTTCAAGAGCAATGACTTGCGACTCCGAAAGAATGATACCTTCACGCGCCACCTTCTCTTCCAAGGCTTTTAATCGCTTTTTAAAATTTTCTAGATTATGCCTTAGCCAAATAGATCGAACACCACTTCCTGAAACGAATACACCTTGTTTTCTAAGCTCATTACTTGTTCTTGCTTGCCCATGAGCAGGGTACTCAACAGCATGTGCAACAACTGCATTCTCAGTGGAATCATCAACACGGTTCTTGAGGTTCGGTGTTCTTCTGCTTTGGTTAGCAAGCGCTTCTACCCCTCCTTCCTCAGCAAGCTCTTGATAACGATAAAACGTATCACGCGATACACCCATAATTTTACAGGCTCTAGAAACGTTACCAAGCTCTTCTGCAAGATTTAATAAACCAACTTTGTGTTTAATGATGGGGTTGCTAGTATGGATCATTGAGAGTTACCTTTGTGCTTTGATTTAAAGATGATGATGCCTTTAAGAAAAGCGGGTAACTCTCTCTTATGCAAGAAGTAAATGTCAGATTAGGTCGAGACTAATTCATCTAATTGCCTGTATCTCATCTTCATAAAGTAGTGTTTGACTTGCTTTTATTTCTATTAGTGGTTTCATGATTGGTAATGAGTATTCTGGACTGTACTTGAATTTTTCCGCATAAACAGAAGTTACCATTTGACCGTCAAATGTACGTATATAGCTGTTGCCTCGTGTGCTAGTAAATGCCAACCCTTTTAGAGCTTGTGATACTTTTTCAGGTGTATAGCTAGCAGCTTTTTTAACCGCAGTCTGCCATGCTGAGATTGCATCGTAAGTACAAAATGAAAACTCTATTGGTATTTCATTATATTTTTGTTTATAGGTATCAAATAGTTTTTTGGTTAATGGGTATATGAATGGACTGTTGTCATCGCACCGGATCACCCAGGAGATGTGTTACCATCACTCTTCACCCCTAAAATGAATTGTGACTGATATATAATCAGCGGGTGATAATTTTTCGAGAAAATCAAAATTTATTTTTATATGTTTTTATACACTTTAGGTGCAGCTGCTATTAGTGGTGTTGATGGTAGAAATAAAATGATTTCCGAGTTATGCGTGCTTTAAGTCACAGTTTAGTTGCTGCCTGCTTATCTTTATTAAGCGTGCTATTTTGGGTTTCTCTAATATCGCTTCTCTTTGACATTGGTCTGGCGTTTAAATTGCTAAAACTAGATTGAATTCTGCTTACCCTCGCTGATTTTTTGTTACATTAGTGAATTATTCTTTTAGTAAGTAGCGTACTTTTTGAGTAGTTCATGGCCAAGCGAATGTCAGATGTAGCTATTGTTTTGGTTTTTCAGTGAATAGGGAATTAATAGTATGAGTATCATCGGTATCGATTTGGGAACCACTAACAGCTTGATAAGTGTTTGGCAGAATGGACAGGCTGTTGTTATCCCAAATGTGTTGGGTGATGCTTTAACTCCATCTGTAGTGGGGTTGGATGATAATGGTGAGGTGCTTGTTGGTAAGGCAGCTAAAGAACGCTTATACACACACCCAGCCGTTACGGTTGAGTTGTTCAAACGGTATATGGGGAGTGAAAAAGAATACTCGTTAGCCAATCATACATTTAAGCCTCAGGATTTAGCTTCTTTTGTGTTACGAGCACTTAAAGCGGATGCGGAAGCTTATTTAGGCTGCGAGGTGACAGAGGCGGTTATTAGTGTGCCTGCTTATTTCAACGAACAGCAACGACGTGCCACTCAATTAGCAGGTCAGCTGGCAGGCTTAAAAGTAGAGCGACTTATTAGTGAGCCAACTGCTGCTGCATTAGCTTATGGCATGGTAAGTCCTGATGTTGAAAAACATTACATGATTTTTGACTTAGGCGGCGGAACCTTTGATGTATCTGTATTGGAACTGTTTGATGGTGTAATGGAAGTTAATGCCAGTGCTGGTGATAACCACTTGGGTGGAGAAGATTTTCTCGATGTACTTTTAAATTATTTTTGTGAAAAAGTTAACGCTAATAAAGAGGAATTAACCCAGGCAGCCTATACCCATTTACGGAGTCAGGTTAATCGAGCCAAACACCAACTGAGTACTCATCATCAAACAACAATACAGTTTAAGTATAATGATGAGCAGGCATTGCTCACAGTCACCCGAGACGAATTTGAAAAACTCTGCGAGCCATTAATTAACCGGCTTAGGCTGCCAGTAGAGCGAGCACTGCGTGATGCCAAAATAAAACCTGCTGATGTGGATGAGCTGATTTTAGTCGGTGGTTCAACTCGAATGGTATTGGTTCGCTCTCTAGTGGCAAAGCTGTTTGGCCGACTGCCAAGTTGCCATTTAAATCCAGACCAGGTGGTTGCTATGGGGGCTGCGGTACAGGCTGGGTTAAAACAAAAGGATCAGGCGCTAAGAGAAATAGTCATGACGGATGTGTGCCCTTATTCACTGGGAGTAGAAGTGTCATCTAGCCGTGTCGGTTATTATGATTCTGGGCTTTTTAGTCCCATTCTTGAACGTAATACTGTTGTACCAGCTTCGCGAGTAGAGCGTTTTACTACTTCCTCTGACCAGCAGGCAAAAGTAAATATAAAAATCTATCAGGGAGAAAGCCGACGAGTTAAGGACAATATTAAGCTGAGTAATTTAATGATAGAAGTACCCCCCAAACCAGCTGGTGAAGAAGCGGTTGATATACGTTTTACCTACGACGTGAATGGTATTTTAGAAGTAGAGGTTAAAGTAGTATCAACGGGGCAACAGGCGACAACTGTTATTGAAGAATATCCTGGCTTGCTTACTCCGGCAGAAATTGCCGCGAAGCTTGCTGCTTTATCTGAAATTAAAATCCACCCACGTGATAGCATGGAGAACCGTTTATTAATGGCACGGGGAGAGCGACTTTATGAGCAAGCACTGGGTGAACAGCGTGAGTATATTGGTGAGCTATTAATGGAATTTGAAACGGTGCTAGCGCAACAAGATACTAAAAAAATACGGCAGGTGAATAGGGACTTAAACCAATTATTTGATGAAATAGCAGCAGAATTATATTTATTATGAGTTGTTGGGACATTCTTGGCATAGAGTCTACTGAAGATATCAAAAAGATTAAGCATGCTTATGCCAGCAAACTAAAATTGTTGGATCTAGCGACCCAGCAAGCTTTATTTGAAGAACTTCGTAGGGCGCTGGAACATGCAAAAGTGCAAGCCCAGTCTGGCTTGCAAAACCAGTCACTGCCGTTTAATAGTAGGCAAAAACCTAAAGCACAGAGCTTGGTTGTAACCCAACTGGATGACTTTGTTATTCAACTGGAAATCTTATATGCAGATTTTCCGCGCCGAATCCAACTGGAAGAATGGCAGCGACTACTGGCTGATTTACCTCATTGGACTCTTGATAGAAAACAGACTATTAGTGATGTATTGTTTGGTTTCTTATTGGAAAATTACTATCTGCCGCCAACAATTTTAGTTTATCTGGAGCAACAATTTGCTTGGGGTGAGCAGCAGCTACAATTAATCAAGCATTATAATGAAACTGATATAGAACGGTTGTTTGCGTTAATCAAGCAACCTTTGGAGTTTCCCAGCTTTGAATTTTTGCAAGATTTACCCAGTCAGCTCTCAGACCGTTATATAGAATTATGTTGGACTGGCCGACAAGCGCTGTTAAACAACCATTTTGATAAAGCCCTTAATTGTTTATTAAAAGCTTATGGCATATATAAAAAGGACCCTTATTTACTACGCTTGCTGGGTAATGCCTTTGAACGGGTTGGTCGTAAAAATCAGGCATTGGACTGCTATTATGCAGGCTCTGAGCTAGTAAAAGATGATTATTAGACTTTATTACCATCCTTAGTGCTTAGCGATGGTAATAAAGCCTAATAATCATTCGTAAATAGCTAAGGTTTTACAGGTTTTGATCCTGTCTTTGGAGTTTGGTAACGTTGCAGACGATGAGTCAGTTCGTTCACCTTACGTAGTATATTTTGGTCAAGTCCAATTTTATGATTCATTGATGTTACTACGGGCATAAAACTTGTCTCGATAGTCATCGCTAAGGTACGAATAATATCTTCTAAGTTTTCACTTGGCTGATTAACAATTTGAATATTAGCTTGTTTCTCGGTAATTGCTTGACGTAATGTCTGTATGCCATTTTCTAATTTAGCACCACTATCTACTTTGGTGATTTGTTTACCTACTTGAGTTAATACAGTAACTAATCCATTAACTTGCTTATTTAATATGGCCATGCTTTGATCTTGTTGTTGGCTAGACTGCTGCAAGTGTTGACCAACAGTTTGTAATTGGTCGGTTAATTGTTCTAGCCAGGTGCTGGTACCTTGCTGGCTGGCCAGTGTGCTGTTAATGGTTTGAAGATTGCGATTAATAGTGACCACTTGATTAGCCATTTGCGTAATACTATCAGCGTCATCGCCTCCCAGCGATTGAATACGCTGAAATTCTTCCTGGATTTGTTGCCAGCGGCTTTTTTCTGTATCAGACAGACTATTACGTAAAGCGCCAAGTTTTAGTAAGTTTTCTTCTGCTCCATTGGTTAAGGTTTGGGCTTCACCTAAATAGTGATCGCCGATTAGCGATTGCAGCTCCTCGTCATTCATAATCGCAACCACTTTTTCAGCCATCTTATTCATATTACGATAGCTGCCTTGTAATTTAAAAGGAGGCTCTGTGCGATATTTATCGGCTGTAGCTGCTGAGCGGATATATTCCTGGTTAACTTTAAGTACCACATCCTGGATTTTAAATAACCGCTGCAGTACGGCAATAATTTCATCCAGCTCAGCCGCACTGTATTGATAGCTTAATTCACTGGAAGACTGTTCTTTATTTTGTGTCATGGTAATTATTTTATAAATATCAGCCATGTCACGATTAGCAAGTGGTGCCAGTACTGGGTTTGAGGTAAGTGCATTTTCGATATAACTGAGCTTAAATTGCTGGTCACTGCCACTTAATACATCACCCAGGTTATATATATCAGCCCGGTTGGCCAGCATATCAGGAATCTTAAATACTTCTCCTGATTCGGTATAGGGGTTGCCCGCCATAATCACACAGAATTTTTTCCCACGCATATCATAGGTTTTTGTTTTGCCTTGCCAAACCCCTTCTATACGACGGGTACCATCACAAAGGGAGATAAATTTTTGTAAAAATTCAGGATGAGTGTGCTGGATGTCATCTAAGTAAAGCATGACATTATTGCCCATTTCTAAAGCTAAATTGAGTTTTTGCAGCTCTTGGGCGGCAGTGGCATTGGGTGCTTCTTGTGGATCAAGGGATAATACATTATGACCTAGGGCAGGGCAGTTGATTTTCATAAATATCAACCCTAACCGGTTAGCAACGTATTCCATTAAAGTTGTTTTACCATAACCAGGTGGTGAAATAAGTAATAACAGTCCCATTAAATCTGTACGTCTATTATCACCTATGGTGCCCATTTGTTTGGCTAAGTTATCACCAATAATAGGAAAATACACATCATTTATAAGCTTGTTACGTACAAAAGAAGCTAAAGGTTTGGGTTTGAACTCATCTAAACGGAGAGACTCTCGTTGTTCTTCCATTAATTGGTGGCGTAGTTCGCCAAAACGTTTAAATGCAGGTACATCGGCTAAATTAAAGTGAGTGAGTCGATCATTAAACTCTGCCAGATTAAAGCTTAAGGTACTGCTATTAATTAAAGGGTGGTCGCCTAGCAAGTCGCTGATTTGCTGTTCTGCCTGGAAGGCAACGGTCATAAATGAGATGTCGTGCTCTAGTAAAATATAGCTGGTTGCATCTGCCAGGATAATATCAGCATAGTCGGTTGCTTGTTGTTGGCTATAGGCTTCTAACCAAGCAGTGACCAGTAGCCACTGTTCTTTTAACTGGCTTTTTAGTTGGGTTAAGGTATCCAGCAACTGACGACGATGATTAATTTTCTCAAGGAACTGCATGCACTGTTGAGCAAGTTCAACCCCTTGTTGACTGACTGTAAATTTTAAGTCGCTATCCCCCAATGACTCAATTAAATAATTGGCTGCATTATCAATTTCTGAGTCACTAAAAGCTAATAATTGGTTTTCATTAAATTGTTGTAGTTGCTCGACAATAGCGTTTTTAGCTTGAAGATAAGCTTGGTTGCTGTTCAGGTTTTCAATCAATAGTTTTGCGGTATAACCTTGGCTTTTTAGACTGACTTTCTGCTCTTTATCTAAACCGTATACCCAGAATAATGCTGCAGCAGCACGGGCGCGTGCCGAATAGCTAAGACGCTGTTGGGTATTTTTAAGACTGGTGTACTTTTGAATAATTTTTACTGCATCGTGGTCATGGACCCCTTTTTCATATCCTTCCTGATATCGAGGGCTGGCAAAATCACGAACGGCTTTTAGCAAGTCTGATTCATTAAGTAATAGTTTTTGCAGCTTTTCATGACTCATGTCTTCTTGTTGCAGTTCAGCTGCCTGTAAAAATTGATAAGCCAGATATTCTGCTCGATAAACTCGATCATTTTCAGAAACCAGGCTTTGCTGCCAATAGGTTTTTAA
Source organism: Spartinivicinus marinus (assembly GCF_026309355.1). Classification (NCBI taxonomy): domain Bacteria; kingdom Pseudomonadati; phylum Pseudomonadota; class Gammaproteobacteria; order Oceanospirillales; family Zooshikellaceae; genus Spartinivicinus; species Spartinivicinus marinus. The sequence continues at coordinate 3,845,959 of NZ_JAPJZK010000001.1, forward strand.
TTGGTTTAACTCTTCCGACACAAGTGGTTGGTAAAAATTGGTACCAGTTAAGTGTAAATACAAACCATCCTGACGGGGAAGGATGGTGGTATCTAGAGTTTGGGTGTTAACACTGAATTTGTGTTTACCCAGCTTAATGACCTGACCACTTTCTTCATAGATATCCTGTTTATCTCGCAGGGTTTTTAGAGCTTGATCTTTAATGCTCTTTAATGAGGCACTTAGTTCATCTGCTTTTACTGACTCTTTCAGTTCAACCAAGCGCTTTACCAGGTTATGAACTTTCAAAATCATCGTATCTGAAGCAAAAAATGTATTTATTTGATCTGACTCAGTAAAAGTCTGGCTTCGTCGCTCAATGCCGGTTAATACTCGTTTAGCAGAGTCGTAAAGACTTTGAGCTCGCCGTTGTCGTTCTTCTAATAAAGTTTGCTTTCTTGCTTCAAAGGTATCGTACAACTCCTCACGCTTTTGCAAAATATCAGCAAGAAACTGATCATGCTCGGCAAACTGAGTTTCAATTTCTTCTAATTGGATGGCCAGTTTGGATAATTCTTCATCACAGCGTTCTGGTGTATCAGTCAAGCTTAAGGCATTGGTAATGGATAAAGAAAATAACCTGAATTGTGCACCAAACTCTGCAACTGACTCTTTGCTGCTTAATTCTTTCAGCCGGTTATTGGCTCTGGCTTTAGTTTGATTAAGTTTGGCATAAATTTCCGAAATAGTTTCTAATACTTCAGTGCGCTGTGGAGCATCTTCAACATCCAGTGTCGATAACATATTGGTCAGTAAATCCAACCCACTGGCAGTTTCTTCGATCGTGTCTAAGGTATCTTGTAACGTTTTAACGTTTTCAGCCTGGCCGGCTTTAGTATCTAATTCTGTGATTTTTTCATGATAAGGGATTAGTGCTTGGTCTGAACTGATAAATTTGACAGTGGCCTGGCTGATTTCAGCCAACTTGCTATCAAGTAGTTCATTAAGCACTTGTAAGCGTGCTTGATTGATATAGCGAGTGTCTTGGATTGTTAAAAGATGGCCTTTATGCTTTTTCAAGCTATCCAAGGCATTAACAAATAAATCAGGGCTATTCCAACGTTCTGGAGTCAGATTGCGAATGAGTTCTGTTTGTTTGGTTTCAGCTTCTTGTAAAACCTTTTTAGCTGTTTTTTGGATGTGCTGAACTTTTTCAAATTCATCTAAAACCATCTCTGCTGTTTCAACGATGGTATGGACATCTTTTGCTAGATGATCAACAGCTGCTTCGTCCAACCAGTAATAGTTATCGAACAGTACTTTGCATTGAGCAATTAATCCTTCATAGACATTAGTGCTGGGGCTTAAATGTAAAACTGCTTTAGATATGCTAAAAATGTCGGATACCGCACGCACCAGCTCAGCATTACCAATAGTGGCTAGGAACCCGCCTGCGGTTTCTTGGGCTGCTGCATGTTCGTCAGAAGAGTAGGGGGTTTGCCATACCTGCATCGGGTGAATCCGGGTAGGTTCAGTACTGGCTGTCGTAAAAATGACCATTTTACCTTCTGGGTACAAACCATAGCCATGACACTCAATTGGGTTGGCCAGCTCTTTTTGAATTAGATTATAAGAACAAAGGACAAAGCGGCCTTCTTCAGCTTCATAAAACACATAAAGCACATCTTCGCCATTAGGGGCTTTTATCGTGCGCTTGTATTCTAGGTTATCAGTGTTGATTGAGCTGAAAGTTTTGTGTTCGCCGCCGGGCAGGTAATAACCGCCTGGATAAATAATGCCATGGTCTTCAGGCAGCTGGAGACAAGACAGGCCAATTTGATCAACTCTTACAACGGTATCAAGCAGAGCGTTATACACCAAATAGCGCCATTGCTGCTCCCGATAGGGTTTTATTTTTAATAGAATTAACTGGCCTAACTCAGCAAAGCAGACTTCAGCATCATCCAACGACTGGTGTTTATCTTCTACTGGTTCGCTGTAAATCCCTTGTCCTGTATCGGTATTGTCTTCTATTTTTACTGTTAGATCACCATTAATAGTTTCAACAAACAGTTTGTTGAGAATATTGATATGGGGGTGATCACCAAGTACATGGTCTTCTCGCCCGGTTTTAGTCCATTCAAAGTCGTGGGAAGGGGGAAGGGTAAAATCACGCTCACCACGGTTATCAACATATTGAATATGATCTTTGGTGATTTGCCAGCGAAATACGCGAATATCAGTAATTTTTTTGCCAATTTGAAAAGCAGCCAGCAGACTGGATTCTGAAACACGCAATTGAATAAGTGTTGCTTGTTTGTAGTAGGTATATAACTCGTTAAAATCTTCTTGGAATTTAGTGCTGTCTAAAAAGCTACCTTTAATAGGGACTTCTTCAAGCTGAAATTCATTGTTTTCTTCTTTTAACTGATATAATGCAAAAACATCTTCTATACTGGTCTCTTGTTTAAGGCCTATATAAACGTTGTAACCAAATAACAGCTTTTTGCCAATGCGAACAATATCCCTGGCAACACAATTATTTTCAGTGCGGGCGCGGGTACGACCAATCACTTCTAATTGAGTTTGACCAAAGGTATTAATGCGTTGCTGGTTAAGGGAAGCCGATTTTTGCTTTAACTGTTCTGCTTGTTCTTCTAACCGCTTGCGTAAAATATCATAGGCGCCGTCTTGGCTTACGGCTTGGGCAAGTTGCTGATCTGCTGAGTTGACTTCCACTGTAGAATACCTCTTTGCCATGCAATGGAGATGTTGTAAAAAGACACTATAACAAGGAGAAAAGAGGGCAGTGATAATTCATTGCCCTTGACATTTAGTGATTAACTCTCATCACCGGGTTGCAGTTTTTCTTTAGCTGTTTCAAGTAGTTTCTTAGCAGCTTCAGTGTCTTTTTTATTGGTTGCATTAGCTAAAAAGTGAGTGAGAATACCCGCCACTTGTTGGATAGTTGAGGACTTCTCTACAGCACCATCAATCGCTTTACCCACCGAAAGCGACTTAACAAACGAGTCAAAGTAATCTCCACCACCGCCAACAATATCAATTTTGGCTTGTTTCATCGCTTCAGACAGCACTTGTGCTTGATAGGCTGCGATGTCTTTACTGATATCAATTTCAGCCATTTTTTCAGCATGAGACGTATCCAGCTTCATTCTAAACTCTTCATGATCACGGGCAACGTCGCTCATACTGGCCATTGCATCAAACTTCTCGCGTAAGCCATCGGCTTCTGCTTTAAAGCGCTGGCGAATCGATTCTGCTTCAGCATTGCCTTGCTTTTCAATGGCCTCCGCTTCAGCCACTTTCACTTTCACTTGTACTAAGGCTTGTTTTTCTTCACTGAGAGCATCAGCATCTTTTATTCTTACTTCAGCCATGCCTTGCATTTCTTGGCCTTTTGCTTCAGAAGCCATTTTTTCAGCGGTCACTTTCGCTTCAGCAAGCCCAACCTGCTCTGTACCCTGTGCTTCTGCTTGCATTTTTTCTTTCAATACACTGGCTTCTGCTAAACCCGTTTTTTCTAAGGCCAACGCTTTCGCTTCTTCAACCTCGGCTTGGGCTATCCCTGGTGCTGCGATTTCTGCTTTAACCCCATCAGCCAAGCGGATTTTGGCTTGCGCTTCTTTTTCAGAAATTTCCAGTTTAGCTTGTGCTAAAGTGAGTTTTTGCTTGGCTTCATGTTGTGCACATTGTTCTGCCGCTTCAGAAGCTTTAATTTGCTTAACTAAAGCTTGCTCCGCTTCCGCTTCCGCATCAGTGACGGTCACTTGTTTTTGTCGATCCGCTTCAGCCACTACCCGTAAGGTTTTTATTTGTTCTTCTTCTTCTGCAACTGTGCGATCAACAGCGATTCTTTCACGTACTACATCGGCAATAGCTTTACGCTCTTCTTCCAAGGCTTTTTCTTTGGCAATGCGTTGCAGTTCCACTTCTTTTTCACGGGAAATGACTTCTAACTGTCTGACCCGCTCTACTTTTTCTGTTTCAATGGCTAAAGCACGCTCGCGGTTTTTTTCGGCAACTTCAACTTCCCGTTGTTTGTTTTGTTCTTGGACTTCAATTTCCTGACTGGTCTCGATACGAGCCCGTTCAGCTTTTAACTGTTCTTCTGCTTGTACTTTATCAATTTCAGCTTGTTCCCGCGCTTTAACCGAGGAAATTTCTCGCTGTTGTTTGGCCTCTGCATCGGCTTGTTGACGTTCAAGCTCCAAAATCATTTCTTTGGCTTCAACATCTTTCTTTTTGATTTGCATTTCTTCTTCACGCTGCAACTCATTTGTACGAACATGTTGTTGCGCTGTGAGTTCGGTAATTTTCCGAATCCCCTGAGCGTCTAAGATATTGTGATCATCAAGCTGGGTAATAGGGGTTTGCTCGATGTAATCAATGGCTACATCACTTAAATCATAACCACCTAAATCATTATCAGGAGGGCTTAATTGCTCAATAATTTGTTCTCTAAATTGGGCGCGCTCACGATAGAGATCTTCAAAGTCCATTTGCTTGCCCACGGTTTTTAGTGCTTCAGAAAACTTAGCGCTAAACATCTCTTCTAAAGTTGTTTGATCAGAAGCACGATTACAGCCTATTCGCTCTGCTACTTTTAAGACGTCATTAGCATTCTTGTTTACTCTCACAAAAAAAGCGACAACGATATCAGCGCGGATATTATCTTTGCAAATTAAGCCATCGGTGCCTTTACGACTGATTTCGATGGTTTTAAGGGAAATGTCCATAAATTCTTTTTTATGGACAACAGGCCATACAAACCTGCCAGTGAAAGTGACTTCAGGTTCTTGGCGCATGGTGTTAACAATCATGGCAACACCTTGCTCGACTTTGACATAAAATTTATTTATCGCAACTACAGTGGCAATAAATGCAATGAGTACTAATAGAATAGTAACTGCTATTGGGATTACGCCAGATAGGTCCATTTTTTACTCCTTTGTTTTATTGAATGTATTTTGGGGGGGTTAGTTATTGATATCCAAGTCACCAACAAGGTAAGTATTTTCATCTTGGTTATGTTCTAGAATTGTCACCTTATCACCCTTTTTTATAGTATTAGGTTCTTTATGGCGGATATTAAGGATGAGTTCAGTACTACCTAGATCACAAATAGCTTGGCCAAACTTTTCAGTAACTTTACTAGTGCTAACAGTGCATTCTCTGCCTACTAAAGTAATCTTTTCATAATTACTTTTGAAAAAAGGTTTTATAGGCCTGATACAGCGTGCGGTTAAAATAATAGAAAGACCACAACTCACTACAATAATGCCTGTACCGACTATCCATTTAAGCCAATTAAAAGGCAAAAGTTGGATTAAAAATAATGAGGTAAAGTAGGTGATCAACCAACCCCACAGTACTAAGAACGAGACTATTATGGTAATTGGTACGCCAGTTAGGCCAAGTGTCACCATTAAGCCGCTAATGCCGCTGAGACCTTCTACATCACCATCGGCTTCTATTTCTGCATCAGTATCTAAAATATCGATGTCCATCATTCCTATAAGTGCAAATAGCCAGTAACAAATGACGATACCTAATAAAGTAGTGTAAATAGCAGTTGGAAATGAAATGATGGTGTTTAAAAAGGTTTCCATATAGTAAATGCCTTGCTATTCAGTTTGGGGTTTAGAAACATGTTCTACCAGTAATTCTGCAGCCAAATGTTTTATTTCTACTTTATTACCAGGGTCGAGATTAAATTTGTCTGCGAGAAATAGAAAATCCTCTTCTGTAAGTGAAATAGATAGCCTAAGCCGTTGTGGTTTTCGATGAACTGGCAAACCAAGAATTTGTCTAACTCGATCTGAAGGGTTTATGCCCCTATCGACTGCTTCTCGACGAATTTGTAACTGAATTTCAGCTCCCAAATCGAAAGCAACTTGTACGGCTTTAAGCGCTTTCTTTTCCTGTTGCCATTTTTCTGGAAGCTTGGTGTCTTTAGTCATAAAAAATGCGTATGTTTGTCAGGTGAATTAATTAAGTTAAGTTTTGGGCTGCATTAACTGACGAATGGTTTTAACCTCGGTATTTTGGGCTATGCTATGCATAGTGCCATTACACCAAGATGGCTGACTGTTTTTTGTAGTTTTATGTCTTGTCAGCCCTTTGTCTTTTATGCAGCTGGCTGTAACCAGTGGTTGACCCGTTTGCTGTAAGTGTCCAGCGACGGCGAGGTTTATCTGACTAACACCGTCAATATTAGTTTGAATAAGTCGTTCACGTTGTGCTTCTATCAGCGCATGTTCACTTCTTTCAATAGCCTGTTTGGTTTTTTCAATCAGACTGGTTAGATCATGATATTGTGCTTCTATAGCCTCTAAAGCAACGGAAAGAGTAGCGCTCTGTTCTGATTTTAATAATGCTTTACTTTCATGCCCGGTTGATAATAAGTGATCAATTTCTTTTTCTAAATGTGCCAGCTGCTTGGCTTTATCATTTTTATGTTGCTCTAGCTCCGTTACCAGCGGTTGCTTACTTGTCAGCGTTTCTTTAAGCTTTTTTAGTGTTGCAGCATTTTCTTTAATAATGTTATTAATTTCTTCTGCTGAATGAACCGTGGGTTGTTCTAAGCTGCTGAGTGACTGTTCTAGTTTGCTTAAAAAAGCTTTAATTAGATTCATAATACACCTTGTTTACACTAAATATTCTGCTAAGGCACTAGTGGCTTCCATGGCATTATCATGAAGCGTAATAATTTCATGCAATATATCTTCAAAACTGGATTGTAGCGATAAAGCACCATATATAAGATACTTGTCGTCTGTTTTAGCAAAAGAAGACAGTGGCATCGGTACATTAAGCTCTAGTAACGTATTTAATAATGCTTCTTTACTACCAGCTTTAACTTCTTGGTCAGTCCATAAATAAACAATGCATAGTATTTGTTGGCTGGTAATAGTGACGTATACCGGCAGTTCATCCAGCTCTTTTACAGTGACTTGTAGCACTGGAGGGGCGCCTGGTATCGGCTGACAGTCGAAATGATAGGTGTCGTGATATGACAAAGCGTTAAACTTTTCTGCCAGCTTAGTGACATCCATATGTGTTCCTTACTTCTGATAAAATGCAGTAACTAGCTTGATTGTTAGCTTTTTGTTACTACGAGTATATGATAGCGACATAATATGTCAGTGTGTGATGTTGTGCAAGTTTATTTTAGACAATAAAAAAGGCACCGATAGGTGCCTTTGGTTTTAAATTTGAAATTAACTGCTTGTGTTGCAGGTACTACTCATCCAGGAAGCTTCTGAGGTGGTCAGAACGAGTAGGGTGGCGCAGTTTACGTAAGGCTTTGGCTTCGATTTGCCTAATCCGCTCACGGGTGACATCAAACTGTTTACCCACTTCTTCTAGCGTGTGGTCAGTGTTCATGTCGATACCGAAGCGCATTCTTAATACCTTCGCTTCTCTTGCCGTTAATCCAGAAAGTACTTCCCGAGTGGCATCTCTCAGGCCACCAATTGTGGCAGAGTCAACGGGTAATTCAATGGTGGCATCTTCGATAAAGTCACCCAGGTGGGAGTCTTCATCATCACCAATAGGTGTTTCCATTGAAATAGGCTCTTTCGAGATTTTTAGCACTTTGCGGATTTTATCTTCAGGCATTTCCATCCGCTCAGCTAGCTCTTCCGGTGTTGGTTCTCTACCCATTTCTTGTAGCATCTGTCGTGAAATACGATTTAGCTTATTAATGGTTTCGATCATATGTACCGGAATACGAATAGTCCGAGCCTGATCGGCAATTGACCGGGTAATGGCTTGTCGAATCCACCAAGTGGCATAGGTTGAAAACTTATAGCCACGACGGTATTCAAACTTATCAACGGCTTTCATCAAGCCGATGTTGCCTTCCTGAATTAAATCAAGAAACTGTAAGCCACGGTTGGTGTATTTCTTGGCAATAGAAATTACCAGACGCAGGTTTGCCTCAACCATTTCTTTTTTGGCGCGGCGTGCCCGAGCTTCACCAATGGACATGCGACGATTGATTTCTTTTACTTCAGGAATAGTTAAGGAAAACTCTTCCTCAATAGCCAACAGTTTTTTCTGAGAGCGCTGAATTTCAGGTTTGAATATATCAATACCTTCAGCGTATTTTGTTTTTTTACTGGTTAATGTATCGCACCAGTCAAGGTTTGTTTCATTGCCTGGGAAGGCTTTTAAAAACTCCTTGCGTGGCATTTTTGCGGAACGAACACACAAATGCATGATCGCCTTTTCGTTGTAGCGAATTCGCTCTAATGCGTTACGAACTCTAAAAACCAACAAGTCAAATAGTTTGGGTGTTAGCTTAACTGGCATAAATAGAGCCGCTAGCTGCTCTAGCTCTGTGCCTGTTTCTTTGCTATTTCTGCCATGCTTTTCTGTGGCAGAGATGACTTTTTCCAATTGCTCTCGTATCTCTGTAAAACGAATTCGTGCTTCTTCTGGATCAGGACCGCTTTCTTTGTCCTCATCATCATCACTGTCTTCATCGTCTTCGAGATCGGCTATTAGTGCTTCGTCTTCCTCTTCTTCTGTTGCAGGAACAGCTGCTGCTGTTTCAGAGTCTGGATCGATGAAGCCATTAAATAGGTCGCTTAAGCGGCCTTCTTCTTCTACGATTTTGTCGTATTCGTTTAGAATATTTAGAACCGAGCCGGGGAAATACGCAAGGGCATTCATTACGTCTCGCGTACCTTCTTCGATACGCTTGGCTATGCTGATCTCACCTTCACGGGTTAGTAGCTCAACTGTTCCCATTTCCCGCATATACATACGTACGGGGTCAGTAGTACGCCCTGCTTCTTGCTCAACAGCTGCCAGTGCGGCAGCAGCTTCTTCAGCAGCTGCTTCGTCTGTGTCTGCTTCGTTTAATAGCAGGGTATCTGCGTCGGGCGCAGCTTCATAAACCGTAATTCCCATATCATTGATCATGCGGATTATGTCTTCCACTTGATCTGGATCTGAGATATCCTCTGGTAGGTGGTCATTTACTTCGGCATAAGTAAGATAGCCTTGTTCCTTGCCGCGCGCGATAAGCTCTTTAAGGCGAGATTGTTGCTGCGAATTTTCGGACATAGTTACCCTTTAACAACGAAATCAGATGTGCCGACGGTAAGAGCGAAATTATAGCCCATTTCTAAAGCGCTGTTCTAGCAGTTTAGCTGTATTTTTGCAGTATCGAAAAATAACCTTCATTTTTTCTTCAATCATTATTGCTTTTTTGCTGCCGTAGTCGTGCGAATGCTTTTAAATAGTCTGCTTTGCTCGTTTCATCGTTGAGTGTAGTGGCTTTGCTGGCCAGTTCGTTCAGCTGTTGTTTGGAAGTGGCAGCCGAAAGTTTGGTTTGTACTCGTTTAATACTGTCAATAAATAACAGGTTTGTTTGTTTAGTCGTTTCTGGTGCAGAATTGTTCAAGATTTCTTTGAGTCGATTCCCTTCGGTAGTTCCATAATAGTGACCAATAAACTCACCAATTGATTCTTGAGGCTGATTGTCGCTAAGTAGATTTTTTTTAAAATAGTGCATGGCATCTATGAGTAATTGAGTTGCTTGATCAGCAGCACTGCCATGGAAATTATCAAAATTTACCTGGCTGACTAAGGTCGGCTCAATAAACAGTAATAGTAGCGCTGTCTCAGCTGGTGAGCGGACTACCTGGGCTGTTTGAGGCTGTGAATAAGAAGGTATCTGCCCCGTTGGTTTTGAAACTGTAATTGGTGTTGAGTGTTGGGCTGAAAGCGCAGAGGGGGTAGGGCTACTGGGGCTTATACCGGTTAACTCTGCTAAGCGATTTTCAATAAGCTGTTTAAATGTGCTGGGCTTTAAATTATTGAGGTAAGGAGAAGCCAGCTTTGATAATTTAGCTCTGCCTTCCAAGCTATGCAGGTTGACTTGTGATTCCAGTTGCTGAAAAAAATATTCTGTTAAAGTCAGGCTTTGATTATCAAGGCGTTGTTGAAATTGCTTTGGCCCTTCGCTGCGGATAACAGAGTCTGGGTCTTCTCCTTGAGGTAAAAATAAAAATTTTGCACTGTAGCCATCTTCTATACTGCTGAAAGAGTTTTCTAAGGCTCGCCATGCTGCTTTTTTACCTGCCTCATCACCATCAAAGCAAAAGATAATTTCATTGGTTTGCTTAAATAATTTGCGAACATGATCGGTTGTAACAGAAGTACCTAAAGTGGCTACTGCTTGAGTAATGCCGTGTTGGGCTAGTGCAATAACATCCATATAGCCCTCAACTACCACTAAGCTGGTAAGCTGACGGTTTTGCTGTTTAGCTTCGTAGAGCCCATATAATTCTTTGCTTTTTTGAAAAACAAGCGTTTCTGGTGAATTGAGGTATTTGGGTTTTTCATCTGTAAATACCCTGCCACCAAATGCAATGACTCGACCCCGCTGATCTCTGATAGGAAACATTAAGCGATTACGAAATCGATCGTAATAGGACTGTTTTTCTGGTTGTTGAATGACCAGTCCTGCTTCCTCAAGTTTGGTTAAGCTGTTTGCTTGAGAGGTAAGGGCATTAATCAGGTTACTCCAGCCCGCGGGTGCAAAACCAAGGCCGTATTGTTGAGAGATGGCGTGAGTAACACCGCGTGATTTAAGATAATCTTTTGCCAACTGGGCTTGAGAGTGATTAATCAGCTGTTGTTGATAGTATTCAGCTGCATTACTCAGAAGTTGATAATAGGCTTGATGGTTTGGCTGTTGATAATGCTGTTGCTCTCTGGGTACGTCTAATCCTAATGAGCGAGCTAATGTTTCAACTGCATCAACAAAGTCTAGGTGTTCAAATTCGCTAATAAATTTTAACGCGTTCCCTGTTGCCCCGCAGCCAAAACAATAATAAAACTGTTTGCTTGAATTAACTGAAAAAGAAGGCGTTTTTTCGTGATGAAAGGGGCAAAGTGCTGTGTAATTTTTACCAGCCTTTTTTAGCTCAACACGGGAGGCAATCACATCGACAATATCAATGCGAGCTAATAATTCATCAAGAAAAGTGCGAGGAATCAGTCCCGCCATAACGATTTCAGAAAATGTTTGAGCTAGGTGTTAAGATAAGCGGCAGTAGTTTTAAATCTACCGCCGCTGTCAAAGGTAGGCAAGGGTAAGTAGTAAGTCTGTTAACTTAACTTACTTTTGATTAATTTACTCACCTCCCCCATATCTGCACGGCCTTGCACTTTTGACTTAAGAATACCCATCACTTTGCCCATATCCTGCATACTCATTGCACCTGTGGTTGCAATGGCTTCAGCAATCAACTGGTCAAGTTCTGCATTAGTAAGTTGCTCTGGCAGAAACTCTTGAATAATCTCAATTTCAAATGCTTCCTGTTCAGCCAGTTCCTGACGGCCTGCCTGTTGATATTGATTGATTGAATCCCGGCGCTGTTTGACCATTTTATCTAGAATGGCAACTGCTCTGGCATCTTCAATCTCAATTCGTTCATCTACTTCAATGCGTTTAAACTCCGCAGAAGCAAGACGTAGGGCGGCTAAGCGAGGTTTATCTTTGGCTCGCATTGCGTCTTTGATGGCTTGAGCTAAGCGATCTTTAATTGAGTTTGCCATGTTGTTGTTTGCTTATATCTGACAGGTTATTGGCAATAGAATGAAAAAATTAATACAAACGCTCGCGACGACGCTGTTCTCTTTGTAGCTTTTTAGCGTGACGTTTTACAGCAGCAGCTGCTTTGCGCTTGCGTACAGTTGTTGGCTTTTCGTAATGCTCACGACGACGAACTTCAGCCAAAACACCAGCTTTCTCGCAAGAACGCTTGAAACGACGCAGGGCAATATCAAAAGGCTCGTTTTCTTTTACTTTTACCGCAGGCATGCAGATTACACCTTCCTTTATAAGTCTATGGTTAGTTTCAATGTAAGTGGTCATCACACAGTTTAGACCACGATGAAGGTGGCGAATATTAAAGGGTTCTGTCAAGAAATGCAAAGGGTAGGTTAGTGGCCTTAGAGAATTGCAAAAGTTAAATCGTATTTGCAGTGTGGTTATTTTATTATTGGCTTTTGTTTTTTGGTATTAGTGCAAGATGATAGTAGTAGGTATTGAAACATCCTGTGATGAAACCGGTGTTGCTGTTTACGATAGTAACCGAGGCCTGCTGGGTGAGGCTTTGTTTAGTCAGGTGGCCATGCATGCTGATTATGGTGGCGTGGTGCCTGAGTTAGCCTCTCGCGATCATATTCAGCGGCTTGTGCCTTTATTAGATCAGGTGTTGGAGCAGGCTTCACTCACAAAGCAGGATATTGATGCAGTGGCTTATACCAATGGCCCCGGATTAATTGGCGCCTTGATGGTTGGAGCTACTTTTGCTCGATCACTCAGCTATACCCTTAATATCCCTGCAATAGGGGTGCATCATATGGAAGGTCACCTGTTGGCCCCTATGCTAGAAGAGCAGCCACCTGCGTTTCCTTTTGTTGCCTTATTGGTTTCAGGTGGGCATACCCAGCTAGTAGATGTTAATGGTATTGGCCAGTATGAGCTATTAGGAGACTCGGTTGATGATGCGGCAGGAGAGGCATTTGATAAAGCCGCGAAAATGATGGGGCTGGATTACCCCGGTGGCCCACGAATTGCCAAGCTTGCTGAAGATGGTACACCTGGGCGCTACAAGTTCCCTCGACCGATGACAGATCGGCCTGGTTTGGCTTTTAGTTTTAGTGGGCTTAAAACCTATACCTTGAATACAATTCAAGCAGCTAAGCAAAACAGTGACTTAAGCCAGCAGACTCTGGCTGATATTGCCTATGCTTTTCAAGAAGCGGTGGTTGAAACCTTGGCGATCAAGTGTCGTCGAGCACTGCAAGCCACTCAACATAAGCGCTTGGTTATTGCTGGCGGCGTTAGTGCTAATAAAATGCTGCGAGATAGGTTAACCAGTATTGCGGCGAAAGAGTCTGCTACATTGTTTTATCCGCGACCAGCGTTCTGTACTGATAATGGCGCGATGATTGCCTATGCTGGCTGCCAACGACTTTTGGCTGGTGAGCAGGAAGTGGACCCTATTCAGCCAAAGCCACGCTGGCCAATGGAAGCATTAACTGCAGTGGAAACTTAATATTTTCAGTTGATTGATGTAATTATTTGGTAGAAGTGACGAGAGTTGAATGGACAAAGTATTAATTGAGCAGCTTGAGGTTTCCACGGTTATTGGCGTATATGAATGGGAAAAACAGCAGCCTCAGCCATTAATTATTGATTTGGCAATGGATATAGACTGCACTGCTGCAATGCAATCTGATGATTTAACGGATGCGTTGGATTATGCCAAAGTAGCAGAGCTAGTCACCCAATACTGCAATAAAGAACAGTTTCAGTTACTGGAGAAATTAGCAGGTGAGTTAATTCGACTGATCTTTACTGAGTTTTCGGTTGCAGCTGTTAAAATAAAAATTCGTAAGCCGCAAGCTATTGAAAACGGAATCGCCGCTGTTGAGTGTTTCCGCACCCGTGAGCAGATGAACTAACTAATTGATATTCCAATGAAGCAAGCAGTATTGCTCGGCATTGGCTGTAATGTGCAGCCAATGACTCAAATTCCTAAAATTCTTAATGTGCTGGTTGTAAGGTTCAATCAGGTTTGGTTGAGCCGACTGGTAATGACTAAACCGGTTGGTGTAAAAAATGCCGCTGATTTTTGTAATGGTGTTTTGTATTTCTATTCAGACTTATCTGAACAGGCTTTAAATGAATGGTGTAAGCAGTCAGAACAGCAAGTTGGCAGAGCCCCACAAGACTGTAAGTCAAGGCAAGTGGCAGACCTGGATTTGTTATGGTGTGGCCCTTCAAACCAAAGGCTTGATCCTGCGGCACTCATTACGGAAAGCTACTACCAGCAACCTGCTAGAGACGTTTTAACATTCGTGGATAGACTAGCTGTAAATACCACTACTCTTGTTTCACAGTCAGTTGATATATTGCGAGTTTCAGGCCCTAATGGTGAAGTGCTAGGTGATAAACCAACCACTATTGAGAAACAAATTTTACCTTCAAAAATAAATGGCTTTTAGCTGATTGTGTAACTTGGCTATATGACATATTCATATGGTTTTATGAGATATTTGGGCGAGTGCTTTATTGATGATTTCAAGTTGCTGCTGAGCGATTGCCTGGCCTAACGCCTTACCTTTTTTGCCTTGTGCCTGTAGTTGCTTGATATCAATTTGCTTAAATTGTTGGCTAATACCTAGTAATTGATCAGTAGTTAAAATAAGTGGTTGCTGCAGCTCGTTTGCGGCAATCTCAATAGCTGTGATGATATGGGTAAATCGTTCTGGTCGTCTTACAGCATCCGCTTGCTTTAAACACTGCCAAACAATTTCTTCGGAAAGTGGCGTGGTAGTTAAATGAGGTAATAATTGAATACCTGCTTTTGTTGTTGCCTTAAACTGGTTAGGCAGTTTGATATTTTCTGCAAACTGTTCAAAATGGCCGATGGCGGTTGGCTGCTGAATTAATTCATTGCTGGCAAACAGGTTAATAATAAATGCTGCAAAACGAACAATCTCAGGTTGTGTGGTTGTAACTGCTGCATCTAAAGTGTTCAATGCTGCAGCAGGCATTGTTGGCTGGTTGATAGTTAAAGGCGATATCAAAATATTCAGAGCGCCGCACTGATGCAGGGTTTGAAAATAAATGGCTGGGTGTGGTTCAGCTAATGCCCGTTCAGTTTCTTGCCATACTCGTTCTGCTACTAAATGGCTAGCTTCTCCAGAATTAACCATCTCAACCATTAATGACATGGTTTCTGGTGCGATAGTAAAACCTAAATGATGGTAGCGTGCTGCAAAACGAGCAACACGCAATATTCTTAAAGGATCTTCAGTAAATGCAGGCGACACATGTCGTAAAATGCCTTGCTTTAAATCCTGATAGCCATGAAATGGATCAATTAATGCTCCATCGGGAGTTTGGGCAATAGCGTTGATAGTTAAGTCTCGCCTTAATAAGTCCTCTTCAAGAGTGACGTCAGGAGCTGTGTGACATATAAAACCTGTGTAGCCTTTTCCCTGCTTACGCTCAGTACGTGCTAATGCATACTCTTCATGGGTTTGAGGGTGAAGAAAAACCGGGAAGTCTTTGCCTACTTGTTCAAAACCATTAGCCAGCATTTCTTCTGGAGTGCTGCCAACAACTACCCAGTCTCGATCTTTAACAGACTTACCTAACAGGTGGTCGCGGACTGCGCCACCAACTAAAAATACTTTCATAGGGCTACTAACTAAATGAATACTACTCTTCCATTGTATTTTCGCAAACAGCAGGGTAGTCCTGCTGCCAAGCAGTAAAGCCGCCATCCATACTGTATACATTGCTGAAACCTTGATCAGCAAAAAAATGTGCGGCTGCTAAACTGCTATGCCCATGATAGCAATAGATAATAATGATATCTTCTAGTTCTGCATTAGCTAAAAAATCATGAATGCCCTGATTATCTACATGAGTAGCGTTGGGAATGTGGGCCTGTTGATAGCTGCTCAAATCACGAATATCAACAAAGATGGCACTTTGTTGCAAGTGGTTGAAAGCATCAGTGGTAGAAATTCGTTTGAATTCACTCATTGCGTTTTACATCGGCAGGTGGTGATTTTTTTGGATTCTACATTCATTAGGGTCAAGTGATTGCCCCATACGCAGCCTGTATCCAGGGCAAAAACATTATGGCTTTCACTTTCAGTTTTGCCTTCTAAAGCAGCCCAATGACCAAATAAAATAGTGGTATCTTTGGCTTTGCGTTTACTGTGTAGGTACCAGGGTTTATAACCTTTAGGGCCTTCTTTGGGGGAGCCTTTAGCGGATAGCTCCAACTCACCCAGGCAATTACAAAAGCGCATCCGGGTAAAGTAATTAGTAATTAAGCGTAATCGTGGCCAACCTTTTAAGCTTTTATCCCAGCGGTTGGGCTGGTTACCATACATATTACTTAAAAAGTCGATAAAGTGCTCACCTTGTAATACTTCTTCAACTTCTGCGGCACGAGCCAATGCTTTTTTTATAGACCATTGTGGAGGAATTCCGGCATGTACCATAGCCATATTGTTAGCTTCATCGTAATAAACTAACGGCTGATGACGTAGCCAATGGAGTAGTTGGTCTCGATCAGGAGCGGTTAAAATATCACTTAACGTGTCTTGTTTTTTGTGGGGTTGCACTCCGTGAGCGATGGCTAATAAATGTAAGTCATGGTTACCAAGGACAATTTTGCAGCTATCACCCAGTTTATAAATATATCGTAGGGTTTCCAGTGAGTTGGGTCCTCGGTTCACTAAGTCCCCTACAACCCAAAGTTTATCTTCAGCTGGACTAAAATTAACTTTTTCCAGTACGCACTGTAGCTGATAAAAACAGCCTTGAATGTCGCCAATTACATAAGTAGCCATCGTTCGCCCAGTATTAATCAGTGAACTATGTTGGGTACCGCTAAAGTAAATGGAGTTATTGGAGCATTAAATAGCTGACCATCTTTAGCTTGCATTTGATAGCTGCCATACATACTACCAACCGGCGTTGGTAAAATGCAGCCACTACTATAGGTATAGCTGGTACCTGGTGCGATGGAAGGCTGCTGACCAACAACGCCGTCTCCTTGGATATGTTCTACCTGGTTTTCTCCATCAGTAATTATCCAATGTCTAGATAACAGTTTTATGGTTTGATTGCTTTCATTAGTAATTGTGATTGTATAGCGAAATACAAATTCAGACTCATTAGGCTCAGATTCATGGGGCAAGTATTCTGTAACCACGTCAATTTTAACTGGATGAGGGCAAGTATCTGTCATGATATTAAGTATAGTGTTTTAAATTGTTTAGCGTTTAGCCAAATAATTAGCCAGGCTAATAAATTGCGATAAAGTGATTTGTTCCGGACGAAGGGTAGGGTCAATGGCAAGCTGGTGAAGTTCATCAGCGGCAAATAATGACTTAAGTGTATTGCGAATGGTTTTGCGCCGCTGACTAAAAGCCAGTTTTACTACCTGCTCGAGCTGCTTAATGTCTTCAGCAGGCTGCTCAATTGATCGATGCGGCGTTAACTTTACAATGGCGGAGTCCACTTTAGGGGC
Source organism: Spartinivicinus marinus (assembly GCF_026309355.1). NCBI lineage: Bacteria > Pseudomonadati > Pseudomonadota > Gammaproteobacteria > Oceanospirillales > Zooshikellaceae > Spartinivicinus > Spartinivicinus marinus. Next base: position 3,863,049 of record NZ_JAPJZK010000001.1, read on the forward strand.
GGGCTTAAACGCACCAGGGTTGACTGTAAATAAATAATCAATTTGGCAAAAATACTGAGCCATTATACCAAGCCTGCCGTATGCTTTTTCGCCTGGCTGAGCTGCTAGCCTTTCTACCACTTCTTTTTGCAGCATAAAATGCATATCACTAATTAGTTCTCGAAAGCTAAATAGATGAAATAATAAAGGAGTGGAAATATTGTACGGTAGGTTACCAATTACCCGGATTTTTTGGTTGGGATCTGCTAGTTGCTTAAAATCGAATTTGAGTGCATCTCCCTGGTGTAGATGAAAGTTGTTGTAGCTAGCGAAACTTGCTAATAATCCTGGTACTAAATCACGATCAAGCTCAATCACATGAGTTTCACTGCCTGATGCTACCAAGCTAGCGGTTAAGGCTCCTTGGCCAGGGCCAATTTCAACCAAGTGTTGGTCTTGTTGTGGAGTGATAGCTTGAATAATGCGTTGAATAACACCGGTATCATGTAAAAAATTTTGCCCAAAGCGCTTGCGTGCCCTGTGGTGAAAAGTCGGGGGATTAGCCATAAAGAAATTAATAGTTCAGCCTTGTTGAGATTGCGACATATTAATCGCGTACTCAATTGCAGTAAACAAACTTCCTGGGTCAGCTGTCCCTGTGCCTGCTAAGTCTAAGGCTGTGCCATGGTCAACCGATGTTCTAATAAAGGGGAGGCCTAAGGTGATATTGACTGCATTTCCAAATCCTGCATATTTAAGTACAGGTAGTCCTTGGTCATGGTACATAGCTAAAACAGCATCAGCTTGAGCTAAAGGTTTTTGAGTAAAAGCAGTATCAGCAGGTAGTGGCCCAGTTAGGTTAAAGCCAAATTGTTTGGCTAAGCGATTGAGTGTTGGAGTAATGATTTCAAACTCTTCTGTACCTAAATGCCCACCCTCACCAGCATGAGGGTTTAAGCCGCAAACCAAAATATGTGGCTGGGCGATACCAAATTTTTGCTGAAGGTCTTGGTGTAACACGCTAATGACTTGTTCAAGTAGTGTGGGTGTGATAGACGCTGATACGGTTTTAAGTGGAAGGTGGGTGGTTGCTAACGCCACTCTTAAGCTACCGCTGGCTAGCATCATTACCACTTGTTGTGTATTTGTGGCTGAAGCTAAGTATTCAGTATGGCCGCTAAAAGGAACTCCGCTATCATTGATAACTCCTTTGTGAATAGGGGCGGTTACCATTGCAGCAAACTCCTGCTGAGAACAACCCTTAATTGCAATGTCTAACATATCTAGCACATGTTGTGCATTGGCTGGGTTGAGTTGGCCTGGTATGACTGTATGTTGCGTTTGAGTTGGTAAAACCAATAATTGGTTTAATGGAGTTGGTTTAGCAGGCTGCTTTGGTTCATAAGTCTGTAGCTGGATTTCTAGTCCTAATTGTTTGGCTCGTGCTGTAAGAATGGCAGGGTCTGCAGCTACTACAAGCTGTGCGTTAAACTGCTGGGCTGCTAATGCAAGGCATAGGTCTGGGCCTATGCCTGCGGGCTCTCCGGAGGTGATAATAATCCGGGGGCAATAATGGCTCACAGTTTTATTTCTACGTAGGCTTCGGCACGAATTTGTCGAAGCCAGTTTTGCAGCTCTTCTTCGTACTTGCGGTTCCGTAAAATAATTCGAGCTCTATTTTCTTGAACCAGCTTGCTCATATCCTGTTGGCGAGTATCCAGTACCTGTAAAATGTGCCAGCCATAACGACTCTTAAATGGCTTGCTAATCGTGTTAACAGATACTTCTGATAATTTGTCACGAAAGGCCGGGACCATATCATTTGGGTTTACCCAATCTAAGCTGCCACCATTTAAAGCTGAGCCAGAGTCATCAGAAAAGGCTTTGGCCAGTTGTGTAAAGTCTTCACCATTTTCTAAGCGTAAATAAAGTCGGTCAGCCAGTGCCTTCGTTTGCTTTTCAGAGCGTATTTCACTGGGTTTAAGTAAAATATGGCGAGCTTTAAACTGGGTTTGCATTAGCTTATCTTGACCGCCACGTTTAGCAATCAGTTTAATAATATGAAACCCACTAGGGCTACGAATAGGTTTACTAATATCACCTTTATTCATCGATTGTACTTGGTTGGCAAATAAAGACGGCAGTTGATTAGCTTTACGCCAGCCAAGATCGCCACCTTCTAAGGCTTTTTGACCATCTGATACGGCTACTGCAACCTGACCAAAATTGGCGCCTTGTTTAAGCTTTTGGTAGACAGTAGTTGCTTTCTGTTTCGCTTGGTTAGCCTGGTTGGGTGTTGCTGACTCAGGAAGGGCAATTAAAATATGACCTAATCGGTAATCTGCGGAAAGCTGGTATTTCCCCTGTTCTGATTGCAGAAAGTTTTTTATTTCTTGCTGAGTCACCTGAATCCTATCTGCAACCCTGCGTTTTCGAACACGATTAATAATTAAATCACGACGAATTTGCTCGCGGGCTTTTTCGAAGGAAATTCCATCTTGGGCTAAGGCTTGTTGAAACTCACTTAGTGACATGTTGTTGCGTTGAGCAATGCGATTAACTGTATCACCTAAGGTTTGTTCGTTAATTCGAATATTAGCACGATCACCCATTTGTAATTGCAGGCTTTCAATAATCAGCTTTTCTAAAACCTGCTTAGTCAGGGCATCCTCTGGAGGAAGTTCAGTATCGCGTTGCCTTAGTTTACGACGCACCATGGCCAGCCGCTCTTGCAGCTGACTGGCTGTTACCACATCGCTATCAACAACTGCAACAATCCGATCGAGGGTTTCTGCACTTGCGCTGACTGGGTTAAATGCCATCCCAATACAGGTGGCTAAAATAAGTTGTTTATACCACTTCATAATTATAACTTGTTGCGCTCTTCCCGTTCACGGTAACCGTCAATCCCTTCTAAGAAACCTTCGACTTTACTGCCAAATAAGTTACCTAAACCTTTCATGACAAACTGAACAAAAACACCATTATCGGTCTCTGCATTATCTATATCATCGTCACCATCAATCCACTGACGACCAATAAAGCGTATTTTATAACAGCAGCTATCATATTCAGCACCAAACATCGCTTCAAGTCGGCGGCTATTGGTGACATCATAATTCCAGCGACCTAGTGCACTCCAGTTGGATGCCACTGGCCAGATAAACGACAGGTCAGCCTGCTCAATATCCCCATCTGCAAACTGGCCAGGAATGGCATTACCATTTTCATCTTTACGAGTACGGTCTACCTGGTCACGGAAACGGTAGCTGAAGTTCAGCAGGCGATTATAGTCAGGATGGTAGCGAAGGCTAGAGGCAAACTCTTCATTACGCCCCTCATTGGTGTTGTAAATCCAGTCCTGCTTGAATGAAAGTGCTGAGGTAATATTCCACACCAGTTCAGATGCTAATGGTGATGTAGAGGCTCTTTGGTCATCTAAATAACGGCGTGTACTCTCGTCAATATTGACATCATTGCTTGGGTTATTAGTGGTGTCAAAGTGGTTAGGGTCAAGAAGGACTTCTCGATCTTTAAAATAGAATATCTGCCCTGTACCTACCCTGAAGCGCTCAAAGCCGTTATCTTCAATAAAGCGGGATGTAACCCCGAGAGCGATTTGATTAGCATCGCCTAGCCGGTCATAGCCACTGAAACGGTTGTCTCGCCACAACTGCGCATAACTAAAGCTGTTACTTGAAGTATCAAATACAGGGTTTTGCTCTTGATCACCTTTTTCTGGCGAGTAAACATACAAGGCTCGAGGCTCTAAAGTTTGTGTGAACTGACTCTCGCCAAACAGGACTTTACGATCAAAGAGCAGTCCACTATCTAGGGTGAATACAGGTGTTGTTGTGCTAGGACTGGTGTCGTATTTCAGGTTAAATTGGTTTCTTGGACCGTTTGGAACAAAATCTTCCCTGTCTAGGTTTGTTAGTCTGTATTGGACATGTTTGAACTTTAGGCCAGGAGTAACAAAGGCATAAGGCCATTCAAACTTATATTTTACACCAGTTTCTGCATAAAAGCGGGAGCCTTTGGCATTGGTAAATTCATTGGTTCCTTCACCATAGATACTACGAGTTACGTCATTTTCAATATCTTCAGGACTTCGGTTTGCAACTTGGCCTTGGTACTTCCAGTCTTTATCTCGAGTGAAATAGGTAACATCAGTTAGATAATCAAACTCAAGGCCATTATCTGCCAGCAAGTTACCTTTAAACTCAAATTGAGGGACTTTCTCATAGGAGTCATCACTGGTGTTGCTCATATTTTGATATTTTTGAACAGCCGTTGTGAAGGTCCAGCTGTGCTTGTTATCACCACCGTTATAAACGGTTTTAAAGGCTTGATTGAGGTTGTCTTGGCTAGAGACCTCTAGGGATGTGCCAAAGTCTCTAAAATAGTCTTTGTCACTGGCTTTGGTGTAGTCAATATTAAATTTCCAGCGGTCTGTTAAGCGTTGATCATGTATCCAGTTGGCATACCAGCGATCCTCTCCTGCTTGGCGGTTACCATCTTTTAAATCATCGCTGCCTAAATAGGCGCCGCCTACCTCACCAGAACTATTGGGTGTTAAATAGCGAAACTCGCCTTCAAGCAAAAAGCCTCGCTCAGCCATGTAACGAGGGTAAAGAGTAGCATCGTAATTTGGCGCTAAATTGAAATAGTAAGGGGTAGTAAGATCAAAGCCGTTATCCCCAGAGGTGCCTATCGTTGGCGCTAAGAAACCTGATTGGCGTCGATCATCAATGGGGAAGTAAATGTAAGGTGTATAAAAAACTGGGATGCCAGCAACACGAATGGTGGCGTGTTTTGCTGAACCAAATCCGGTAAATTTATTTAATGTGATGTCTTTACCTGTTAATGTCCAGGCATTACTGTCTGGGGGGCAGGTTGTATAGTTGGCGCTCTCTAAAACAACTAGCTCATCCTCGCGTCGGGTGATCGTTGTTGCTTCTCCACGGCTGTGGTTTTTATGGAAAAGGTAGCGTGCATTTTTAATGTCCATACGCCCAGACTGAAGGTTGACAGCGGCTTGCTGACCTACCAATAACAGGTTTGGCTCCCTTAGGATGACGTTACCTTCAAACTCTGCTGTATCAGTATTCTGATGTAAGGTGGCGTTATCGCTTTGTAACTGACGATAACCCTGGCGAATTAATACCTTGCCAGTAAATTTAGCTGTACCATCCTGATCATACTCTGAGTCTTGTGCTTCTGCGTAAATAGGGGCGTCGGCAGGGTTGCCTTGATAGTCCATACCCAGCCTAAATGGCTCAATATAGGCACCTGAACACTGGGGAGCGACTTGTTGTCGCTGCTCTTCTGTCAGTTGGTCCAGGCTCACCCAGTCAAGCTGAGGTAAGGCAAGTGGGCCAAAAGCCTCCCCTTCATGAACTGGACTTGCATTCACAGGCTCCTCTTGACTGGCAATAGTTGTAGCAGAGGTATCTGCTGCACCGGCTTTTTCAGGAGGGCGTGGAGCACGCTTGACGGTACCTGGCGGTTTTGACTGGACATTACAATTCCAGCCTTGGCCGTTAGCCCCGGGCAGACAGTGCCACTCACTATTCTGTTCTCCTTGAGGAGCTGCGTAGAGAGTAAGGCTAGTGGATCCAGCTAACAAACCAGTTGTTAGTAGCCAGTGTATATTGTTTGTGAATTGTAACTTTTTTACTGCCATCGCTATTCAGTCCAGGCTTCCTGTCGGATAAGATTGCCAAGTGACGCAATTCAAGGAAATAACCCAAGAGTTTATAAATGCTATAAATAATAAACAATACATAGCAAAAGCCAATGCATAATAATTTATGGGTGTTAGTAGGAGCTATCTAACGCATAAAGAATTTCTGCAATTGAGACCTGAGTTATAGATTTTGTTTTCTAAACTTGGTCTACAGATAAGCTTAATTAACAATCACTAGCAAATTTGTAAATGGTAAAAAGGCTGTATGAATATTAGGCGGCAAGTGCTTTCAAATTGGCTTAATCAGGTGTTGCCGACCATAGAGTGCCAATTTAACTGGCATCACACAAATCATCAAGTACCACTTGTTTTATTATACGGTGATGCGAGTTTTCGAAAATATTACCGAATCCAGCCTAGTACAGATTGTACGCTAATTGCTGTTGATGCGCCTCCAAAGTTTGAAGACTGTAAAGCATTTATCGATATTAGTGAGTATTTATATAAAAAAAATGTAAAGGTGCCTAAAGTTTATGCGTATGACATTAGCAATGGCTTTTTGTTATTGGAAGATTTGGGTGACACATTATTACTAGATCAGCTTAATCAGTTATCAGCAACTGACTTATATCAGCAAGCGGTGGCTGATATGGCAAAGTTTCAAGCAGCTCAGATGCCTAATGGGTTAACCATTCCATCATACGATGATGCTTTTTTAATGCGAGAGATGGATTTGTTTGAACCCTGGTTTCTCGAGAAACTCCTCAACATCTCTGTAGATAATGCAACACTTGAAGCAATTAGTAATATTAAGCAACATATCATTAATGAGTTGCTATCTCAGCCAAAGACTTGTGTACACAGAGACTACCACAGTCGTAATTTGATGGTGTGGCAGCAACAGTTAGCGGTGATTGACTTTCAGGGGATGGTATGGGGGCCGGCTTGTTATGACTTGGCTTCTTTGTTTAAAGACTGCTATATCCGCTGGCCAAGAGAACAGGTATTGACCTGGTTGGAGCAAGCCGTTCAACAACTACCTCTACTGCAGCCGTACTCCTTTGCTGAAATAGTTAAGTGGTTCGACTGGACAGGGCTGCAGCGCCATTTAAAAGTGTTAGGTTTATTTGCCCGGTTAGCGATTAGAGATAAAAAAAATCGCTATTTAACTGACGTGCCGGTAGTTATTGGTTATGTAATGGAGGTGATAGCCCAATATGAAGAGTTGGCAACGCTGAAACAGTTGTTTGCTGAAATAGTGCTCCCTGAACTATTTACGCAGCCCTGGTTCCAGCCAGAAATACTACAGGAGCCATTAGATATCTCATGAAAGCAATTATTTTGGCTGCAGGGCTTGGTACTCGAATGCGGCCTTTAACTTTGAAAACACCTAAACCGCTACTACCAGTATTAGGTAAACCGTTGATTGAGTATCAATTGGAGCGGCTGGCTGCAGCAGGGATAACTGAGTTGGTGATTAACCATGCTTATTTAGGGGAGCAAATAGAGTCTTACTTAAAAGATGGTAGCCGCTGGGGAGTTAATATCAGCTACTCTCCTGAACCTGAGCCACTGGAAACTGCAGGTGGTATTACTCATGCGTTATCACTACTGGGAAACGCTCCCTTTATTGTGATTAATAGTGATATTTGGTGCGACTACCCTTTAGAGCAGTTGCATTTACCCGAAAATAACTTAGCTCATTTGGTGTTGGTGGATAATCCGGACCACAATGTGGAGGGTGATTTTTCATTGATAGATGGTTTGGTAACACTTAAAAGCAGAGCACAGCGCTTTACTTTTACTGGTATTAGTGTGTTGAGTCCGGCATTATTTAATAAACTGCCCCAAGCTAAATGGCCATTGGCACCGGTTTTAAAAGAAGCGATTGATCAAGGGCTAGTGTCGGGTGAGCAGTATCATGGTTATTGGTTGGATGTAGGAACCCCTGAGCGGCTTAAGCAATTAGAAAATGACTTGGTGGCCAAAACAGCAATAGTTGAAAAAGCAGCAGTTGAAAAAAATAGTAACTGAGTGAAATTATAAAATGTTTCGTTGGGTTGGGTTGTTAATTGCCTTACTAATAGGTTGGCGCTATGGCGGCTGGCTAGGTGCTTTAATGTTAAGTGGTTTGGTATGGGCGTTTAGCCGACAAACCCGCTGGCAGGTGCTGCAAGGGGGAAAGCAAGATGGTTCGCCTAAAGCGTCAACTGATTACCAAAATAATGCACAACAAGTTCAAACCGCTTTCTTTAAAGCGACATTTTTAGTAATGGGAAAGTTGGCCAAGGCGGATGGGCGAGTATCAGAGCAGGAGATTCAGCAAGCAGCATCCGTTATGGCTAATATGCGTTTGAGTCAGGAGCAGCGTAAGGCAGCCATTGCATTATTTAACCAGGGTAAACAGGGTAACAATCAGACGGTTCAACAAGCGCTAACCGATTTTGCCAGCCAGCTAAAAGGCAATCAAAGCTTGTTAGACATGTTTATTGAACTACAGCTTCAAGCTGCATATGCAGACGGTCGTATTACTCAATCTGAATGGCGGGTGCTGGAAGATGCTGCAGCAGTATTAAAAATAGGCCCACTAAAATTGAAGCTGATTCATCAGCGCTTCCTGGCTCAGCAGCAATTTTATCAGCGGCGTAATAAAACTTCGCTAGGAAAGCAAGTTGATAATGCTTATGCAGTGATGGGGGTTAGTCCAAGTGCAGATGACAAAACGCTGAAGCGCGCCTATCGCCGTTTAATGAGTCAGCACCATCCTGATAAGTTACTAGCCAAGGGGTTGCCTGGGGAAATGGTGCAGCTGGCAAAAGAAAAAACCCAAGAAATTCAAATAGCTTATGAGCTAATCAAAAGCCACCGAAAAACTATTAACTCTTGATCAAATGCAGCTATAGATAGCTGTTTATTGTTTTTTTTTGCGCGCGTTGAAAGCTCTGTGGTTTTGGTTCGGCGCTTCAACCAACTTTTTATTCGTTTAAATACCCATTCATTTGTGGTCTCTTGACTATTAGGGGCGGCAGGCAAGCGATACTGAAAGTAGTTATAGTTTTTGCTGCGATGGGCGGCTGCAACTCGTTGGTTGGCTTCGGGAGATGGTCCTGGGTATTGAGTGATATAAATATCGAGAGTTAGTAAATGAGACTTCTCTAGTAGTTTAGGAATAGTCATCTCTAATGCCCGGCTAGGAGAGGGGTTGATTAATATGAGCGCATGGACATTTTTGGGTTGCTGCTCTGCTATAAATGCTAGAGCCCAGTGTGCTCCTTCCCGCTGTCCCACTATCACTTGAAAGAGCAATCCTTGTTTAGCCAGATGATCTAGCCCTTGGTTAATACGGTTGTACATGTCTTTAACGGGGTCGTAGGGAGGCTCTGTTTTTTCAGAAGACTGGGGGGCAGCTTGAGATTCTTCAGGTTTATTTTCTTCAGACTGTTCTGGCTTTTTGTCACTGTCAGCAGTTTTTTCTGTTTCGGCTGAGGATTCTTCTTCTTGCTCACCTGGTTGTTCTACTGCTGGTTCCGTTTGGCTTTCTGTTGTTTGCTGGCCACTAGCTAATGTAATAATACCTTTAGGAAAAAACGTTCTTTCTGGTGGCGTAAGTGGTTTACCCTGAACTGGCATTATAGCGAGTGTATGCCAGCCTGCATCAGGCAGCTTTTTGCGTAATGGCAGGATAGTTTTGGGCCAGTTGATATGCTGGCCTTCTGCAGGAATCAGTAAAATCCCCCCTTTGGGTGAGCCTGTATTTTCTTGTAAATAAGCAGCTAAAAATGTTTCTCCCTCTTTCTCTTTAGGTAACATCAAAATTTCATCAGTAGAGAGACGTTCTTTTAATAGTTGAAACAGGGTTTGTTCTGAAGAGGGCAGACTAGGTCTTACTACAGGCTTGGGTGGTGATGAGTTTGTATTGCTTTCTGGTTCAGCCGGCTCTGATCCCACTGTAGATTCTGTTGGATCTTCTGAGGCTGCTTTGGACTGCTGTTGGGCCAGGCTCAAAGGAGGAAAGCTCCCAGCAAATAAGCAGGTTGTTATGACGGTGGTAATCCAGAAAGTTTTTTTAAACACTTTTCAGTTCAAACAGATAGGGGTTTTGCCTCTTTCATGAATTCTAGTTGAGGATCAGTTAAAATTAACACGCTATGTTGATTTGCTTGGAAACTTAACTAATGAAAGATTTTTTAATTGCTCCCAGTATTCTTTCTGCTGACTTTGCTCGTTTAGGTGAAGAAGTAGACAATGTACTAGCAGCAGGTGCAGATATGGTGCACTTTGATGTGATGGATAACCACTATGTTCCTAATCTGACCATAGGTCCGATGGTGTGCAAGGCGTTGAGAGATTATGGAGTTAAAGCTCCTATTGATGTCCATTTGATGGTCAAGCCTGTTGATCGCATTATTGGTGATTTTATTGACGCTGGGGCAAGCTATATTACCTTTCACCCTGAGGCATCAGAACATATTGATCGCTCTTTGCAAATGATTAAAGCGAGTGGCTGTAAAGCAGGTTTAGTATTTAATCCTGCTACTCGACTAGACCATTTAGAGTATGTGATTGATAAAGTTGATATGGTGTTGTTGATGTCAGTTAACCCAGGATTTGGAGGACAAAAATTTATTCCTCAAACCCTCAACAAAATTCGCCAAGCTCGACAGTTAATCGATGCTAGTGGTTTGGATATTCGGTTAGAAATTGATGGTGGTGTCTCTACAAGCAATATTCGGGAAATAGCGGAGGCGGGTGCTGATACTTTTGTTGCAGGGTCGGCTATTTTTAACGCACCAGACTATAAGGCAGTTATTGATACCATGCGCACTGAGTTGTCTCAGGTCACTGCTTAAGCATTGTGGCTACTGCAGCTACTGACCAAAAACTGCTAGTTTGGAGTCGCTAACAAACAGTAAAAGCTGTTGTATTTTTTGTTGCTTCTAGCATGGTACTTTAATAGGGTATGATTAAGTTGAGTAGCTGCATATGTAGTAGCTAATAGATAAAACATTTATTTTTTAATCAGTAAACTGGAGACAAGCGTGAGTCATAGCGGCTTTATTGTTAACCCATGTCTAACTATGTCTGATGACCTTGTGCATAGCTGGCGATGGCGTAATTGGTGGCTTGTTTAAAACAAAGCAAACTAATCACGATATTTAACAGTAGGAGACACTATGACCCCGGAGCAATTTTCCAGCCTGGCTGCTGCAGGCTATAATCGTATTCCCGTGACCCATGAGGTGCTGGCAGACTTAGATACGCCACTTAGCACCTATTTAAAACTCGCCAACCAACCCTTTAGCTATTTATTAGAGTCTGTACAAGGAGGGGAAAAATGGGGGCGCTATTCTATTATTGGGTTGCCTGCCAAAGAGCAAATACTAGTAACAGGCTTTGAAATTAAACGGTATGTCAGTGGCCAACTAGTAGAAACTCGACAAGAGCAAAACCCTCTTAACTATATTGCTGACTACCAAGCGCAATTTAAAGTACCTCAACTACCTGGGCTACCACGCTTTTTTGGCGGTTTGGTTGGTTATTTTGCCTACGATACGGTGCGATATATTGAGCCAAAGCTTCAAAAAACCACGCCACCTGATGAATTAAATACACCTGATATTTTTCTCATGCTGTCCGAAGAAGTGGTCATTTTTGACAACTTAACAGGCAAAATTTTGTTTGTAGTTATGGCTGATCCTAGCCAAACAGAAAGCTTAAATTCTGCGAAACAGCGCCTCCATGAGCTGGTTGAAACCTTACACTCCAAGCCGTTTACTGCACCGACTTCAAAGCAGAAAAGGGAAGTGACAGAAGCAGACTTTAAATCATCGGTGGGTCAAGAAAAATTTGAAGCGTCAGTCGCTAAAGTCAAAGAATACATTTTAGCGGGTGATGCGATGCAGGTGGTGTTGTCTCAGCGGATGACAGTACCATTTCATTCTCCACCATTAAACTTATATAGAGCCCTGCGCTGTCTAAATCCATCACCCTATATGTATTACCTGGACCTGGGTGAATTCCATGTGGTGGGGTCTTCTCCAGAGATACTCGCCCATGTGGAAGATGGTCAAGTGACCGTTCGGCCAATTGCTGGTACTCGTAAGCGTGGTAAAACCGAGGAGCAAGATTTGGCCTTGGAAAAAGAGTTGTTGGCTGACCCTAAGGAGCTGGCTGAGCACTTGATGCTGATCGACTTGGGTCGTAATGATGTTGGTCGAGTTGCGCAAACTGGTACAGTAAAATTGACGGATCAAATGGTAATCGAGCGTTACTCCCATGTGATGCATATTGTGTCCAATGTAATTGGTCAGGTGAAAGAAGATTTATCTGCGCTGGATGTGCTCAAGGCAACATTGCCTGCTGGAACACTTAGTGGTGCCCCTAAAGTGCGTGCAATGGAAATAATTGATGAGTTAGAAACCACTAAGCGTGGTGTTTATGGTGGGGCTGTGGGGTATTTGTCCTGGCATGGCAATATGGACACAGCCATTGCAATTCGAACCGCAGTAATTAAAAACCACCAACTTTATATTCAGGCTGGGGCTGGAGTAGTGGCAGATTCGGATCCAAGCCTGGAGTGGAAAGAAACCCTCAATAAAGGGCGTGCCATGTTTAGTGCAGTAGCAATGGCTGAAAAAGGCTTAGTGGAATAATTGGGGGTGTGCAATGTTACTGATGATTGATAATTACGATTCGTTTACTTACAACATCGTTCAGTATTTGTCAGAGCTTGGTGCTGATGTTCAAGTACACCGAAATGATGAAATTACTGTTACTGATATAGAACAGCTAAATCCAGAGAGAATAGTCATTTCTCCTGGTCCGTGTACACCTAATGAAGCGGGAATTTCAATGGCTGTGATCAAACACTTTGCAGGTAAGCTCCCTATTTTGGGTGTTTGCTTGGGGCATCAAAGTATTGGGCAAGTGTATGGCGGCAAGGTCATACGGGCTAAACAAGTTATGCATGGAAAAGTTTCTCCCGTTAAACATGCTAATAAGGGAGTCTTTCAAGGGTTGGAAAATCCGTTGCAATCGACTCGTTACCACTCATTAGTGCTTGAAGCTGAGTCATTACCAGACTGTCTTGAAATAACTGCTTGGACTGAAACAGAACAAGGCGAGTTGGATGAGATCATGGGGGTTCGCCATAAAACATTGGCTATAGAAGGCGTTCAGTTCCATCCAGAGTCGATTATGACTAGACAAGGGCATGAGCTGCTGAATAACTTCCTGCAACAGACCTGCTGAGGTACCTATTATGGATATAAAGCAAGCAATAGCAACGGTAATTGATCACCGTGATTTAAGTACCGAAGAAATGGTTTTGGTCATGCGACAAATCATGACAGGGCATGCAACAGATGCGCAAATTGCTGCATTTTTGATTGGCCTGCGGATGAAAAGTGAAAGCATTGATGAAATAACCGGTGCTGCTCAAGTTATGCGGGAGTTGGTGACTCCTGTTGAAATTGAGGTAGAAAACTTAGTCGACACCTGTGGTACCGGTGGTGATGGGGCTAATATTTTTAATGTATCTACCGCCGCCGCATTTGTAGTTGCTGCTGCAGGAGGCCATGTTGCCAAGCATGGCAATCGCTCTGTATCGGGTAAGTCAGGTAGTGCAGACTTGCTAGAGGCTGCTGGAATAAAATTGGAGCTAACCAGTGAGCAAATTGCTCGTGCTGTAGAGCATGTAGGGCTAGGATTTATGTTTGCGCCTTTACATCATGGTGCCATGAAGCATGCCATTGGTCCCCGTAAAGAAATGGGGGTTCGTACCCTGTTTAATATGCTGGGGCCAATGACCAATCCAGCGAGAGTTAAACGGCAAGTGATCGGTGTATTTAGCAAGCCATTGGCTAAACATATGGCTAATGTGATGAAGCGTCTGGGAAGTGAACATGTCATGGTAGTGCACTCAGCTGATGGCTTAGATGAAATTTCGATTGCTAATCAAACCTATGTAGCTGAACTTAAAAATGGTGAGGTTAAAGAATATACAGTTAAGCCTGAAGACTTTGGTATTAGCAGTCAAAGCTTAATTGGCCTAGAAGTCGCTGGCCCAGAAGAAAGCTATGCATTGATTCAAGATGCTTTGGGTAAACAAAAGGGCTCTAATGCTAGTAAAGCAGCCGATATTATTGCACTAAATGCTGGTGCTGCTATTTATGTAGCTGGGCTGGCAGATGATTTGGCTGAAGGGGTAAAAGATGCACAAGATGCCATTTACAGTGGTCTGGCTAAAGAAAAAATGGCAGAGCTTGCTAGCTTCACCCGTTATGCAACCCAGAAAGATGATGAGTAATACATGAATACGCCAACTGTGTTAAAGAAAATCCTCGCTCGTAAAGAAGAGGAAATAGCTGAGCGTTTACAAAAAAAACCAATAGAGCAGTTAATCGAACTAGCTAGTAGTGCTCCTGCTTGTCGAGGCTTCAAGGCAGCTGTTGAAGCTAAAGTGAAGGCAAAGCAACCTGCAGTAATTGCTGAGATCAAAAAGGCCTCTCCTAGTAAAGGAGTGATTCGAGAAGTATTTGAGCCAGCTGTCATTGCAAAAAGCTACCAGCAAGGCGGTGCTACTTGTTTATCAGTTTTAACAGATCAGGATTTTTTTCAGGGGCATGATAGCTATTTGCAGCAGGCAAAAGCAGCTTGCAACCTGCCCGTATTAAGGAAAGATTTCACTATTGACCCTTATCAAGTGTATGAGGCTCGTTGTTTAGGTGCTGACTGTATCCTTTTGATTGTTGCGGCTTTGAGTGATGAACAGCTAAAAGGGCTTAATCAATTAGCGCAAAAGTTAGGCTTAGATGTGCTTGTTGAAGTGCATGATGAAACTGAACTTGAGCGAGCACTGCGGCTATCTGGAGAGTTTTTGCTGGGAATAAACAACCGTAATTTGCATACTTTTGATGTGAGTTTGGAAACTACTTTTAAATTACTCAAGCAGTTGCCTGATAACCGGCTGGTTGTTACTGAGAGCGGGATTCATACGATAAATGATGTCCAGTCTATGCTGGCGCATGATGTTTATGCCTTTTTGGTAGGAGAGGCGTTTATGAGAGCAGATGAGCCTGGTGAGCAGCTAGCTGAACTTTTTAGTCATCAATAAAAGGTTAGTAGTAAATAAAAGTTAACAATAACAATAAATAAAAAGGCGACTCAGTGTCGCCCATTTATTGGATAGGATGTTGGGTTTTTTATTTCGCTGGCTTTGTGCTAACGGGTGCCGTACACCACCATAGTCTTTCCTTTTACTGACACTAAGCCTTGCTCTTCTAGGGTTTTTAATACTCGCCCGACCATTTCTCGAGAACAGCCAACAATCCGGCCAATTTCCTGGCGAGTAATTTTAATTTGCATGCCGTCTGGGTGAGTCATTGCATCTGGCTCTTTACATAAATCAAGTAAAGTGCGAGCTACACGTCCAGTCACATCAAGAAAAGCTAAGTCGCCCACTTTACGGGTGGTGTTTCTTAAGCGACTAGCGATTTGCTTGCCAATAGCAAATAACATTTCTGGGTCATCATCACAGTATTCGCGGAACTTGTTGTAGCTGATTTCTGCGACTTCACACTCGGTTTTAGCTCTAACCCAAGCGCTTCTTGAGCTATCTTTTTCGTCAAGAAATAAGCCCATTTCACCGAAGAAGTCACCTTCGTTGAGGTAGGCAATAATGATATCTCGACCGTCATCATCCTCAATCAGGATAGTGACCGAGCCTTTAACAATGTAGTATAAAGAATCACTACTATCGCCTGCATATATAATGGTGCTTTTCGCACTATAACGCCGACGATGGCATAGTGAAAGAAACTTGTCTAAATCTTTAATCTTTGGTGTTGGGGTAATTGCAACCATATAGCGGGTCCAAAAAAATTATCAATAACATCCTATTATTTTTAGTTTTCATTATTACCACAAAATTCGTTTTGTTCTAGTTTGATTAAAGGTTAAGTGTTTAAATTATGATGTTCGTCCATCTTTTTACGGAGATAGATCATTTCTTTGCCGTGAAACTTAACACTTTACTTAATATGGATGAATTTTTAAGTGGTTCTTTCAATCTCTTTATTATCAAAAGTAGTACGTTAAGGTAGCAAAATGCAAGCAAAAGTAAGATGGATTGATGGTGTAATGTTTTTAGGTGAGTCTGGTAGTGGTCATACGGCTGTTATGGATGGACCTCCTGATCAAGGTGGGCGTAACTTAGGTATTCGTCCAATGGAAATGTTATTACTGGGGGTAGGAGGCTGCTCTTCCTTTGATGTGATGACAATATTACAAAAATCAAAACAGCAAGTGTCTGATTGTTATGTAGATATTAGTGCTGAGAGAGTTGATGAGGTGCCAGCTGTTTTTAGCAAAATTCATTTGCATTTTGTGATTAAGGGGAAAGACCTTAAAGAAGCGCATGTAAAGCGTGCTGTTCAACTCTCTGCTGAAAAATATTGTTCAGCTTCAATTATGCTAAGTAAGGCAGGCGTTGAAATCAGTCATGATTATGAAATTCAAACAGGTGATTGAATTTTGCTGATTAAATAGAGAAGCATCTGAATTGTACTATTTAGATGCTTCAAATATTTTATTGGTCTTGAAACAAGCTTTATTTAAAATTTCATAAAAGCTTAGCAGGACTATTTTTAAATATGATAAGCCGTTTTTGTCATAAGTTTAGAAGTGGCTGTCATAAATAATTTAATGGGCTTAGGGAAATTGATGCCGCCAGCTGCCAGTGCTTTTTCTTCATGAGAAGCTTCATCAACCAACATTTGCTCTACAATCGCTCGGCTTTTGGTGTCTTGGGCTGGTAGCGACTGAAGATGTCCTGAAAGATGTTTGCAGACTTGGTTTTCTGTCGCTGCAACGAACCCTAAACTCCACTTGTCGCCAAGTACTCCTGCAAATGCGCCAATCGAAAAAGATAAACCATACCAAACAGGGTTTAATAAGCTCGGCTGGCTATTGAGTTGCTCTAACCGTTCTTCGCACCAGGCAAGGTGGTCAACTTCTTCTTGGGCTGCCTGTTCCATTTCTTCCCTAACATCAGGTAGTTTTGCGGTAAGCCCTTGGCCTTGATAAAGCGCTTGGGCACATACTTCACCGCTGTGGTTAACCCGCATTAGCCCTGCTGCATGACGCTGTTCTGACTCAGATAATGCATCATCTTTGGCCCCAGCCGCTGGGGAGGGCCTTGAAGGCTGGTGAGCATGCCGGTTCAGGGTTCGCAATACTTGATCTGATTGACTGATAAATTTATCAAGAATTGAGAGTCGCCTTGCATCTTTGGACATACTACTGCATTCCTATTGTGAGTGTTTAACCGGGAGGCCAGCGCAGGGCTCGACCGCCTAATACATGCAAATGGATATGAAATACTGTCTGACCTGCCTGCTTATTACAGTTAAATACGGTTCGGTAGCCTTCTTCAGCAAGCCCCATTTCTTTACACAGTTTACTAGCAAGCAGCTGCATATGGCCAAGTAATGCTTGGTGCTCTGTACCTGCATCATTCAGAGTAGCAATATGTTGTTTAGGTATAATTAAAAAGTGAGTTGGAGCGCCAGGGTTAATATCGTGAAATGCATATACCTGATCATCTTCATATACTTTATTAGAGGGGATTTCCCCTACTGCAATTTTGCAGAATAAACAATCCACAGTGATGGGTCCTTGCTATTGTCAAATGTGGTTACTGTCGAGTGTAGCTACAACTGGCTGCCTTAAGTAACTATAAACGAGTGGCAGCAGTTTACGACAGTCATTTGGAAACGCAACTGTTGTGTATTATTGATGTTCCTAGCGTTACTTAGGAGGGGCACTTGAAAACAGATATTCATGACCTTTGTTTGGTACTTGATTCAGGAGTAGCTCTGGTAGTGGTTGAAACCTATGAAGAGCCTCGAGTGTTGCAGCTGATGACACGGCTTGCTATTAAACGGCAGTTAGCTCTTTTTTCTTGGGCAATTACCACGGGTGTACAACGACTTGGCTTTGGGATTGACCTTGATCAAGACCAAGGGTTTGAGAAACCAGAGGCTGCGTTACAGTTGATTAAGCAGTCTCCTGATCCAGGACTGTATGTGTTATGTGACTTTCATCCTTACTTGGATGATGAGCCAAAAAATATTCGACTGCTTAAGGAGATAGCGCTCCAGTATGATCAGCTTAAGCATACTGTTGTGTTTTTAAGCCATCGATTTGAGCTGCCTCCTGAGCTGAAACGCTATGGGGCGCATTTTGAGTTGTCGTTGCCTTCAGATGACCAGTTGCTAAATATTGTGCGTGAAGAAGCTGCTAATTGGTCAAATCAACATCGTGGACGAAAAGTAAAAACCGATAATAGAACCTTGAAAAAGCTGGTGGCTAATTTACGTGGCCTGTCAGCAGGTGAAGCTCGGCAGTTAGCTCGTGGTGTTATTTTTGATGATGGTGCCATTACCATCGATGACTTACCTGAAATTAACAAAGCCAAGTTTACCTTGATGGACATGGAGGGCATCTTAAGCTTTGAGTACGACACGGCTAAGTTTTCTGAAGTAGGAGGTTTGGAAAGATTTAAACAATGGCTGAAAGATAGGCAGAGTGCTTTTTTGCAAAATGATCAGTCACTAGATCAACCGAAAGGGGTGATGCTGCTAGGTATTCAAGGTAGCGGTAAAAGTTTGGCAGCAAAAGCTGTTGCTGGGGTATGGGGAGTGCCATTACTTCGGCTGGACTTTGGCGCTTTGTACAATAAGTATTTTGGTGAAACGGAACGTAACTTGCGCGAAGCACTTAAACTAGCTGATTTAATGTCGCCTTGTGTCTTATGGATAGATGAGATTGAAAAAGGTATTGCTACAGGGCTTAATGATCAAGGCACTTCGCGTCGAGTATTGGGCACCTTATTGACTTGGATGGCTGAGCGTACCACCAAAGTGTTTATTGTTGCGACTTCTAACGATATTTCTCAGTTGCCTCCAGAGTTAGTTAGAAAAGGCCGGCTAGATGAAATATTTTTTGTAGACTTGCCTGGAGTAGAAATCAGGCGCTCTATTTTTGAAATACACCTTTCAAAGCGGGATCAAGATTGCCAAGAGTTTGATGTGCAGAAGCTAGCTGATATTACAGATGGCTTTTCTGGTGCTGAAATAGAGCAGGCTGTAGTAGGTGCTCTGTATTCAGCCGCAGCTGAGCAGCAGCAGTTGCAAATGCATCATTTGGTGGCGGCCATTAAGGGTACTAGTCCATTATCAGTGGTAATGGCAGAAGAGATTCAGTATTTAAGGGATTGGGCCAGTCAGAGAACTGTATTGGCAAACTGAACGTGAGTGAGAGAGGCATTCAAGCTGCTTCTGTTTTATCTGTTTGCTCTGCTTGTATGTCATCAGGGTTTGGGTGGGCTTTGATCCATGCTTCACGCTTTTCGTTAGCAGTCAGGGCTTCAATAAGGTACTGGTAATATAACTGAAACTCTCTGTAATTCGTTAGGTGTTTCATCAGTTTATGTTGTTGGGATGCATTGCATAGTCGTATAAAATAATGCTTTTCCATATTTTTGTTAAAGTAGCTTAATGGCTGAAGTAAGTGAATAAAGCCAAGGCTACCTTCAATGGTGGTGATATATTTTTTTAGCTCAAGTTCAAGTTGCTCTCTTTTTGCTGTAAGTAATGAAAAACTATTGGCGCCTAGCTGACTAGGTAAAAAGCTGTCTACATAAGTTAAGCTTAATAAAAATAAACCAATCCCAAAAAGCCCACCTGTCCACCAAGGGAAAAAGCCCAATAAAGATAATAAAAACAGCACAGTTAAACTGTAACAGCTGATAAACCAGATGACCCGTATGTTCTTAGCTTTCTCCAACACTTGATCAGAGGGGATTTGCTTCATGCTGAGCAAGTCATAATCTAACTGTTTGAGAATATGACAGGCGTCGTTTAGACCATCATCATAAAGCTCAGCAATTACTGCTGACTTGGTTGTAGAGGATTCGTTAAGAGCTGCATCTGGCGCTGTTGCCGCAGACTCTGGTTGGGATGGATTATTGGTCATAAGTGTATTTGCATCGAATCAGGCTTTTATGGCTATTCCCTTCTCAAATGATTATCTATCATTTTTTATAGGGGGCTTGTATAGCTTAAGTGTAAAACAAAAATTGCATTTCATTGACTGGTTAAAGGGGTAGGTATTATTCGGGATAGTTTTCGGGAATGAATATGCGCATTATTAATAATAGATGTCTTTTGTATTGCGTTAACTTATTTTAGAAGGTGAGGGTGAATGGTTAGCTGGTTATGGAAGTATGGGCTGTTATTGGGGTGGTTGATAATTGCTCCTGTTAGCTGGGCAAGTGAAAGTATAGGACGATACCAGGTTTATACAGCAAGTTCAGTTAAAGAAGGTAAACCCATAGCGATCAAGTTGGATACCTTTACAGGAGATAGTTGGTTTTTTAATGGTGACTATTGGCAAAAAATGAAAGAAACTGGCGCCAAAAATAATTACAAGCAGCCAAGCTATTTACTTTCAATTACAGACTCAAAGGGCGGCTTGGTTATTTTCAGATTTAGTACAGTAAATGGATCTAGCTGGTCTTATAGTGATAATGGGTGGGGATATATTCATAATGAGGCGCCTAAACAAGAAGAGCCAAATTAAAGGCTGCCAGGTTTACCTTTCAATCAATGTGAAACTGTCTAATATCAATACAGTTTATTCTCTGATCTTAGTTGGCTGAATGATAGTGTGTGTTAAAATAGCTATATAATTAACCTTCTTTATTATTAATAATTAGAGTAACTAAGTGCATTGGTCATAATAAATAACCCTGTGGCTATTTATTCTTATTTAGCCGTTGTTTTTCTTTACAAAAAACACTTCTAGCGATTAAACCTAAATAGTAAGCTGTTGAGAATAGCGCAGGTCAAATAGTTGGTGTAATAGCTGCATTGCTCTCTTTAATCTGGGAAAAAGTAAGTTGTTTCCAGGCTTGATTCAATGGAGTTATCCGTATTCGTCAGTTAGTTTTTTGAGTGGCAGGGAGCTCCCTTATTAAAGAGGGTTCGCTATGGCAGTCAGTAAATATATAAGTTTTTTACTATTTTTTTTGTTAAGTCCTTTCGCTGTTGGTTATTCTAGCTCCATTTTAGATACATTAGCGAGCTTTTCTCCAGAGATTGAAGCCCCTCCTGATTTTAGTAAGGCAGATTTGTTTGAATCCACAGCCCAGCAGATGCATTTTAATGAAGTAATTAATGGGTTTTATCTATGGCAGGCAGATCGCTATTTTAGCCAAAATAATACTATTCAAGCAAAAAAGGCGATTGATAATGTGTTGGCAGTTTCACCTGACTTAGCTGCGGCTCATGCGGCACTTGGTCGGTACTATTTTTATGTGCATGATTTTCAAATGAGCCTTAAAGAGTTTTTATTAGCGCAGTATTTAGACCCTGGTTACTTTCCCGCTTATGTTGATGCTGCTGATTTGTATATTAAAGTATTTAAGCGTGCTGACTTGGCAATTGACTCGTATAAAAAAGCCCTAGCAATCAAACCTGATCATGGGCAAGTGCATTATGCTTTGGCAGTTGCATACATTAATGATAATCAATTGGATAAGGCGAAGCTACATTTTTTGCAGGCTGCGATTATTGCACCTTGGTACGCTCAGTCATGGTTGGCAATGGGGCATATTGCCATGGCAGAAGGGAATTTAAGCAAAGCCCAGCAGTTTTTAAATAAATTGTTGGATTACCAGCCAGGGTTTGCGCCTGCATATATTTTGCTAGGAGATTTATTTAGAAAGAAACAGCAATATACCAAAGCACTATCTGCTTATCACCAAGCCACAAGTTTGCAAAATAATTTATCCACAGCCTGGATGAAAATAGCAACCTTGCATGAGCAGCTGGGAGCAGATACACAGGCAATAAATGCTTATCAAAAAATTGTAGCTATTCGTCCAACTGAGGCTGAAGCGTATAATAATTTGGCAAAATTAACCTTGAAAAAAAATCAACTGGCGAAAGCGGAAGAATGGGCAAGGCAGGCAATTTTACTAGCACCACATAAGTTGATATTTAGACAGACCTTGGCTTGGATTTATCAGGCTCAGGGTAAGTTTCAAGAAGCGTTGAATTTAATTAAACAGTTTATTGGTCAAGAGGGTGACAATGCTGAAATGCATTATCAGTTGGGTGTTATTTATCAGAAATTAGAGCAAGCAGAAAAAGCTAAGTTTTTCTTGAAAAGAGCTATATCAATTAATCCTAATTATAATGATGCCAGACAAGTGTTGAGGGGGCTTTGATTAGGCGTATTTTATAAAACTACCAATCAAAGCGAGTAGTACTCGCTTTGATTTTTTTAGGTTAAAATGGTTGCATTTCAACAAGCAAAACAATGGCAATTAACAGTAGTACAGGTGCCTCATTAAAAAAACGAAAAAACACATGATTCTTTTGGTTTTTATCATCACGAAACTGTTTAACAAAATAGCCACAAGTGAGGTGATAAACGATCAATAAAATAACAAGTGTTAATTTAACGTGCATCCAACCTACTGACATAAAACCCTGGAAATTGAAACTTAATAGCCATATGCCTAGTAGTACAGTGGCTATCATGGCAGGTGTGGTAATACCACGATAGAGTTTTCGCTCCATAATTTTAAAGCGGTCAATGCTGGCTTGGTCTTCAGCCATTGCGTGATACACGAACAGTCTGGGTAAGTAGAACAACCCTGCAAACCAGCAGACCATAGCAATAATATGAAAGGCTTTAATACCTAGATATAACATGTATTTTATCTCCTGTTAGGGCTATTTTTTTAGGTGGTAATAACGCTCGATATCTTCTTTGGTAAGAATGCCATTAATTGGTGAGATAAGC
This sequence comes from Spartinivicinus marinus, assembly GCF_026309355.1. NCBI lineage: Bacteria > Pseudomonadati > Pseudomonadota > Gammaproteobacteria > Oceanospirillales > Zooshikellaceae > Spartinivicinus > Spartinivicinus marinus. The sequence goes on from NZ_JAPJZK010000001.1 coordinate 3,885,592, forward strand.
GGTGCACCAACATTCTGAATATATAATGCCTCAACGCCTGTCTGTTTGAGCTTTTCTCTGGCTTCTTGGAGTGTTGCTTGAATGTAAAGGGGCATAATATCTTTTCGTTGACCAGGTAACGCAAGTAAGTCAAGTAAAGCGTCATTGTCATCAGGATTTTCTGTTTCATCTGACTTGCTTAAGCGTTTGGCTTCTAAGTAACGGGCTAAGTCTGCTGCAAGCAAAATAGCAACAGGCTGTTTTTCATCAATCACAACCCACATTGGCTGGCTTTCTAGTGCCTGACAAGCATCGTCATAATTGCACTGCCTTGGTAAACGAATAAAGCGCCGATCCATCATGCTAGCAACGCCAATACGTCGTAAGGCTTGGCTTAATGGGTCGCTGGTAGGGTCTAGTCCTTGTGCTTTTAATAAAGCAGTAAAGATAGAGGGTTGTTTAAATATTTCACTGCTGGTTAAGTTTGCAACTACGATAACGAGCATCGCAGGCAAGATAATATTAGGGTTTTGGGTGAGCTCTAATACGGCAATTAACGCAGCGAGAGGTGCTTGTAAAACTGCACCCATCATTGCCCCCATGCCTAGCATGGCATAAAACCCTTCACTTGCTGTATTGGTTGGAAACAAGGTAAAGCTGGCAAGCCCGGTTAAAGCACCAAAGGTTGCGCCAATTAATAGCGAGGGGCCTATAATGCCTCCAGGTATACCAGCTCCGCAGGCTGCAGCGGTCACAATTAGTTTGCACGGCAGTAATAGTAGAAGAAGTTGCCAGCTAAGGTTGCCAACTAGAATTTCATTAACGGTGTCATAACCAATTCCCAATACTTCTGGGATGTAAATACTAACAATACCAGTAGTAAATCCAATGGTAAGCATTTTTTGCCACCAACTAAATTTAAGCTGATAGAAAAATCGAACCAGCCAAATAAAAGCTGCTGCAAGGGAACCAATAACAACCGCTTCTAAAATCATTAACGGCAACTCCGTTAGTGAGCCCATTTGCAGCTGAGGAACAATGAAAGCCGGTTCAGCGCCATAGACAAGCTGAGATACTACTGCAGCTGTAACTGAAGCAATAATCACTGGAGTAAAACCAACAATGGTGTACTCCATCATGATGACCTCCATAGCAAAGATCACCCCAGCCATGGGTGTATTAAAACCTGCTGCAATAGCTGCTGCGCTACCACAGCCCACCAGGGTGCGAATACTATTGTTAGGTAGCTTTAGCCACTGACCTAGTAAACTGCTACCTGCTGCCCCTAAGTGAACAGCAGGTCCTTCACGGCCACAAGACTGTCCAGACATTAGAGCAATAACTCCGCCGAAAAACTGACTGAAGAAATTTTTCCAGGGTAGGTGCCCTTGATGAAAATTAAGTCGTTCAATGACATGAGCAACACCTACTTTACGGTGCTGAGTTGCTAAGCGAGAGAACAGTACTATGAGGGCAATGACACCTAGACAAGGAAGGATGCTGCGCCATAACGGTGATATACCCTCAAAATTTTCGTGATCTTGAAAAGGTAGAAAAAGGCTGAGAGGAATTTCTACTGCGGCACGAAACAGCACAATGACAATACCTGTGAATAGTCCTGCAATAAATCCAAGAATAGCCAGCTGAGGAAGGGCATCTACATTTGCTAATTGGTGGCGAAATCGTTGTAATAGTCTTTGAAGTAGCGGCTGTTGATTCATAGTATGAAATAATCGAATTCATCGCAGTGGCTGCCAACATGTTGGCTGTTATTTGAAATCCTAATTGGGTAATTGGGCTCTGCATACGAAACCTGTTGTCAGAAAATACTTTAAAATTCTGCTGTAGGCTATATCATGCCAACCAATCATCCATTTCGTAATATGAGGTTGAAGGGGTGTATAAGATAGGTTTGGTAGGTGGAACCGGCTACACGGGCGCTGAATTAATCCGGCTGTTAGTTAATCATCCACAAGTAAAATTACATGCAATTACTTCTCGCTCGGAACAAGGCATAGCGGTTGCTGATATGTTTCCTAGTTTGCGAGGCTTTGTTGACTTGTGTTTTACCAATCCTGCAATCGATACACTAGCGGAATGTGATTTGGTCTTTTTTGCCACACCTAATGGGGTGGCAATGAAACTCGTACCAGAACTATTAAGAGAAGGTATTAAAGTCGTTGATCTAGCTGCTGACTTCCGGCTACGTGACCCTGCTGCATGGGAGCAATGGTATGGTTGCCCTCATGCCTGTCCTGAAATATTGCAACAAGCTGTTTATGGTTTACCGGAGGTTAATCGAGGACTAATTAAAAAGGCTCAGCTAGTTGCTAACCCTGGCTGTTATCCAACGGCAGTACAACTTGGTTTTTTACCCCTGATTGAACAGGGATTAGCGGACATTAATTATTTAATTGCGGATGCGAAATCTGGAGTCAGTGGTGCAGGACGTGGTGCTAAAGTAGGCTCATTACTTTGTGAGGCAAGCGAAAACATGGCGGCCTACGGTGTTGCAGGGCATCGTCATTTGCCAGAAATAAGCCAAGGGTTGCAACAAATGGCGAAAGGTCAACCAGTTGGTTTAACTTTTGTGCCTCATCTTACCCCAATGATTCGTGGTATTCATGCTACCTTATATACAAGGGTGATGAATAAACAAATTGACCTGCAAGCTCTTTATGAGCAGCGCTTTGTGGATGAGCCTTTTGTTGATGTGCTCCCCCAAGGTGAACACCCTCATACTCGTTCAGTAAAAGGCACTAATACCTGCAGAATGGCGGTACATCGACCACAAAATGGTGAAATTGTGGTAATTTTGTCAGCTATTGATAACTTGGTAAAAGGAGCAGCTGGCCAAGCTATCCAGAATATGAATATTATGCTGGGCATTGAGGAGGCACAAAGCTTGCTCGTGCCAGGGTTAATGCCTTAATGAGTGGAGGGGTTTGATGGCCGCAGTTAAAGGGTCTAAGCAGGAAAAGTTAATTGTAGTGCCATATCATCCTGTGCAACGGGTGTTTCAACGGATTTTGTATTGGTTGCTGTTGTTTGCAGTGGCGGCATCTTGTTATGTACTGGGTGCTTTTGTAGGTACGGGCTCTCAGCAGGAAGTGATAGCAGAGAGGGATAAGCTACGTTTGATGGAGCAAGAGCAGCGTCTAGACCTTTCTCAGTTACGCCAGCAGGTGGCATCGCTTAAGCGAGAAAAGCAAGTTGACCAGGAGCTAGTAAAAGCGCTTAAGGAGCAAGTTCGGGAGTTAGAAAATGACAAACTTGCTCAAGAGCAAGACCTGGCTTTTTACAAAAAAATTATGTCGCCAGAGAGTAATGACAAAGGGCTGCAAATAGAAAGGTTTATCCTGAAACCTACTACGCACCCTCGTCGTTATCAATATAAGATGTTGGTCACCCAAGTGGCAGAAAATAACGCCGTACTTCAGGGCCATGTCAGCGTTACTATTGTTGGGAAAAAATCAGGAAAAACCCAAAAACTGGCGTTAAAAAGCGTTTCAACAGATATTTCTCAGCAAGATATAAAGTTAGGTTTTAAGTATTTTCAGAATATCCCAGGGCCCGATGATCGTTTCGGCGTGATAGATTTACCTGCTGGCTTCCAGCCTGAGTATGTATTAATAACAGGCCGGTCGAAGGTGCCTAAGGTAAAAACGGTAACCAAAAGAGTTAAGTGGATTGAGACGGAGACCCAGTTAAATGTGGGGCAAGGCTAAACCTAAAAAAATCAGTGTTGAAAAGCACGGTCATACCACTCTGATAGCAAACTGTACTTCAGTAGCTGGTGATATTACCTTTTCTGGTATGCTACAAGTGGAGGGCATTATTAAAGGTAATGTTACTTCCACTGAAGGTGAAATTCGCTTGGCTGAAAATGGTATGATTGAAGGTGAAATTAAAGCACCTAATGTGGTTATTAATGGCAAAGTGCATGGCGATGTGTTTGCTAGTGAGCGCCTGGAATTGGCTAGTAAAGCATTGATTGAAGGCAATGTGTTTTACAACCGAGTTGAAATGGTGATGGGCGCTCAAGTTAATGGCAAGTTGGAGCATAAAGCTAACAAAGTGGCTGAGCGACGCAAAGAAAAAGAGAAGCCTGTCGTCGCCAGTAAAAAAGACCAGGCAGTTTCATCGCCAGCACTGAAGCAGCAGGCAAAAGCGGCTTTGGAGTCAGCCGGCTAAAGGGATAAATTCGAAAGTACTACTTGGCTTTTGGTGTTGAGTGTGAATGCAGGGTTGTGTAGTACGTATAGCAATTTTGTAGTTGACCAAATTACTTGGTTACTTGGATAATGGTTACCCAGAAGTGATTTGTCTGACTGGAGTGGAAATGACAGCAGAGACTTTTGATCCTGGTATCCCCCTGACCTTTACGGCCAATGCAGCAGCAAAAGTGAAAAGCCTAATTGAAGAAGAAGGCAATGAGCAGTTGAAGCTGAGAGTGTTTGTTACAGGCGGTGGTTGTTCAGGGTTTCAATATGGCTTTACTTTTGATGAAGATATGGCCGATGATGACACGCAAATAGAGCGTGACGGGGTTAGGCTGGTTGTTGATGCATTAAGCTTCCAGTACTTGGTTGGGGCTGAGGTTGACTATGTTGAAGGTCTGCAAGGCTCTCAGTTTGTAGTTAATAATCCAAACGCTTCAACCACCTGTGGTTGCGGCTCATCTTTCTCGATTTAAATAATAAAACCTGCCTATATGCAGGTTTTATTGCTCCTGTTTTTAGATTCCCGATAGCTTAAGACTGTAACTCAAATGACTGTGCCAGGGTAAATGGCTCCAAGTATTCTTGCTCCAGAGGCATTGGTTACTGATGGTAAATTGCCAGGTAGGTGGGCCAGTGTTTGTTTAGCAAGCCAGGCGAATGCAGCAGCTTCAACCCAGGCGGGATTTAGACCTAGCTTTTCTGTTGTAGTGACTTGGTAGCTATCCAGGTGCTGCTTTATCCGGCAAGTCAGTTGTTCGTTGAAAGCACCTCCACCACAAAGGTATAGCTCACCAGCCTTAAAGCCGTGACTTTTGATCGCTTGGGTTAAGCTGATAGCGGTTAGTTCAACTAAAGTTGTTTGCACATCGACAGGTAAAATATTGGGTATTTTTTGTAAGTGTTGTTCCAGCCAATTTAAATTAAAAAGTTCTCTTCCTGTGCTTTTGGGGGGCGGTTGAAGAAAATACTTATCACTCAGTAATAAATTTAATAATGAGGTGTCTATATTTCCTTTTGCTGCCCAACTACCTGCCTGGTCAAACGCTTGATCTAAGTGCTTTTTAATCCAAAGGTCACATAATGAATTTGCAGGCCCTGTGTCGAACCCTGTTACTGGTAGGGTGTTGTCTTTTGGGAGAATGGTGATGTTGGCAATTCCACCAAGATTCGCTATCACTCGGTTAACCTGGCTACTGCGAAAAACACTTGCATGAAATGCAGGTACCAACGGGGCACCTTCTCCTCCAGCCGCTAAGTCTCGACGGCGAAAGTCAGCAACTGTAGTGATCCCTGTTTTTTCTGCGATGATATTAGGGTCGCCAATCTGCCAGGTAAAACCACGTTCTGGATAGTGGCGAATGGTTTGTCCATGAGAACCAATGGCAACAATTTCTTCGTAACTTATATCGTATTTATTAATCAGCTGTTTGCAGGCTTGGGCAAATAATAAGCCTAGCTCAAGATCAATTTGAGCTAGGCTATTTACACTAATATTACTGTTGTCTGCCAGCAAAGTAATCTGCTGTTTAAGCTGATCACTAATTTCTATATTGTGAGTAGCAATCAGTTTAAACTCTGGTTCAAAGCAAACCAGTGCTGCATCCACAGCATCCATACTGGTGCCAGACATGAGCCCTAAATAGTAGTGAGGTTTGAGTGCTGTCATTTTTTTAAAGCAATTACAGACCCTGTGCCGCCACTTTCTAATTTAGCCAACATTTGCTGGGCAATCAGAATAAATCGAGAGCGCTCTTTTTTGGCAATAGGCAATGCTTTTGGAAATTTTACCGTTAATGGGTTTTTATGAACGCCATTAACCCGGAACTCATAGTGTAAGTGAGGGCCGGTGGCTAATCCAGACTGTCCTACATAACCAATCACTTGACCTTGTTTTACTCGCGCACCATTTCTAATGCCTTTCTTAATTCTACTCATATGGCCGTATAAAGTCTTATAACGCTGACCATGTTGTAGAATAACCGCTCGACCATACCCACCTTTTCTGCCTGCAAAGTAAACTTTACCATCTCCACTGGCTTTTATTGGGGTGCCGGTAGGAGCTGCATAGTCAACGCCCTTGTGTGAGCGAATTTTATTCAGGATTGGGTGGCGTCTACCTGGATTAAAGCGGGAGCTAATTCGGCTGAATGCGACAGGCGTACGAATAAAGGCTTTTCTCATGCTTAATCCATCAGGTGTATAGTAGCTGGCGTGATTATCTGAGTCGGTATAGCGAATAGCCTTGAAAGTTTCTCCTCGATTGGTGAACTCTGCGGCCAGAATATTGCCAACTCCAATTTTTTCGCCGTCTAAATGCTTTTCTTCAATAATGACCTTAAAATGATCACCTTTGCGAATGTCTAAGGCAAAATCGATATCCCATGCAAAAATATTAGCAAGTTGCATCGTTAAGCGGTGGGGTAGACCTGCTCTTTGACTAGCATTGAACAGCGAAGAACTGATCGTACCTGCTAATATCTTTTGCCGAATAGCTGGCTTGCGAATAATTTCCTCAGTTTGATAGCTGTTATCTACTTTGGTAATTATTAAGCTTTCGAGGTTGTTGCGAACATACTTAACCTGTTTGAGATCACCTTCTGGGCTGATAAAAAACTCCAGCTGTTGCCCTGGCATTATATTCGCGAGCCGTTTGGCTTCTTTACTGCTGGAGACGATTTTATAGAGCGTTGAGCTGCTGAAGCCTTGTTTTTTGAAAATAGTTGAAAGTGACTCACCTTTTTTCACTATGTAAGACAGTTTCTTATCTTTAGTTGAGTGAATAAAACTATCTTGGCTGGCTGCTATTGAGCGTTGTGTCGCTTCAAGAGTATTTACAGAGCTGACAGCTAATAAGTGCTTTACAGACTCATCGTTAGGCTCAGTTAAATCTATAGTGGAGGGTAAATCATCTCCTTCTGTAAATGAGGAGTTGGTCGGAGTTTGCTGAATTGAATTATGCTTTACTACTGCTGTTTTTACAGGGGAGTGCTCTGAAGAGACCAGTGGGGCCTGTTCTTTTTCAGGTGATTGCACAACTTTTGTATTAGTTATGCCTTTTTTTGTCGTGTTTGCTTCAGTACTGTTTGCTATAGCGGGGGATGCTTCATTAGTTGTGTTTCCATCAATAGTTAAAGAGTAAGTATGCTTGTTGTTGCCAACCAGGGGCTCATCCTCTGCGGGTGCATTTAGTAGCGAAAGCGCTACCCCTAGTGCAACTGTCGAAGCTATTGCCAAGTGAGGCTTAGGGAAGCGCTGCCACTTGCTACGTGCAGAATCAATCTTATTCATGACTTTTTTACAGTGTTTTATGCAAGGGTGGGGCTAAGTGTTTACTCTATAATCAATTTTTCTTTAAGTGATAGAGTAAGACTGCATTTTTATCAAGAAATTCCTGCAGAGTCCAAAAGACTTTCTCACCAACTCCTTTGATTTTTTTGTTACTATTCTGTTCTTTACTCTATTCAAACAAATTTTGATTTAATTAATAGTGCTCGCTTTCCTAGCTAATGTTGTCACAAAACAAGTGTATTATCAGGGGAGAAGGGGTGCTCAGTGTTTGTAACTAAGGTATTACAATGGCAGATGGTCAAAATGCGCTGATTAACGACTTGGAACGTAGGCAGCTGGTTGCTCAAATGACAGCAGCAGAAGAGCTGGCTGATCATATGAATGAAAAACCAAGAGTTATTTATTGTGGTTTTGATCCGACTGCAGATAGTTTGCATATCGGAAGTTTGGTTCCCTTATTAGCGTTAAAGCGTTTTCAGCAGGCTGGGCATAAACCCTTTGCCCTAGTTGGTGGTGCAACTGGATTGATTGGAGATCCTAGTTTTAAGGCAGCAGAGCGAAAGCTTAATACACCTGACGTTGTTGCTGGCTGGACAGATAAAATTAAGCAGCAAGTAAGTCAGTTTATAGATTTTGATTGTGGCTGGAATTCGGCAGAAGTTGTGAATAATCTGGATTGGACTCAAAATTTAGATGTCCTGACCTTTTTAAGAGATATTGGAAAGCATTTTTCTGTTAATGCAATGATTGCGAAAGAGTCAGTAAAGCAGCGAATAGATCGTGATGGCTCAGGCATATCTTACACTGAATTTACTTACATGATTTTGCAGTCTTATGACTTTGCTGAGTTATACAAGCGGCATAATTGTACGATTCAAATTGGCGGCAGTGATCAGTGGGGAAATATTACTGGGGGTATTGATCTAGCTCGTCGGATGCATCAAGCGCAAACTTATGGTTTGACTTTACCGTTAGTTACTAAAGCTGATGGCACTAAGTTTGGTAAAACTGAAGCGGGTACTATCTGGCTAGACCCAACAAAAACCTCTCAATATGCTTTTTACCAGTTTTGGATTAACACTGCAGATGCAGATGTGTATCGATTCTTAAGATACTTTACCTTTTTATCTGAAGCAGAAATCCAAACAATAGAAGATGAAGATGCTAAGGCTGAAGGGGCTAAGTCTGCCCAACGTATTCTTGCTCAAGAGGTTACTAAGCTAGTTCATGGCGAGGAAGGAGTTGTTGCAGCGAAGCGAATCTCTGATGCGCTTTTTGCTGGCGATATTTCTAACCTATCTGAAAGTGATTTAAGTCAGTTAGCGCTTGATGGTATGCCTGCTACTGTTATTAATGATGATAGCAAACCTTTGACAGAGCTATTGGTCGATACTGGCTTGGCTTTGACGCCAAGGGGACAGGTTACTGTTGGGCAAGCGCGCAAATTTATTAAAGAGAATGCTATTAGTGTAAATGGACTAAAAGTGGCTGATCAGGAAGCAGTAATATCCAAGGCTTCTGGTATGTATGGTAAGTACCATCTACTCAAGAGAGGAAAAAAGGTTTTTCATTTGGTATGTTGGCAGTAACGGATTATACTTAAAATACTGTGCTATAGACTCTTTAATAAGCTCAAAGTTGATGAGCTTTATCAAGTTAAAGAAGCAGTCATCGCCTATCCAGGTGGTGCTTATTTTTCCAGCTAAAACTATCAGTAGATATATAAATGCTTGCTTATATGTGTTGAAGCAGGCATTTAAACCTTATATTTTTGAGCTGAAAAATATTTGAAAGAATAAGCTTGACATAAATCGGGCAATCAGTAGAATGCACCGCCACTGACTGGAGATGAGCAGGAAAGACAGCAGCTGCCGGAGGTTTTCGAACCGAGGTTAACGCTGAAAAAACTTTTCAAAAACATCTTCAGGAAGGGCGAAAAAAATCGCTTGACTTTAAAAGGTTAAACGATAGAATGAGCGCCCTCAGTTAGCGAGCCAAGCGCAGCTAACAAGTTCTTTAACAAATTAATCAGACAATTCATGTGGGCTTTAGCTGTAATGATGAGACAAAAATTGTCATTGCGCTAAAAGTCAATATATTTGAGATTTAGATAACGCGATGAGCCAAGTTTCGTTTTGCACTTTAAGCAAGACAACCTGATTTAAACTGAAGAGTTTGATCATGGCTCAGATTGAACGCTGGCGGCAGGCCTAACACATGCAAGTCGAGCGGAAACAGGGGAGCTTGCTCCCGCTGTCGAGCGGCGGACGGGTGCGTAACGCGTAGGAATCTACCTGGTAGTGGGGGATAGCCCGGAGAAATCCGGATTAATACCGCATACGCCTTAAGGGGGAAAGAGGGCCTCTATTTATAAGCTCTTGCTATCAGATGAGCCTGCGTCGGATTAGCTAGTTGGTAAGGTAAAGGCTTACCAAGGCGACGATCCGTAGCTGGTCTGAGAGGATGATCAGCCACACTGGGACTGAGACACGGCCCAGACTCCTACGGGAGGCAGCAGTGGGGAATATTGCACAATGGGCGCAAGCCTGATGCAGCCATGCCGCGTGTGTGAAGAAGGCTCTAGGGTTGTAAAGCACTTTCAGCGAGGAGGAAAGGGTGTAAGTTAATACCTTGCATCTGTGACGTTACTCGCAGAAGAAGCACCGGCTAACTCCGTGCCAGCAGCCGCGGTAATACGGAGGGTGCGAGCGTTAATCGGAATTACTGGGCGTAAAGCGTGCGTAGGTGGCTTGATAAGCCAGATGTGAAAGCCCCGGGCTCAACCTGGGAATTGCATCTGGAACTGTTAGGCTAGAGTACGGTAGAGGGTAGTGGAATTTCCTGTGTAGCGGTGAAATGCGTAGATATAGGAAGGAACACCAGTGGCGAAGGCGACTGCCTGGACTGATACTGACACTGAGGCACGAAAGCGTGGGGAGCAAACAGGATTAGATACCCTGGTAGTCCACGCCGTAAACGATGAACACTAGCCGTTGGGCGACTTGATCGCTTGGTGGCGAAGCTAACGCGATAAGTGTTCCGCCTGGGGAGTACGGCCGCAAGGTTAAAACTCAAATGAATTGACGGGGGCCCGCACAAGCGGTGGAGCATGTGGTTTAATTCGAAGCAACGCGAAGAACCTTACCTGGCCTTGACATCCTGCGAACTTTCTAGAGATAGATTGGTGCCTTCGGGAACGCAGAGACAGGTGCTGCATGGCTGTCGTCAGCTCGTGTCGTGAGATGTTGGGTTAAGTCCCGTAACGAGCGCAACCCTTGTCCTTAGTTACCAGCACGTGATGGTGGGCACTCTAAGGAGACTGCCGGTGACAAACCGGAGGAAGGTGGGGACGACGTCAAGTCATCATGGCCCTTACGGCCAGGGCTACACACGTGCTACAATGGGGCGTACAGAGGGTTGCCAAGCCGCGAGGTGGAGCTAATCTCATAAAACGTCTCGTAGTCCGGATTGGAGTCTGCAACTCGACTCCATGAAGTCGGAATCGCTAGTAATCGTGAATCAGAATGTCACGGTGAATACGTTCCCGGGCCTTGTACACACCGCCCGTCACACCATGGGAGTGGGTTGCACCAGAAGTAGCTAGTCTAACCTTCGGGAGGACGGTTACCACGGTGTGATTCATGACTGGGGTGAAGTCGTAACAAGGTAACCCTAGGGGAACCTGGGGTTGGATCACCTCCTTAAACGAAGCTCGTCATTGCAGTTAAGAGTCCACATGAATTGTCTGATTGAAAGGTTAAAACCCTATTGGGTCGCTGACCCGGAAGATTTGGGTCTGTAGCTCAGCTGGTTAGAGCGCACCCCTGATAAGGGTGAGGTCGCTGGTTCAAGTCCAGCCAGACCCACCAAGTATGGGGCCATAGCTCAGCTGGGAGAGCGCCTGCTTTGCACGCAGGAGGTCTGCGGTTCGATCCCGCATGGCTCCACCAACAAGCGACTGGGAATACGATAGGGAACAAGAAGTCATCGATAAAAGGTTAGGAAGTTACTTTTTATCCATGGCTTTTTTTAAGCCACTTGCTCTTTAACAATTTGGAACTGTAGTAATTTGAAAATAACTGCTGAGTATACAGAAATGTGATACTCAAGCGTTCGGCGTAAAATATCGTTGTAATTGTTTGTAAGTGTGACTCAGATTATTTTGGGTTATATGGTCAAGTGATTAAGCGCATACGGTGGATGCCTTGGCAGCTGGAGGCGATGAAGGACGTAGGAGCCTGCGAAAAGCGACGGGGAGTTGGCAAACGAACTGTGATCCGTCGATGTCCGAATGGGGAAACCCAACCACTTAGGTGGTTATCATGCACTGAATTCATAGGTGTATGAGGCGAACCCGGGGAACTGAAACATCTAAGTACCCGGAGGAAAAGAAATCAACCGAGATTCCGTGAGTAGAGGCGATCGAAAGCGGACTAGCCCTTAAGCTTGTTATGGTTTAGTGGAAGGATCTGGAAAGTTCCGCGATACAGGGTGATAGCCCCGTACACGAAAGGCCATTTTAAGTGAAATCGAGTAGGTCGGGACACGTGATATCTTGACTGAAAATGGGGGGACCATCCTCCAAGGCTAAATACTCCCAGCTGACCGATAGTGAACCAGTACCGTGAGGGAAAGGCGAAAAGAACCCCGTTGAGGGGAGTGAAATAGAACCTGAAACCGTATGCGTACAAGCAGTGGGAGCATGCTTCGGCATGTGACTGCGTACCTTTTGTATAATGGGTCAGCGACTTATTTTCAGTGGCAAGCTTAACCGAATAGGGGAGGCGTAGGGAAACCGAGTCTTAATAGGGCGAACAGTCGCTGGGAATAGACCCGAAACCGGGCGATCTATCCATGAGCAGGGTGAAGGTTAGGTAACACTGACTGGAGGCCCGAACCCACTGTCGTTGAAAAGCCAGGGGATGACTTGTGGATCGGAGTGAAAGGCTAATCAAGCCCGGAGATAGCTGGTTCTCCTCGAAAGCTATTTAGGTAGCGCCTCGTGTCTCACCATGGGGGGTAGAGCACTGTTTCGGCTAGGGGGTCATCCCGACTTACCAACCCGATGCAAACTCCGAATACCCATGAGTGCAATCACGGGAGACACACGGCGGGTGCTAACGTCCGTCGTGGAAAGGGAAACAACCCAGACCGTCAGCTAAGGTCCCAAAGTTCTAGTTAAGTGGGAAACGATGTGAGAAGGCCCAGACAGCCAGGAGGTTGGCTTAGAAGCAGCCACCCTTTAAAGAAAGCGTAATAGCTCACTGGTCGAGTCGGCTCGCGCGGAAGATGTAACGGGGCTCAAACTAGACACCGAAGCTACGGATCCTAACTTAGGTTAGGGTGGTAGAGGAGCGTTCTGTACGCCTGCGAAGGTAGATCGGGAGGTCTGCTGGAGGTATCAGAAGTGCGAATGCTGACATGAGTAACGATAAAGGGAGTGAGAAGCTCCCTCGCCGGAAGACCAAGGTTTCCTGCGCAACGCTAATCGGCGCAGGGTGAGTCGGCCCCTAAGGCGAGCACGAAAGTGGTAGTCGATGGGAAACAGGTTAATATTCCTGTACTAATAATGACTGCGATGAAGGGACGGAGAAGGCTAGGTTGGCCTGGCGATGGTTGTCCAGGTTTAAGGTTGTAGGTAGGCATCTTAGGCAAATCCGGGGTGCTAATACTGAGAGCCGATATCGAACTCATCTTCGGATGAGGAAGTAATTGATGCCATGCTTCCAGGAAAAGCTTCTAAGCTTCAGGTCATTATTAACCGTACCCCAAACCGACACAGGTGGTCAGGTAGAGAATACCAAGGCGCTTGAGAGAACTCGGGTGAAGGAACTAGGCAAAATGGCACCGTAACTTCGGGAGAAGGTGCGCCGGAGCTGGTGAAATTCCTTGCGAATGGAGCTGGAGCCGGTCGAAGATACCAGGTGGCTGCGACTGTTTATTAAAAACACAGCACTCTGCAAACACGTAAGTGGACGTATAGGGTGTGACGCCTGCCCGGTGCCGGAAGGTTAATTGATGGGGTTAGCTTCGGCGAAGCTCTTGATCGAAGCCCCGGTAAACGGCGGCCGTAACTATAACGGTCCTAAGGTAGCGAAATTCCTTGTCGGGTAAGTTCCGACCTGCACGAATGGCGTAACGATGGCCACGCTGTCTCCACCCGAGACTCAGTGAAATTGAAATCGCTGTGAAGATGCAGTGTATCCGCGGCTAGACGGAAAGACCCCGTGAACCTTTACTACAGCTTCACACTGGACTTTGAGCCTACTTGTGTAGGATAGCTGGGAGGCTTTGAAGCGGTAACGCTAGTTATCGTGGAGCCAATCTTGAAATACCAGCCTGGTATGTTTGAGGTTCTAACTCTGGTCCCTGATCGGGATCGAGGACAGTGTGTGGTGGGTAGTTTGACTGGGGCGGTCTCCTCCCAAAGAGTAACGGAGGAGCACGAAGGTGCGCTAAGCATGGTCGGACATCATGCGGTTAGTGTAAAGGTATAAGCGCGCTTGACTGCGAGACGTACATGTCGAGCAGGTACGAAAGTAGGTCTTAGTGATCCGGTGGTTCTGTATGGAAGGGCCATCGCTCAACGGATAAAAGGTACTCCGGGGATAACAGGCTGATACCGCCCAAGAGTTCACATCGACGGCGGTGTTTGGCACCTCGATGTCGGCTCATCACATCCTGGGGCTGAAGCCGGTCCCAAGGGTATGGCTGTTCGCCATTTAAAGTGGTACGCGAGCTGGGTTTAGAACGTCGTGAGACAGTTCGGTCCCTATCTGCCGTGGACGTTGGAAGTTTGAGGAGAGCTGCTCCTAGTACGAGAGGACCGGAGTGGACGAACCACTGGTGTTCGGGTTGTGTCGCCAGACGCATTGCCCGGTAGCTAAGTTCGGACGGGATAACCGCTGAAAGCATCTAAGCGGGAAGCCCCCTTCAAGATGAGACTTCCCTTAGGCCTTGAGCCTTCTAAAGAGCCGTTTAAGACTAAGACGTTGATAGGCGGGGTGTGTAAGTGCTGTGAGGCATTGAGCTAACCCGTACTAATTGCTCGTGAGGCTTGACCATATAACGCCAAAGTGATTTGAGTACAAATCCAAAGCGAAATAGACAAGCACAACGAAATAATACATCGAACGCAAAGCTTAAAAATAAGCTAAAGAGTATCACCAAAAAAGTACAACGCAGAATTCAAATTACGAAAACCAACGCAAAACAGTTCCAAATTCCAGTTTTGCTTGACGACTATAGCGAGTGTGAACCACCTGAATCCATCCCGAACTCAGTAGTGAAACCGCTCCGCGCCGATGGTAGTGTGGGGTCTCCCCATGTGAGAGTAGGTCATCGTCAAGCGCCTTATTTTAAAAACCCTCAGCACAAAGTGTTGGGGGTTTTTGCTTTTGTGGGGCTATTTGTCAGAAGTTTTGTTTCTTTAGCTTTATTTGGTAAGGCTAACTAATAGGTAGAGTACAGAATATGAAAAACGTAATTGTTTATTTTGGCTTTATTGCTATGACGGTTATTTCCTCTATCCCTACTCAAGCATTTGATATATCGGTTGATTCGGAAGAAATTGCTAGTGACTCGAAAATAACAGAAGAGGAGCAAGTACTAAGCCCGCTGCCTCAGCTATTTCAATCAGAGCAAGAGCGTCTGGCAAAAAAGCAAGCACATATTAACGAGATGATTGAAGACAGCTCGATTTTGCGGAAGGCACTTCAGGATGATGCCGCTTCATATAAATATCACTGGGAAAAAGAGGATCACAGGCGTCTTGAAAAAGAAGTAAGTGGGGAAGGTTTTAAGAAAAGGCCTTGAGCTTCCTTTGCATTGACTAATAAAGCATACTATTATTGACGGGTGGTTCATAAAAAATTATATAGATATTACAACATAACATTCATGACCTTTTCAGCAGAGAATATGAAGACATTGATTTTCCAAGCTCTTTGTTCTATGCGGCTCTACCTTCTCCTCCTGCCTTAGGGCAGAAAGCTAAATATTTATCCAACCAAACGCTTAATTTCTCTAATCTATAAAGTGATTCTGATTAGCCATTGATAGGCTTATGTAGGAGTGTTTTTATGAATAATAATCGAGTCGTGATCTTTGATACGACATTGCGTGATGGTGAGCAGAGCCCTGGTGCTTCAATGACTAAGGATGAAAAGCTACGAATTGCTAAAGCCTTAGAGAAAATGCGGGTAGATGTGATCGAAGCAGGCTTTGCTATGGCGAGTCCAGGTGACTTTGAGTCAGTTAAAGCGGTTGCTGAGACGATTAAAAACAGCAGTATTTGTAGCTTATCTCGGGCGCTTGATGGTGATATTGACCGAGCAGGGGAAGCACTTAAAAACGCTACAGTACCTAGAATACATACCTTTATAGCAACATCACCAATCCATATGAAGTATAAGCTGCGAATGGAGCCAGAAAAGGTTTTAGAGCAAGCCGTTCATGCGGTGAAGCGAGCTCGTAAGCTAGTAGATCATGTGGAGTTTTCTTGCGAGGATGCGGGCCGATCAGACTTAGACTTCTTGTGTAGGATTATTGAGGCTGCTATTAATGCTGGTGCTCGAACAATCAATATCCCTGATACGGTTGGTTATGCCATCCCTCATCAGTTTGGTGAGACTTTTCAGCAGCTGATAGAAAGGATTCCAAATGCAGATAAAGCTATCTTTTCAGTGCATTGTCACAATGATCTAGGACTTGCCGTAGCTAACTCCTTGGCTGCAGTTGCTCATGGTGCCAGGCAGGTGGAATGTACGATCAATGGTTTAGGTGAGCGGGCAGGCAATGCTTCACTTGAAGAAATTGTGATGGCAATTAAAACCCGCCAAGATGTTTTAAATGTTGAAACCAATATTGATACAAAACACATTGTGTCCACTTCTCGGTTAGTATCGAGTATTACCGGATTTCCAATTCAACCGAACAAAGCCATTGTGGGAGCAAATGCATTTGCTCATGAGTCAGGCATTCATCAAGATGGCATGTTAAAGCATAGAGAAACCTACGAAATAATGAAGGCAGAAGATGTAGGTTGGAAAGCAAATAAAATGGTGTTGGGTAAACACTCAGGAAGAACAGCTTTTAAAGGTCGTCTTGAAGAGTTGGGAGTGCACTTTAGTTCAGAAGCTGAGTTAAATACTGCATTTACTAGGTTTAAGGAACTTGCAGATAAAAAACATGAAATATTTGATGAGGATTTGCAGGCGCTAGTCAGTGATACACGCACTTCTGAGATTACTGAAACCTATAAATTACAAACATTAGAAGTATGCTCAAAGACTGGAGAAACACCAGTTGCCAAAATAACACTTACAGTCAGTGGTAAAGAGCGAAGAGCGAGTTCTGAAGGTAGTGGGCCGGTGGATGCAACCTTTAAAGCAATTGAGGTAATTGCTGAATCTAATACATCTTTGGAGCTGTACTCAGTGCATGCGATTACTAGTGGAACTGACTCGCAAGGAGAGGTAACTGTAAGGCTGGAACGAGGAGGAAGAATTGTTAATGGCAATGGTGCTGATACGGATATTGTCATTGCATCGGCTAAGGCTTACATTAACGCCCTTAATTTACTAGAAGCAGGGGTTCAAAGAGCTCACCCTCAAGCTGGTAATGTTTAAGTTAAGTTTTTGGGAGTAATGTAATGTTAGAGCAGCAGCGACAGGCTTATCTGCAAGCGATGGGAATCCCTTCTTGGTTTCCTCGTTATCAGCTACCCAGTGCGCTGCCTACACCAGATTACTATTGGCCTGTCACTAACAATGGAAGTTTAGTCGAGGCTTCAGCGATCAATCAGCAAGCAGCTACAACTCAGTCAGAAGAATCAGCTAACCCTTCACGTTACTTACCTGAGAGTTTAACTGAGCGGCCTAAATTGGCAAAATTGCAAATTCGTGACTCTCTGGTTAATAGTGATAAGTCGGCAACGATCTCTAAAGAAGGGATAACAGGCCAGCCAGAACTAGAAGCTGAACAAGTTAAAGAAATACAAGCAGTGCTAACCGAGCCTTGCTATTTTCAGCTGGTTTGTATGACGCCTAATGAGCAAGTGATGTTAGTTACTGAGTTGCCTTATAGTGGAGTCAATGAACTATCAGCATTACATTATTCGTTAGTTAATAACCTACTTACTGCATTAAATATTAAAAGTATTGTTAATGAGGCTAAGAGCTTTAAATGGCCATTTACCTTTCAGCAATTTGTTGATCAGTCTGAGCCTGTTGCCAGTGCTGCAGTAAAAGCATATTTGGAGGGGCAACTAGGTTTTTCAAGTAAAAAGCTGGTGATCTTGATGGGGGCGACGGCGGTAAAATATGGTTTAAGTTTAGATAAGGATTTTGAATCGGTGCGAGGGCTTAAGCAACAAGGCGAGCAATGGCTAGCTGTTACTCATAGCTTGAATGAGATTTTACGATTACCTCAATATAAAAAAGAAGCCTGGAAGGATCTTGCAGCAATTACCAAGATAGACTGGTCGCCAGCATAAACTAAGCCTATGATGACAGATGATTTACAACTGTTGCCTATGACCAGTAAGCGTTTAGATGACGTAATGAAGGTAGAGTGCAAAGCTTATTCTTACCCTTGGAGTAAAGGTATTTTTAAAGACTGTCTAAAGTCTGACTATGAGTGTTGGGTAATTGATAATGCAGATAAATTAATTGGCCATGGAGTTTTCTCTGTAGCAGTAGGTGAAGCGCATTTACTCAATATTACAGTTGCACCGGAGTTTCAAGGTAATGGATACGGGCAAATTTTATTAAGTTATTTTTTATCAAGGGCAAGGGAGTTGGCCGCTGAGGTAATGTTTCTTGAAGTGAGATCCTCTAACTTAAGTGCTATTAGGTTATATAAGCGAATTGGATTTGAAGAAATTGGATTAAGGAAAAACTATTACCCCGCAGCAGATGGACGGGAAGATGCGTTGGTAATGTCATATAACTTAAAACGCTAGGGTTTGTTTTCAGAATCTATGGTGTACTCACCACTAATTAGTTGTCTAACACCACATAAAGCTATTTAAGTTAGATAAACTGAGATGACATCAGGGGTGTTGATGATGGAGAGTCGTAGATAATGTGTAGTATAAATAATGTTAGCAGCTCAATAATTTGTTAGTTTTCTATGATGCCATGGACTGTATTATCAATTGCCCGCTGCTTAGGGGTGATGACCTTACTAATAGGGTTAGTGCTTCGATTTATCTTTCCTGCTGAGTTAGCCTGGACCTACCCTGGGGTGAAGACCCCCATAATTGCCTTTGAGTTTGCGCAGACACCAACCGAAGTATTTCATTTGTTTGGTGATGGTATAGATTTGCGTGATGCTCTTGTGAGAGCTATGGATTGGGGTAACTATGTCGACTTTATTTTCATGGCTGTTTATGTCAGTTTTTTAGCTGTACTGCTATGGCTGCATAAGCCTTTGCTGGCAGGTTTAACCTATTGGTGTTTAGGTTTAGCAGTGATTATTTTGGCGACTGATTTTATTGAAAACATTGCTTTACTCAATTTAACCCACTTAGTCAATGTTGGTTATACAGGAGCTTCTAAGTTACAAGGGTGGCTCCATGTATTAATTATTAGTACTTGGTTTAAGTGGATGACTATTGTAGTAGTCATTACTGTGTTGGGTTTAGCTTGCCGTTTTATTCACTGGTCAGGCTGGCTCATCCTGTGTTTAGGGTGGGTTGGTTTATTACTCGGAGGCTGGAATATTCTTTATCGAGACAGCTTAGAATTATTTGCTAGTGTCGTATTTTTAAGCTTTATCATCTTGGTATTTTATATCTTTACGGCCTCCACTCATCACCAGCATAATTCTTTTAAAGCAAAGAAAAGAGTATTGACAAAAATATAAGTGGTTTATTAAAACCAGACATACTGTTGACTCAGCGTGAAAAAGTTAAAGGTCAACTCTGAAGAAACCTACCGACTACTGCCGGTAGGTTTGCAATGACTGGTTGGAGTATTAAGCCAACTTGTCTGTGGCAATGTGATAGTGAGGGTCAGTCATATCATCTACTTCAACCAGGTTTTTGGCTTTTTCTAATAGCTCGATACATTCAGGGCTGAGATGACGTAGGTGTAATACTTTACCTGCGGTTTGATAGCGCTCGGCTAATGCATCTATTGCTTCAATACCTGAATGGTCACAAACTCGTGAGTGTTGAAAGTCAATGATTACATGGTCTGGGTCTGTTTTAGGGTGGAAAATTTCTCTAAAGTGGGAGACTGAACCAAAAAACAGCGGCCCTCTTAAAGAATAAATTTTACTTTCACCTTCTTCACTAAGTTCTGCGTAAATGTGCTTGGCATGCTCCCAGGCAAATACCAAGGCAGAAACAATAACACCTACGATCACTGCTATTGCTAAATCTGTCGCAACGGTAACCCCTGAAACCAGGACGAGCACGAAGGCGTCAGACTTTGGGATTTTGCGGATAATTCTGAAGCTGGTCCATTCAAAAGTACCAATTACCACTATAAACATCACGCCAACCAAGGCAGCAATCGGAATTTGCTCAATTAATGATGAAGCAAATAAAATAAAGGCTAACAAGCACAAGGCTGCAGTAATGCCAGATAAGCGGCCGCGACCACCAGAATTTACATTTATCATGCTCTGGCCAATCATCGCACATCCACCCATGCCACCAAATAAACCAGTAACAGTATTTGCCACACCTTGCCCGATACACTCGCGGTTACCTTTACCACGAGTTTCGGTAATTTCATCAATAAGGCTTAATGTCAGGAGAGACTCAATTAAGCCAATGGCAGCCAGGATCACTGAGTAGGGTAGTATGATCCAGAGAGTTTCAAAAGTAAGTGGCACCATCGGGATATGAAAACTAGGCAAGCCACCAGCGATAGAGGCGACATCGCCAACGGTTTTGGTTTCGATACCAAAGCCAATCACAAGCAGTGAAATAGTGACGATAGCAGCCAAAGAGGCTGGGATGGCATTAGTCAGCTTAGGCAGGATAAAAATAATCGCCATGGTTAACGCGACCAAGCCAAGCATGACCCAGAGTTCGGGGCCTTGCATCCAGGCTACATCAATAACTGAACCTTCTAATATTGTATTGGCTAACCAGCCTTCACCACTGTTTTTGCCAAAACTGCCCAGCTGGGCTAAGAAAATAACGATTGCTAAACCATTCACAAAGCCTAGCATGACAGGGTGAGGCACCATACGGATAAATTTACCCAGCTTTAGGACCCCAGCTGTTATTTGAATTAATCCCATTAATACGACAGTTGCAAATAAATACTCGACGCCATGCTCCGCGACCAAAGTGACCATGACAACAGCCAGGGCGCCAGTGGCACCAGAAATCATACCTGGACGGCCACCAATTAACGAAGTGATTAGACCCACCATAAAAGCAGCATAGAGACCAACTAAGGGCTCGACCCCTGCCACAAAAGCAAAGGCAACTGCTTCAGGCACCAACGCTAACGCAACAGTTAGGCCAGAAAGTAAGTCATTTTTCAGTGATGCGGTTTTTTGCGTGATAAGATCTATCATCAGGTTACTTCATTAGTTACTACGAGTTGGGTATTTCATAACATTATATTTATGCAAGTTTATGAAATACCCAGACTAGAGGTTGTTAAATGTAGGGTTTAGCCGGATACCCAAATTGGCGCAGGATCATATCATAACCTGGGTACAAAAGAGTCAGTATTTTCACTACACAAAACCTGATGCTGATGTACCTATCACAGGTATCTACTACGACTTTCTTTTTTATTGCAAGGTATCATTTTGAGTTTCGCAGGCTTTTTATTAACTGATCTCCAGGTGTTTGGTTCGTTGGTACTATTAGGCGCTGTTTTGTTAGTTGCTTGGTTGTTTCTGGACATATCTGCCATTTTAGCTGATAGCGGGCTACAACACCGGTTTGGCGCCAGTATTTTTTGCTTGAGCCTGTTGTGGCTGATTCATCGAGACTTTCCGATAGGTGTCAGTCTGCATTTCTTGGGTATGTCCGCTGTTACGCTAGTTATTGGTTGGCCTAGAGCAATTATGAGTGGCTTTGTCGTGTTAGCACTACTGACATTATTTCAGCAGGCTGATTGGGTAAGCTTTGGTGTTAATGGGCTGGTAATGATCGTAGTACCAGTAGTGGCTATGCAGTTATTTTATCAATGGATAGAACACTTTCAGTCACGCAATATCTTTACCTATATTTTTGGCATTGGCTTTGTCGGATCTTTATTTAGTGCTTTATTAGTGATTGTGGCAGTAATTATTGTTCTATGGGGGAGTGATGGTTTTGAGTTTCCAGCTAATTGGCCTGACTATCTACCCTATACACCGCTCATTGTTATGCCTGAAGCGGTTATTAATGGCATGGTGGTTTCTGCGGTAACGGTATTTAAGCCTGATTGGGTCATTACGTTTAATCAGCAAAAATACTTAAATCGTTGACTTTTTACGTTCACCTACTTGTAGTTTGCGCTGTAGAGTACGTCTATGCATACCTAAAGCCCTTGCTGTGGCAGAGACATTGCCCTGATTTGCTAATAACACTTTCTGTATGTGCTCCCACTCAAGTTGTTCAACGGTCATGGGTTTTTCACTTAATTCAGGTATAGGGTTAGTCTCTTGCTGAGTGAGAGCTGTTTCAATTTCTGTTGCAGTTGCGGGCTTGCATAAGTAATTGTTGGCTCCTAGCTTTACAGCTGCAACCGCTGTAGTAATAGAGGCATAACCGGTTAATACCAGTAAATTTGCATTTGGTGCATGTTGTTTAACTATTGGGATAACTTCTAAACCAGACTCATTTGCTAGTTTGAGGTCAATAATTGCAAATTGAGGAGTAAATAATTTAAGCAGTTTGCATGTGCTTTCTATACAGCAGGCTGTAATGACTTCATAACCTCTCTTGCGCATTGCACGAGCCAATACCTGAAGCAAGGCTGTATCATCATCAACAATTAGTAAGATGGGGTGTGTATTACTCATCAATTAGTTCGCTTTATGGGTGTGTCACTAAAGGTAGCTGAATATGGGTTTCGGTACCTTGTTCGGCGTGATTTAGCAGCGTAACAGAACCGCCCAGTCGTTCAATAGAGGCTTGGCTAAGGGTTAAACCAAGGCCAAATCCTTTGTCAGGCTGATTAGTGTAAAAAGGAGTGCCGAGCTTCTCCAAGTTGGCCATATCCAGGCCTGTCCCAAAATCTCTAATGACTATTTCAACATGTTGTTTAGCTGTTTTAGCAAAAAGCTGAACCTTTTGGTGGGATTGATCTGCAGCATTATTTAACAAGTTTAATAGTGCCTGGGGTAAGGAGGCATCGGCTAAAACTTGTGAGTCTGCTAAATCAGTAGTATTCGATTCAACTGAAACCTCTGGTCGAAGCACTTGCCAGCGTTCTAGTAGTTGGTCAATAATTTTTTTAATAGGTTGTTGGGTGGGTTGGAGGCTGACCTGAGCTTCCGCAATCAGTGTGCGAAGGCTTTGCTTGCATTGACTTAATTGGCTTGTTAAACAATTGAGATCTTCTGCAATGGCAGTGTGTTGCCGATAATCCTGCTGCATTTCATTAACTAATAACATCATAGTGTTAAGTGGCGTATTTAATTCATGGGCTGCACCAGCTGCCAGGCTTCCGACTGCAAATAACTGTTCGTTACGTAAGTCTTGTTCACGCTTTATCGCTAGTTGCGCTTGATGTTGTCGTAAAGTTTGCGCCATTCGAACAACAAGGCTGCATATCAGTAGAGCGCTTAAGCTGAAGTTAAGCCACATGCCTACAACATGTAGGTTAATCATTTGAAATTGCTGTGTACTATTATCAAACACTGGGATCAGTTGAGGTAGTGGCTGGTAGAAAAATAGTAACAGGGTATAACTGCTTAAACAGATTAAGGTAATGGTAACAGTAAAAGGTAATGCCAATGTAGCAGCGGCAATAATGATGGGGATGAGGTAATAAGAGACGAACGGATTGCTTGCACCACCACTAATGTAGAGTAGTAGCGTTAGTGAAAAGCAGTCAAAAAGTAGCTGGGCAAAAAACTCCCATTCACTGACAGGTGTCAGCTGTCGAAAGCGCCAATATGTAAAAATATTAACAACCCCCATTACTAATAAGACACCTGCAACTAGCTGAGTGTTTATGATGAGTGGTGTGTAATTAGTGGCTAGCAATAATATAACGCACAAGCTGCATAAAAATACGGTGCGTACCATGCCCAGGCGAAATAGGTTTTGCCGAGAAACAGAAAGGTTTAGTGGAGCTTTAGAGAAAAAAATCATAACTCAAAAAATGGGCGATTACAGCAAATGAGTCAGTATAACCCACTTAAGATAATCGCCTAAAGTTAGGCCTGTATCCAGGCTCAAGCATAGAACGTTGTTACGAGCCGCTAGTGTATCTTTATCTATCATAATTGACTATGTGGCAGACTGTCGCAGGCTTGCGTGCGGGTACTAAATAGGTATATTATCGCCTTAAATGATAATAATTATTATTCGTCTTTTGGCGATCCTAAGGATAGACCATGTACTCAGTACTCAATGTAACAGATGATATTACCCACTGTGGAAACTTGGGGCATGTTGTTAATGAAGTAGAGTTAGCATGTAAGCTTGCTTCTAGTTATGGGTTTGATGGCATTAATTTAGATATCGCGCGGCTAATACAAAAGCGGTTCACGGTAACAGATGTCAAACAATTGCTGGGAGAATACCAACTAAGGCCTGCTGCATTTAGCTTGGATGTAGACATGTACTGTCGTCATTCAGAGCAGGACTACTTAAAAAGTTTACATACTTTTGCTGAGCAGGCTGCTTTTGCTCATCAAGTAGGTAGTGACGCTGCACTTTTCTATATCCCCCCCTTTTCAGATAATTTGTCGTTTAATGATTATTTTCAGCTAATGGTAAAGCGGCTGAAGCAACTAAAGCCAATTTTAATTGAGCATAAAATTAAAATTGGCTTTGAGTTTATTGGTCCAGTTGAAACAAGGTTAACCACCCATTACGACTTTATTCATACTATTGATGGTGTTAGAGCATTAATTGCAAGTGCAGACTTATATGGTTATGCTGGTTTTAAGCTAGATGTACATCACTGGCAATATAGTGGTGCGGGATTGCTAGACTTAAAACATCTTGATACAGAGTATATAGTGTATGTTGAATTAAATGATGCCTTGAATGGATATCATCTATTTAATATGCCTGAGTTTACTCGGGAGTTACCATTGGTAACAGGTGTGACGGATATTTCTGGTTTTATACAGTCCCTAAAAAGTAAAGGTTATGAAGGCCCTGTTACAGTTGAGCCATGGAATGATGTAATAAAAAAAATGCCATTGCAAGAGGCAATTCAAACTGTTAAACATTCATTAGATCAGTGTATAGCACTTTAACTATCGTATATTCAACTTTACCCTCTGTTAGCTAAAATACCATTTAAAGACTGTAACTTGCTGAATTATAAGTGAGGTTAGTAATAGGTATAAATTTTGCTGAGTTTTTATTAGCTGAATTTGGGGGTAGTTATGGGTATTCAAGTTAGAAGTAAAGATCTCAAATATGCCTACTTAGAGCACTCAACAAATAATGACTCGCCTAAATTTATTGGAAAGCCAGATAAAACCACTTTTTATCGATATGAAGTGGAAGAAGTTATTCCAATGTTGGAAAAGGTGCTCGAGTATTTAAGGTCTTCGAAAAAGACGTATAAACAATTAAGTAACCGTAAATCGTATAAAAAATACTTGCATACATTGGAGGATATGATTAGAAAAGATCTACCTCGAAAAAAACAGCGTCGAGAAGAAGTATTTGACTGGTTGCGTGATAACTTTTCCTGTTCATAAGGCCACTGTCAATATATTTGCTATTTAGTTTGTTTCTACTAGACCTTGATGACTAGCTTTTGTTTGAGCAAAAAACTAATTTTTAATAACTTTACAATATGTAATTTGCTTTTTTCTAACTAATTGAAAATTATAGGTATTTTTATTGGCACTAAGCTTGCCTCTATTAAGTTAAAGGTGCTCAAATAGTAAATTGTTGTAACTGGTTTGAGGTTTATTTATTAAGTCATCTTGTTATTTGATAGATGGAAAGAGAGGTTCACCAAATGGCTGCAGTAGATGATAGAGGATGCGCTATTACCGAGTTTTTGATTTCTCGTGGAGGGAACCTTGATTTACAAGACGGTGGGGGATTCACACCATTAATGCATGCAGTGTGTAAAAGCCGTGTTGATACAGTGAAACTTCTATTATCTAAAGGTGCTAATCCAAACTACTGTAATAGAGGTCAAACTATATTAGAGATTGCTGTTAGAAAAAGTAATCGAAAAATAATTAATTTATTACTTGAGAATGGTGCGAATATTAATTTTCAAGATAATAAAGGGGGAACACCACTTTATCAAGCGATTAGAAATAAGCAAATTGAAATTGTTTGTTTGTTGCTTGCTAAAGGAGCAAATCCGTTTGCACGCACTTATTTTGGTGGGACTACCCTGATGACTTCGGCCTTTTCAGGGGATAGAGACTTATTTGACTTAATGCTGGCGCAAGGGGTTGACCCTGATTTGCAAAACAAGCATGGCTGGACAGCACTCATGTTTGCGGCCAGACATGGATATAAGTCAATTGTAGAATCGTTATTAATTCGAGAGGTTAAATCAGACCTTAAAAACCATAAAGGAAAAACAGCTGCATTATTGGCTAAAGAAGGTGGACATGAAGAAATTTATAGGATGATCAAACGTTATGATAGTAATTGGTTAAGAAAAATAAAGTCCATGTTTGCTAAACCTATAATTGAAGAAGAATATGATTTTTCTAGACAAGCACAAACTGTAGAGGCAGAATAACACTGTTTATTGTTACTCTTATTGAAGTTGTCTTTATTCCTCGGAAAATAAAAATTTTGCACCTATCATAACCTATTTCTAGATATGGGTGCGGTTTATTGTTCTAAAATAAACTGCATCCATAAATAGGGTAGTCATTTAGTTTTGACTGCGTATAACTTTGATAAGCCAGCTGTATGTTGCCTGTGGTAAAAGGTAACTAAGATGAGCAGCCCAATCATAATGGACATTAAACCATAGTTCAAAGTAAGATGCAGCTGGGTTTGGTTGTGAGAGGGAAATCGGTAAGTAAGTGATATTTAGTGGGGAGGGGTACTGCTCGATGATGCCTTTCAGTCTGTATAAGTGAAGGGCAGTACTTATAACTTGAACGCTTTTCCATTTCTGGTTAGCAATAACTTGCTTTGCATTTTTCCAGTTTGTTTGTGTGTCAAAAGAGTTTTTCTCAATCAAAATAGCAGAAGTTGCTACCCCTTGGCTGATGAGGTATTGCTTCATTAACTCTGCACCATAAACACCTTTATCTGGGCGAGAGCCTCCTACACATAAAAAAGTGGCTGTAAATCCTTGTTTGTATAGCTGTAGTGCATGATTTAGACGGCGTAAGGTTTTATTACCCAGTGCAGTATATGTTGAATTAAAATTACCCATTAAAATAATGGTCGCATCTGCAAAGGGCGCGGCTTTCTGGGTAAAATGGTTATTGACATAAGTTAGCCATGATATTGCTAGGACTAAATTAATAGCAAACAATAATGAAATGATTTTTAGTATTCTGTTTTTAACTTTACTGAAGTAATGCATAAGCATTATAGTAATAATGGTTATATAGTCTTGAAATGATATTAAGTATTGCTTGCTAATACAAGAAATCGTATAAATATCACTTTATTTCATGCTACTAATGATGAGAGCTGTATTGCAAGGCATAATACCAATATATACATGTCTATCATGAGACATGAAGGTAGGCTGATAAAGTGCTGAGGTATATGACATCAGTGAAACTTGTGATTTTAGTGAAATAATTATTGAAAAATATGGCATTATCAATCAAAAAAGTTATAACAGAAAATTTTGCTGCTTTTAAAATGCTCTGGCAGTTTTATGAATACGATAGGTCTTACTATTCAAAAGAAGATTTGGAGCTTGATGGCACTTTTGATATTGATGAGGAGTTTTTTTTAGATATTGCTACAGGCAAAGAAGAGGGTGAGGCTTATTTGCTGTATTTCAATGATATGTTATGCGGTTTTGTATTTATTGAGCCTACAGAAATTGCTGGACAAGAAATACCTGAGCTAGCTGATATTTTTATTTTGCCCAAATATCGAGGTAAAGGTTTAGCTTATCTTGTGCTTAAACAGCTAATGTTTAAAAGCCCAATGGCTTGGCATATTGCTATTTATAAGGATGATAAGAAAGCTCGAACTTTCTGGCAACATGCCTTTAAACGGTTACCTTTTAAATCAGTTGATAAGATAGAACCATCAGAAGCCGAAGGGTTTCAGGAGTTCATTGTTGAAATAAGGTAAACCTAATATAGGGTTTTAAAATAAAAAATACTAAAATAGCTGACAATGACGAATAGTTTATATATACCTATCATAACCCAAAAATGACTTGTGATAGGTATAAAGAATGGTACAAATCAACCCCGAAAGCGTTGGTATTTTTATGCTTGAAAAACGGATTCACTCGGTTTATGCCAGGAGGGCAACGAATACAACACCCTTTGGAGAATAAGCCTGCTAAGCACGTCGTTACATCATTGAATGCGAAAGGTAATTGAAGGAAAAGCTACAACAGGAAGCCCAACCTGCCCAGCCAGAACTGAACTTGCAATCCCTTGTTACCAACCTGTTAGATCGTGTGCGGATGTTGTTGGTCTTCGAAAAAGGCAGCCTGGTGCACACAAGTGCAATTAAGGAAGATGAGCTACTTACATCCACGGAACCAAAATACCTGGCTCAGTTTGTTCGCGAGTGCATGCCAGATTATGCTTTGATTAAGAAAGCGAGTGTGTTGAAGATTAAGCAGTTGTTGGCGGGATTGGGGGAAACACTAAAGACATTCTGAGATAGGGCTAACCATCATCAACTACTGCTATTAATTGGGTCCCTCTGTAATGTGATAGAAAGTTTTACAATATGGTTAGAAGGGGAACACCTAAAAACTCTTTTAAATAAATCATACTGGTGCTTATAGGTTACAATATAAGAAAAAGCCTGTTTGACTATAATTTTTGATGAGGGTTTTCAGCGCTGGACTAAAGACATGAGTTTTTTTAAATTTGTTATTTTAATGCTAATTTTAGGTGGGCTTTATTACTATTGGAACTTCTATAGTGATAGTTCAAGCGGATTAAGCATAAGTAAAAACTCAAGTGGGACAAACTTAAATAAATTTATTCCTGTTGTAATGCCTAATGAAACAAAAACAAATCATGTTATGATTTTGGCTCCTGCGAACTGTTCGAGAGAAGAGGCTCGTCGTGCACGTGAACTAGCTGATCAATTAACTAAGTTAGGTATTCCAAATAGCCTAATAAGCTCTGTGTCATTTAGATTTACAAAAGAACAAGAGCAAAAAATGCAACAAACAGCGAATATACTAAATGGTAAGGTGCCTATCGTACTTTTTAATGGTCTTGGGCAAGAAAATCCTTCCACTGAAATGGTTGTTGCTACTTATTTTAGCTCTAGATAATTGCTTCCATAGCCCCCTACTTGGGGGCTGATAAGTTCATGGCTAGGTGATTGTTTTTGTGCAGTATAAACAACGATAAATTAAATTTTACAGGTTCAACTCTATTCTCATAAAATCAAACTGCTTTTCATCAGGAAATATTTCTAGTGCTTTATTAGCAGCCTGCTCAGCTTTGTCTTTTTGACCTAGCTTCAAGTAAATTAAGGTGATAGCAGCCCAGGCACTATTATTGACTCTGTTAATTTCTGTGATTTGCTTGTAGCAGGCTAGCGCAGATTTAAACTCCCCTAACTGGGTATGACAGCCACCTTTGTAATGCAAAATACTGGACTCTAAATACCCTTTACCCATCGACTTTAAGTTAAGCTGTAGCAATGAGTTAGCAAGGTCCAACGCTTCTTGAATTCTATCTTGATAATAGACAGAACGCATTTTTTCATATCGTAATTTGATATTTTCTGTTGACGCATCAGCCTTGTTAAAAAATAAATTAAGGGCTTTCTGATGGTAAAATGGGAGAACGTTATTTG
Organism: Spartinivicinus marinus; assembly: GCF_026309355.1. Taxonomy (NCBI): domain Bacteria; kingdom Pseudomonadati; phylum Pseudomonadota; class Gammaproteobacteria; order Oceanospirillales; family Zooshikellaceae; genus Spartinivicinus; species Spartinivicinus marinus. Next base: position 3,915,187 of record NZ_JAPJZK010000001.1, read on the forward strand.
ACGCCATATATACTACGCACTGCTATGATTTAGAAACACAATCTTCAAAATAAAATCGATAAATATCTAAAATCCTTTTTTGATGGTCACTAACCTTTAACGTGTTAGTTAATCGCGTGTGCAATATATATGATTGAATGTTTTCTGAACAGTTGTGTGTTTGAATATGAGATAAAAGTCACATAGCCTTACAGAGTCTTTACAGATAAAAATTTCCCCTAACCCTCATCCAATGCCCGTTGTAGGTCCAGCTTATTCCTGATGGGGTCGCGTTATTCATTGATATTGAGCATGCGTCGGAACATAAAGCTCCAAAAAGCGAACAGTGGCCTGGGTCAAACAGTTGGAGGCCCATGAAGGCGGTAGTATCTGGGGCTTAGTCGCCCGGAACCGGGATTATTCACCAGTAAGCATCTCACCGGTTTTTACTTATGACTTCGGGCATATTTTGCGCTTGTCTTCTGCAGGATTAACCAATCAACCAAACCTTCACTTAAAAGCACTCAATCAGCGTTAGTCATAAGAGTAAGCTACTATGGATGAAAAACTATTAGCGGCGTTGGGCCTGGAGCTACGGTGGAGCAGGCAATCGTCAGATTTGAAGTAAATGTTTTGTCAATGCCAACTTAAAAAGTCCGCTGTTTGCCAATTTAAAATGTCCGGTTTTTAGCACCATTATGATGCCTCTTCTTTTGATTTAGTCGCATTTGTTACTTTTGTTAATATGCCTGCTTTACGTTTATCTTTCAGTCGATAGCTTTCTCCTTTAATATTGATTGTCGTTGAGTGATGAAGAAGCCGATCTAAAATGGCTGTTGCAATCACTTGATCACCTAGCACATCACCCCAGTCAATAAAGCTTTTATTTGACGTCAGGATGATACTGGCTTTTTCATAGCGTCTGGCAATTAAGCGAAACAGCAAGCTCGCTTCTTGATGAGTTAATGGTAAATAGCCAATTTCATCCAGCACGAGTACCCGAGGGTAAATTAATTGTTGTAACTGACGATCCAGCCTATTTTCTAATTCCGCTTTTTTGAGTTTTGTCATTAATTGTTCAAAGCTAAGAAATAACACACGCTGGCCTGCTTCAGCCGCTTTAACCGCTAAGGCAATGGCTAAATGGGTTTTACCAACACCGGGAGGACCAAGTAGGACGACATTTTCAGCCTGCTCAATAAAACGAAGTGAGGTTAATTGACGAATCACTTTTTTATCTATGCTGGGCTGAAAACTAAAATCAAATTGCTCTAATGACTTAACCCATGGTAATCGGGCCTGCGTGAGCCGTCCTTCTAGCCCTTTTTGATAACGGCCTGCCCATTCCACTTCCAATGCTTCGGTTAAAAACTCCTGTAAATTAAGGCTTTGTTGTGTGGCTTGTTCACAGACACTATCAAGCTGTAGGGGTAAATATTCAAACCGGAGTCGTTCAAATAGTTGGCAGAGGTTCATCGATCACCTCCTGATAAATGGCTAAACTACGTTGCTCTACGGTACATTGAGCCCAGAGAGCACGATGATGATCTGCTTGTGTTTGCCATCCTTGCTGTATCGGCTGCAGTAAATGCCTCGTCAGAAGTTGATGATTTTCTCCATCATAAATACGTAACTCACCGTCTAAGCTAATACGAATGATGACTTGTTTACCCACTTCAGAGTCCGGCACGCTATAGCGATTACCCGATACATCAATGTAGCCATCCCAATTGACCAAGCGACTTTCACGGTAACTGGTGTCATAACGTTGCATAGGAAGGGGAATTAACGCCGTTTGCTCTTGGTGAAACCGTTCCATCACGGGCGCTTTGTAGGTGCCATGAATACGCTGATCGGCTTCTGTTTGCAACCATTGTTGTGCCTGCTGATTTAAATGATCCAGGCTGTCAAATTGGCGATAACGCTGGAAAAAGTGGTGCTTAATATACCCCACCATCCGTTCATCCTTGCCTTTGGTTTGCGGGCGCCTTGGACGACAGGCTTTTGGCATAAAATCATAGTGACTGGCCATATCCAAAAAGCGTGGGTTAAAACGGACATGACCACCTGGGCTATGGGCTAATACTAAGGCTTTTTGATTATCAACAAGCACTTCCTGTGGAATGCCACCAAACCATTGGAAGCTGAGAATCAGGCTTTCTAGTGTATGCTCCGCATCCATACACTCTGTTGCCCAAAAATAAAAACGACGGGAGTAACCTAAAGTGTTAACTGAAAAATAAATTTTCTTTACTTGACCTGCAATGAGGGTCTCGATTTCTCCCCAGTCATGCTGCAACTGCTTCCCTGGTGGGGTTTCAAATCGTACCGTTGCTTTTGTTTTTCGTAATGGTCGCTTCGGTGTAATATAAGCGCGCAACAAACTGGTGCTGCCATCATAACCTAGCGCTACAATTTCACGAAAAATAACCACTGCATTCCAGACATCTTCTTGCAATAAACGATCAATCGTTGGCTTATAAGGATCGAGTTTACTGGGTTTTGGTTTGCGCGATTTTGATGGCGGCGATCCACCTTGCTGTAATACCCGCCTTACTGTTCTTTCACAACAGCCTACACGTTTAGCAATATCTTTTTGGTAAATCCCTTGGCGATGTAAGTGGATTATCATGTGATAGTCCTCCTGGCACAGCATGACCACACTCCAGTGTTGGTGATATCACTAACAGCATGGTCGATTTAATGAGAGGACATTTTATTTTGGCAATCATAGGACTTTTAGCACTGGCACTGACAGTTTGAGGGGATAGGCAGAGCAACTACGGCTTTTCCTGATGAATTAACCTTGCCACTGTTGGCCAATGACCAGAGCGTATCCAATATTATTAAGGATCCAAATTATAACGGCCCTACCTGGTATGTGATGGATACTACCATACCACCCGAGTGATTAAACCGCATCGGATGGTATGGGTGGAGGGGGTGGTTTAGTGCTATTTTGATTGATAGCAAATAGTTATTTATTTTAGTAGAATGCAATGTTACGTTTCTGTAACAAATTGTTTGTTGAAATCTTAAAGAAGTATCATCATGTCTAATATCAGTATTATCTCTACTCACTATGAAACCATCAAAAAGTGGATGAAAGTCAATTTTCCAGAACGTTTGGCTGGACTAAATGGCCCGGCATCATCGGAAACTATTGCCAAATTAAAGGCGTATTTTCCTGATATACCAGAGGATTTTCTAGCCAGCTTAGCTGTACATAATGGGGAGTCAGAAGATAAAGGGGGCGGTGAAGATGAAGATCGTTATTTACTACCTGGAATTTCTATAATGTTGTCTGTAGATGAAATCATCTCTTATTACGAGCTTAAAAAAGAATGGCACGCAGATGCCCAAGATGATGAAGATGGCTTTTATGATGAAGAGGATGAGTACGACCTTTTATTTTCTGCACTGTATTACCATCCAGATTGGATTCCTATAGCTAAAGATATTTATACAGTCAAGGGATTTACTTATATAGATATGGCCCCTGGTCCAAAAGGTACTAAAGGACAAATAATCGACGTTTGTGAGAGTGATACAGTAGTACTTGCTCCCTCTTGGAGTGACTTTTTAAAAAGCTATGGTGAAGACTTAGAGTCTGGAGAGTATTACATAAATGAAGAGTCTGGAATTATTTTTGAAAAAGATGAGTATGATGATGAAGGTGAGTTAGAAAATGAGGATGAGCTAAATTTAAGTGAAAAAGAGATAAAATCTGTTGCCATTTCTGAATCAATTATTTTTCGAGGATTAGGCCGAATAACAGAGAAAATTAATAGTTTTATACGAGAATTACCTGAAGCTGAAAAGCTAGTAAGTCTTGTTCAAGGTTATAATATTCCAGATGATGGGCCGTTAACTAAAAAAGAAAAAAAAGAAGAAACTAAATTTAGACAGAAAAAAGAAATAGTAGATATTGACTCTCAGCTCATCCAAAATGGATTTGATGAGGTTGGTATTATGCGGCTTAATAACGGCTGTATTGATATGCAGTTTATAGTAACTGTTTTTTATAACGTTGAGCTTCAGTTATATGCTCAATGGTGGCATACGTCAGATACAGCTTTGTATGGTCTTAGTTTTATAAATTTTAATAATCCTGAAGGCTGTATATCAATAGAATGGAATAATACAGGTAGTTCATTTGAAGATGTTCGCGGGATAAACAATCGGTGCGAGGTTTTAAGTAAGTGTAACTTACAAAAGATGATTGAAAAAGCAAATATTTTTGAGAAGCAAAAAACTGTAAAACCACAGCAATATATTGAGTATTATGGTAAAGCTAACTTGCAGCGTGCAAAAGCTTATATTGAACAGCCAGTTGAAAATTTATTGGCGTTTAGCGGATTAGATATATCTCATAAGGGTAGGGTCTTAATGTTTATTAACTCAATTAAACAGCCTCACGCTCAAGTAATCGACTCTTTTATTAAACAATTAGAGATACTTAAACTTGGGTTAGTAAAGTTTGAATAAATATTTGAGTTAAGATGATCTATCTTTTTTCCCCACCACTCCTGTTCCCCTATAACAGGAACCATGCAAATCAATCAATTACTCAAGCCATCCATCAGAGAAAGATACAAGTGGTCAAGTAAAACTCAATGGTTTTTGGTCTTAGAATGGTAAGATCGAACCAAAGATAGAAACTGCGAGAATGCGGTTGTCAAAGTTGAATTGTTACAGGGTGGTGGCCCAAACCTATGTTTGGCTACAGTTAATGTGTTGTGTACTCAGTGTAAGAGTGTACTTTGTAAAAAGTCATTTATATTGGATTATAGCAATTAAGCTTACCAGCCAGGGGTAAAAGAAAAGATCATCGGTGTCCCCTTGGTAAGCATGCGTGACTCGTACAAACCTTCCCTGATAGCCTAACCTCAACAGTTATCAGCCTTGTTGAGGATAATAATGACCGAAGCAGCAACCCCCACCGAATCTCCATTAACTCTTGAGGCAGTGCAAGCCAAGTTTGAGGCCTGGCGACAGCGACCAGGTAAACGTCAACCATTTCCAAAGGCATATTGGCGTGATGTTATTGCACTTCAGGAGTACTATAAAATATCAAAAATATTATCCACTTTACGGATCAGCCATGCTCAATTAAGGGTGCAAGAGCAAAGATTAAATGGTAAAGCTAAGTCAACTGAAAGAGCAGTTCCACCAGCCAATGAGTTTATTAAAGTCGATTTTAGTGGTGAAACAGCAAAATCATCTGCAACAGAGTCATGTTTGCCAGAGACTTTATCCGTTGAGCTAACGCGGCCTGATGGCACTGTACTAAAGGTGAGTGCAATATCATCACAAGCCGTTGATGCATTAATTACACGGTTTATTGCTTAATATTATGCTGCAACTAACGCCTCAGCATCGGCTGCTATTGGCAGTAAAACCGGTAGACTTCCGAAAAGGAATCAACAGTCTTATAGCTCTTTGTAAATTGCAATTGAGTGAAGAAGCCGATTCGGGGACCATTTTTGTCTTTACCAATCGACGTAAAGAAGCGGTTAAATTATTAGTCTACGATGGTCAAGGGTTTTGGCTTTGCATGAAACGCTTCTCCCAGGGCAAATTAAAATGGTGGCCAAAGGCTGGTGACACTACTTATAAAATCAGTGCTAAAGAGCTACAAATCCTCTTATATCAAGGCGACCCGAGACGCGCTGCCATTATGGAAGATTGGAAATCAGTTGCCGCTTAATGGTTTTTAAATGAGTGTGAATATTATGCGGCGAGTGGAGTTTCCTCTACCAGTGCTTGTAATGTTTGTTGGTAATTCCAGGGCAACCAAGCAAATGGGTCTTGTTTTACTTGCGCTTGGTGTTGCTGTAATGCCGTTAAATAATCAATGGGGTTAATACCATTCTTTAAAGCAGTATGGATAACACTCATTAATTCACTACCCACTTTGGCACCATTGAGGGTTTTGTGGAATAAGCTGCTTTTCCGAATACGGATAGCCAGCTTCAAAGCACGCTCAACTGTATTGGTATCCAACGGTGCACCGACGTGGGTTAAAAACCGAGTCAATGTGTCCCAGCGTTTAAGCCAGTAGCGGTAGCTTTTCGCTAAGGGCGTTTTAGGCTCTTCTACCGCCAATTGCTGCTCCATCCACTGCTTCATTTCTTCCATCAATGGCTTGCTTCTTTCCTGATGGAAAGCCAGTCGGTCTTCAGGGGATAGTGTATGCTTTTTGCAGTGAGCTTCGTTAGCATAAACTTGCCCAACCGTATCCAAGACGAGTGTAGCCTGATCAGGATAATCGGCTTCAAGCTCAACAAATTTTCTGCGACCGTGTACAATACAGTGACAGACAATGGTTTCTAAGGCTTTATCAACATTATTCTGAGATAAGGCATCGCAAGCTTGAAACGGGATAGGTAAATCCTCCTCCCGCTTATTTAATACATCGGTTAGGTTTTGCCCCGCATTTTTGAGGCCGGAGAAAAATAAATAGATAGGATGACCTTGATGATCCGCTACCAGACCGGTAGTAAATGTGCCTTTTTTATCTGGCTTATCAGGATTCACCTCCTTACCCGTCATTACTGATTGCACTTTGACTGTCGTATCATCCTGAAAGAATAAAGGGCTTTGTGCCCCTAAAATGATGCAGGCATTAAAAACATAAGTCGCGACTTGGTGAACATCAACACACAACCCCCATTGAGTCGTATCAGGGATAGGAGCTCCCGTCTGTTGTTGCCACTGAGCAAGTCTATACAGGGGAAGGCCTATTTGGTATTTTAAAACAGCAACCATCGCCTTGGCTCGCTCATCATATTTCTCAGTGATATTGATACCAGCAGGCAACGGTGTTGTATAGAGCTCACCGCATAACCCACAACGTAACCGTTGTCGCTCATAGCGAATGGCATTGAATAGTTGCCCACCCTCAATTCGGACAAAGACACCAGGCTTCTTGATTTGATAGAGCCTACCGCCACATTGAGTAGGACAAGGATCACCTGCTGTATAGTCAGGATGACTCAGTTCAACGGTTTCAGCGGCGGTATAAGCACTGGCAGGTAATCGACCATGACCAGGGCATTTAGGTTTATCTGTCGTATTGGCACTTGACTTAGGCTGGCTGTTGTCAGCCTTATTGGTATCATTATCCTGACTGACGTTACTTTCAATAGATGGCTCATCAGATTCAGTGGGTGGCTTTTTACTGCGAGAACGTTTCTCTGACTGGATACCAAATGCTTTTTTAAGGTTGTTAATACTGATTTTGGAGAATGTCAGTTGTTCCTGAAGCCATAAACACAGCTCCAATACACCGATAACTAAAATCTTGTGTGCCTCTGTTAAATTTGACTGCTCAATGGCCAGGCGTAATTGTTCAAAGCCTTCGACGGTTAGTGTCTCAATTTTGGGTGATTTCATTACAACGATAAACGGCTGTCAACTAGATGTGAGCAGCGTACTAGAGCGGATAGGTGATTGAATAGACGATATTAATCGTATAATGTGTAAGTTATTTACTGTTATAGTCGTGAGCTTTAAAGGGGTAGAGGTTTCAGTCAAAATAAGGCCGCAACGGGTACATCATACTGATGTTTATTAAAAGCTAGTGAGCAAATTATATGAGCAACTACACTAAAGATCATGAATTCTTCAAGCGAGCAGACGAAATAATTAGTCTTGCTAACACTCAATGTGACAGTACAGCAAATGAAAGTGTAAGCTTATCTCTACTTTTCGCTGCAGCTAGATTTAATGCTTTTATTGTAGCCTCGTCAGTCAGGAACATTGAAGAATTAAAAGCGGAAAAACCAGAAGCAGTAAAATATTTTAAAGAGCAATATGAAAAAATGCTTGTTGAAAACATTGATGAATATATTAAAAACTACAGTAACAACATTGAAAAACAAAGAAGTCAATATTAGGAGGAGCTTACTTGAATAATTGCCTTAGTCTGCTCAGTTGAAGCCTAAAGTAGACCATATTCCCTTGGAAACCCTGCATCGATGCTTAAAATATTTCTACTATTGCATGGTTGCCGAGGGAACACGATCATCGATATGACTGTGAATGGAAGCGGAATAAGGGAAATGGGTTCAGGGAGGGAGTGAATGGCTGAGCAAGTAACACATGGTCTTAGTAGTGCAGGCTTTGAAGCTAACTTGAGGGCAACTGTTAAAGCAGCCTGATTGAGTGATTGGAACAAGCGGTCATATTGGTTAAAATTGCGCTCTTTTGTTACGCCTCTGTATTTAGGGGGTACTTTATTAATTGTGTACAAATTTGTGTACAAAATCGAAGAAAGAGCGATGTCAGATACTCAATTACCCCTTGAAATAAAGCGTAGAAGAACTTTTGCTATCATATCCCACCCTGATGCAGGTAAAACCACCATTACTGAGAAGTTGTTGTTGTTTGGAAATGCTATCCAGATGGCGGGTACGGTGAAAGGCAAGAAGGGCTCTAGAGCAGCGACTTCGGACTGGATGAGCATGGAGCAGCAGCGGGGGATTTCGATTACGACCTCGGTGATGCAATTCCCTTACAACGAACGGATGGTCAATCTGCTGGATACCCCGGGACACGAAGACTTCTCTGAGGATACTTACCGTACTCTGACGGCAGTTGACAGTTGTTTGATGGTGATTGATGGTGCCAAAGGGGTTGAGGATCGGACGATTAAATTGATGGAAGTATGTCGGCTAAGAGATACTCCAATTTTTACCTTTATCAACAAAATGGATCGCGAGGTAAGGGATCACATTGAGGTGCTGGATGAAATTGAAGACATTCTAAAAATCCAATGTGCGCCTATTACCTGGCCAGTGGGAATGGGTAAAAACTTTAAGGGTATTTATAACCTGTATACTGATACCATTCATTTATACACCCAAGGGCAGGGTCATACTATTCCTGATGATATTCAGGTGAAAGGGTTAGATTCTGCTGAAGCTCGTGAAAAGCTGGGGGAAGACTTAGTTGATGAGCTATTGGAAGAAATTGAGCTAGTGCGTGGTGCCAGTCATGAATTTGATGTAGAAGCTTTTTTAGCAGGCAAGATGACGCCAGTATTTTTCGGTACTGCTCTGGGTAACTTTGGCGTGCGGGAAATGTTGGATTATTTTGTGGATTGGGCACCAGCCCCGCAAAACAGAGATACCCAAGACCGTACCGTACCTGCAGATGAAAGTAAGTTCTCTGGGTTTGTATTTAAAATTCAAGCGAATATGGATCCTAAACACAGGGATAGAATTGCTTTTATGCGGGTGTGTTCTGGTAAATACACTAAAGGGATGAAAATGCGTCATGTGCGGATTGGTAAAGATATAAAAATTGCTGATGCAGTGACGTTTTTAGCAGGTGATCGCTCTCAAGTAGAAGAAGCTGTTTCGGGTGATATCATTGGTTTACATAATCATGGCACCATCCAAATAGGTGATACTTTTACTATGGGTGAAGAAATGCGCTTTACAGGCATTCCTCACTTTGCGCCAGAATTATTCAAGCGAGTGCGCTTAAAAGATCCGCTAAAACTAAAACAGCTACAAAAAGGCTTACAACAGTTGTCGGAAGAAGGGGCTACCCAGTTGTTTATGCCGGTAAATAACAACGACTTAATTTTGGGAGCAGTGGGTGTGCTTCAGTTTGATGTGGTTATGCACCGATTAAAGGAAGAATATAAAGTAGAATGTATTTATGAGCCTATTACCGTGCAGACTGCCCGTTGGGTCGACTGTACTGATGCTAAAAAACTAGAAGAGTTTAAGCGAAAGTGTGCGGATAATTTAGCCATAGATGGTGGTGGTTATTTAACTTATTTAGCACCAACACGGGTTAATTTATCATTGGCACAAGAACGTTATCCTGAAGTAGAGTTTAGAGCTACACGAGAACACTAAGAGAAAAGGCTCCAAAGGAGCCTTTTATTTTTTGTTAACTCCCTGCTTTAGCCGATTTAGGCATAATTGGTTGTACAGGGGCGGTTAACTCTCTTGTCATCCCCCCTTCAAACTTTAATGTCATTTTAACTTCTTCTCCTTGCTTTAACTGGCGTTTAACCCCCATCATCATGACATGATAGCTGCCTGGCTTTAATATAAGGCTGTTATTGGCTGCTATTTCAATATAAGGTTGGGGTTGCATTTTCAATACCCCATCAACATTAACAATGTTATGCAATTCTATTTTTTTAGCGATATCACTTTGCACTTCAAGCAGCTTTAACGGTTTGTCAGTGGTGTTTTTTAGTTGCATATAAGCTGCCGTATTTTTGCTGGCGGGTGGCATTTCTCTGACATACGAGTCGGAAATTTCTAGCTTATGATCATCACAAGCAAGAGTAGGTGTTGCAATAAATAAGCTGCTTAACAGTAAGGCTGAAGAAATAAGCATTTTCATATAAGTTCCTTTTGCTTGGTTTTCACAAGCATGGTTAGTGCTTGTTTTAAGTTTTCTATCGACGACTGATGAGGTAAGTATTGACTTAATTTTCCAGTTGGTGAAATAAAATAGAAATAAGCTGTGTGTTGAATAAAATCAAACTCACTATTAGGTTGTGGTTGGCGCTTGTAAACTACATGGTACGCTTGTGTAATCTGTTCAAGTGTTTGCTGATTGCTACTTAAGCCAATTAAGTTGGAATGAAAATAGCGTAGATACTCTGCTAGTCGGGCAGGGGTATCAACTGTTGGATCTAGAGTTATAAAAATAGGCTGTAACCGTTGTTGAGTGGTTTTGGGTAACTGTTTAAGTGCCTGAGTTAACGAGCTTAAACCAGTAGGGCAAACATCTGGGCAGTTGGTGTAACCAAAAAATAATACTACACCTTTTCCTTTAAAATCCGCCAGGCTAATAGGCCCCTGGTTAGATTGTAGGGTAAAATTAGGCGCTGGTTTACCAGGTGCTAACGAGTTATTTGATGTTGTAGCAGGTTCAGTTGGGCTGCAACCAGATAACATGATTAAAACCAGGCTGCTGAACAGTATGGCATAAGACTTATACTTCATTGTTAAGCTCAAATATTAATCGATAGTTACTTTGGGGGGTGACGACAGTCAGTTCTGCTAACCAAACCATTTTGTCACCTAAGGTACAATAGCTTAACCCGGTAGTGCCTGAATAGGTGCCAGGTTGAGAGGTGGAGAGCGTTAGGGGTAATAGCCCCATCTCCATATCGCGGCCTTTGAATTGGAGTGTAAGCTGTTGGATACTTGGGTTGTCACTACTGACCACTACACTAATTGGCTTGTCATAAGGTAAGTCATCAGGAGTGATGTGTAGTTTTAGATACCCTAGTGGCGACTGTTTACTGATGCAGTTATTTTGTAGTGGTGAGCAGCGGATATAGTCGGCAGCAGGGCTATTTGATGCCAACATAGTGGGTAGATAAAGCAGCAACATGATTAAGCAAGCAAAGAAAATGATGCTTATCATTGCTTTAGGTGGAGAAAGATTCATTATATACCCTTCTCGAATAAGTTTTAGGACTCATTATCATCACTAAACTTGCCGTAGTAAGTTAGCCCCCTAAAATTTACTCGCTTTGGCTTTTAGCTACAATATTGCGGGTTAACAGATAGGCTGCATATTATAAGAGCTTATAAGGGGCTGGTATAGTGATTCAGTTGCGGCATTTTGCCGCATAATCCGGCGTCACTAGTCAGTAAATGTCGGGGACAAAAGTCTGCTCATCATAAGGACGGCGTACATATAATTTTTCAGCTTCAGGCTTGGGAAGGGATATTTTTTCTTGAGGTATTTCTTGATAAGGGATCTGGCTAAGTAGGTGAGCAATGCAATTGAGCCTGGCACGTTTTTTATCGTCTGCATTTACTACATACCAAGGCGCTTGCTTGATATCGGTATACGCCAGCATTTTATCTTTGGCTTCAGAGTATTTGTGATAACGCCGGTGAGACTCTAAATCCATATTGCTCAGCTTCCAGCGCTTAAGTGGATTATTGATGCGTGCTTCAAAGCGCCGTTTTTGCTCTGACTCACTCACTGAAAACCAGTACTTAATTAGCGTAATGCCAGAGCGAACCAGCATACGTTCAAATTCGGGGCAAGAATGGCAAAACTCTAGATATTCTTCCTCGGTACAAAAACCCATCACTTTTTCTACACCTGCTCGGTTATACCAACTACGGTCGAACAACACAATTTCTCCGGCTGCAGGGAGGTGGGCGACATAGCGTTGAAAATACCACTGGGTTTTTTCCCTTTCAGTGGGAGCTGGTAAAGCGGCAACACGGCAAACCCGGTGACTTAAGCAGTCAGTGATGCGCTGAATGACACCGCCTTTTCCTGCAGCATCTCGTCCTTCAAATATAACAACAATCTTTAAGCCTTTATCCCTAACCCATTCCTGTAGGGTTACTAGCTCAATTTGTAAGTGATGAAGTGCTTTACGATAACGCTTTTTAATCTTCTTACGTGTTTTTTGATCAAGTGGAGTATGACTATCAATATTGCGATACAAATAGTGTTTACTGGCAGTGACATTAGTTTGTGATACGGAAGTGTTCCCCATTGTACTACCTTTAGTGTATTGGTATGAATGTTTGCAGCACTAGTGATATCCATTTATACCATAGTTTAGCAGTAGTATTCTTCAGAGAGTTTGGTCAAGTCAATGCTGAACCTTATGGTAAAATGATAAAAAAACTAGCCTTACCAGTAATTATTATTGTTCTAAGCTACAGCTTTTGGCTAAGTAAAGATATTCAATTGATTGCTGCAGGCTTAGCTATTTTTTTATATGGAATGATATCGCTTGAAAAAGGGTTTAATACTTTTACTGGCGGCTTAATTGAAAAAATACTGAATGTAGCGACTGATCGAACTTGGAAAAGCTTTAGTTTTGGTGTGCTAACGACCACCTTAATGCAGTCTAGCTCACTAGTATCTGTATTGACCATTTCTTTTTTAAGCGCGGGCTTATTAGGCTTGGGGCAAGGGATCGGCATTATTATAGGAGCCAACCTTGGTACAACGACTGGAGCCTGGTTGATAGCTGGGCTTGGTTTAAAAGTCAATATATCTACCTATGCAATGCCAATGTTGGTCTTTGGTCTGTTATTTTTGCTACAAACAAGCAGTTATCGAAAAGGTACTGGCTATATTTTGTTGGGTATAGGCTTTATTTTTCTAGGTATTCACTATATTAAGGAAGGGTTTGAAGCATTTAGGGGAGGATTTGAATTAACCCAGTATTCAGTTGGAGGGGTAAAGGGGTTAATCATTTTTACATTTGTTGGTGTTATTGCAACAGTAATAATGCAATCGAGTCATGCCACACTGCTACTTATTATTACGGCGCTTTCTTCAGCACAAGTTAATTATGAGAATGCTCTAGCAATCGCTATAGGAGCTAATATAGGGACTACAATAACAGCTATTTTAGGGGCAATGGGAGCTAATGTGCAGGGTAAGCGTCTGGCGTTGGCTCATGTTATTTTTAACTTACTTACTGGTATAGTGACATTGTTATTGATCAAGCAAGTCATGTATTGCACCGATTTGTTTGCTAATTGGTTAACAATCAGTAGTGATGACTATACGTTAAGGTTAGCGTTGTTCCATACTTTATTTAATTTATTAGGTGTATTATTACTATTACCCTTTGTAAGTGTTTTTGCAAAACAATTAGTTAAGTGGCTGCCTGAAAAGGCTTCTGTTGTTGTAGATTTAACTAGTAAATCAGAGCTCCCTGTTGTTAGAGCTTATTATTTGAATCCTGCCTCTGTTCGATATGCTGACAGTGCAATTAGTGCGCTACGAAAGGAGTCTCTAGGTTTGTTTAATAGTACTTTTGAAGTTATTTGTTATGCAATCCAGGTAACAAGCACCGATATTAAATCAAACCAAAACCTGGCCAAAATAATCAAAAGATCTCCAATTCGCTTGCAGCAATGGACTGTGGACCATGTTTATAAGCATTTTTTGAAAGGAATTTATTCAGATATTATTCGTTTTGTGGGTGATAGTCGTCGTTATATGACTACTGAGCAGGGTAATCAAGCGATAGCCTTAATGCTGGCTGCCAGGCACTTAATTGATGCTGTAAAAGATGTAAAACATCTGTCAAAAAATCTGATTATTTATGGGCAGTCAGCAAATAAAGCCGTTCGTGAAGAATATGATATGCTACGGTTTCGAGTAGCTGAAGTATTGCGTTTGATAAACCAAAACTTTGAGCTAGAAGCTAGTCGCATGTTTTTAAGTCAATCAGAAATGATTAAATTAGAAATAGAAAAGCAAGATATAGCATATAATGGTGTTTTAGAAGAGTTAATCCGTAACGAAGCGATTGATCCACTTATAGCGAGTTCGCTGCTGAATGATAATAGCTATGTATATGATATTTGTCGACATCTAGTGGAAGGGGCTGTTGTTGCAATGAGTCAGGGGGCCGAAGAGTTGATAATATTGAAGCAAGAAATTGAATTAGACCGTTCTGAGTTGCAAGAAATTTTAAAAGGATCATCGCTATGAGGTTGAGGTTATAGCAATATGAAACGTAAAGCTAAGCGATGGCTTGCTAAGGTAAAAGCGTTTTTAGCTAGCCCCCCTCATGAGCAGGCTGAACAGTATCACTCTATAAAAAAAGTGTTAAAAAAGCTAAAAGAACAACAGAAGCAGCTAAAAGCAAAACTGGTAGAGGAAACCAACCTTAAGCGTAGAGAAGCGCTAGAGGATGAGCTTGAAATTATTAAAAAACAGCGCCATAAAGCTATTGATGAACTGAAGTCATTGAAAGATAGATGTTGAACAACAAACTTGACACTTATTTTGATAGCCATTGCCATCTTGATTTTAACGAATTTGACCATAATCGGTCTCAGGTGCTGGCGAATTGCGAACGCCTGCGAGTAAGCTCTATATTTGTTCCTGGTATCAGTGAAAGCGGTTGGCAACGTCAATTAGCTATCATTGAGCAGCAAATGACTAACGTATCGCTACATTATGGCTTTGGCTTACATCCGTACTTTCTTAATGAGCACGACTCAAATGCGTTAGAGTGCTTAGAGACTATGCTGGCAACACATCAGCCTCTAGCGGTTGGTGAAATAGGCTTAGACTTTATGCTAGATGAAAATGGTTTTGATAAGCAGTATCGGCTATTACAGAAGCAGTTAGTTATCGCCAAAATAGCACAGTTACCCGTTGTGTTACATATACGAAAAGCCTATGACCAGGTGCTAAAGCTACTCAGGCAGGTAAAGTTGAAAGAAGGTGGTATTGTTCATGCGTTTGCAGGCAGTGAGCAGCAAGCAAAGCATTTTATTGAATTGGGCTTTAAGTTGGGGTTTGGGGGAGCTGTAACCTATACAAGAGCGAGCAAACTGAGAAAGCTAGTTACTTGCTTGTCTCTGGAGAATATTGTACTTGAAACTGATGCACCTGATATGCTGCCTAGCTTTGTAAAAACTGGCTGTAATTCACCTGAGAACATCCCTAAAATTGCTGAAATAATAGCAGGTTTAAGGGAAATAGACGTTGGGTCACTTACCAAACAGACTACTCAAAATACAAAACAAGCATTCAACATTAAGTAAAATAGCTTGGTTTTAATTATGCATATTGTGTCTGTTGACTCCCACAAGTTGGGAGCTAATTTACTTTCCTACTAAGTTTTTTTCTTCTTTTGCTAACTTGTAGGCTAAAAAATATGCATAGGGTAAAGACAGAATACCAAAAACGTTGTCTATTTCTGACTTCACATACCTGGCAGCGAGCTTAGGCTTGCTATTCATACGCTAACTCCTATTATCACACAGGCACTTAATAAAAAAACAAGTAAACGGCTTAATAATTTAGCCTAGTTTTAGTTGTTATATTGTAATATTTTAACTAGTTTGCTTGGTTGTGTTTCCTCTTTTGTTACCTAGTTGATATTCTAATTATATTGGTAATTATAGTATTTATGTTGTTAACAGCAAAACATAAGTGGTATTTTAATCGTGTTGAACTATTTGGTAGCTGGTTAAAGTGCTTATTGGCAATTAATTATTACAAAACTGCACAAAAGAAGAGCTTTTTAGTCTGAAAAGCTTTCAAAAATTGATAGGTTAAAGCAAATAATTTCAGGTTACTTACTACCAAGCAAAACTTTTTCTTCTTGGCGAATTTTATAAAGCAAGTACACTGCATAGGGTATTGAGAGAATACCCAACATGTTTTCTAGCTCAGATTTGATGCAGTTCATATGGTTTTCTCCACTTAGATCAAGCTTTGCTAGCTAGCTGATATCCCTCTAAGCTTAACGGCATTAACTAAACAGCTTCTACCTTATTTGACATAAGAGTAAACGATTAGTTTTTACTCACAAACCAATTAACGGTGTTTGTACCCTATGGTGTTTAGAAAATGAAGTGGTCACTGACTAGGATATAGCTGCAAAAGCGAGTGATTATCAAGTATTAGAATAAAACGGCTACTATTCTCAATACTAATGGTTATTATTTGCTTTCTGGTGATACTGTTTTCCATAGAAGGAGACTTGTAAAGCTTGTAGATAGGATTAACAACAAGCTCTACAGCCTAAACTAAGGCAGTGAAGCCTTTTCAGTTCATAGCTGTTCTAGTGATTACCGTTATTGCTGTAAGTTTTACAGTAATGAGTTGTCCTTTTAAGAGGGAAGGAAGCATACACAACCCCATATTAGGCATGAATCTCGTTTCTTCGGCTATTAGCAATGCTTTTCTTTTAAGCAGGAGAAAGCGATTCCTTAATAGTCTTAGTTATTATGAATAGTAAGTATAAACATTCGTGACAAGTCTTAGTGGACTCATACCACATTTAACTAAAATACTTTATCGGACTCAAGTGATTTTTGTACAGTTATAGGTTACTGGAAAATAAAGCAAGTTTATATTTAGTGATTTTGATATTTGGTGAATTAAAGGCGCTATTTTGAGTTGAATTATTTATTCTTTATAATAAATAGAATACTGTCGTTTAGGTTTGCTTTGTAAGGCATATAATTTTAGGATAAGTCAGCTGATAAACGATAAAATAACAAGAGAGCATACATTGAATAACTATAATCAACTTGAGCAAACTGTTCGTCAAAAAGCTTACTTGCATGACTATACTTTTAATTGGCAGTTAGCTCATCCAAAATATTGGGGTATTTGGCTATTAATGGGAGTATTGTGGATACTAGCGAAGTTCCCATTATCCTGGCTAAATAATATTGGCCGGCTGTTAGGGCGTTTATTATACAAAATAGGAGGGAGGCGTCTTAATATTGCTCGGAAAAATCTGGAGCTTTGTTTCCCCAGTCTAACTCAACAACAGCGAGAGTCGTTATTAAAGTGTCATCTTGAGGCAGTTGGGTTTGCCTTGATTGAGCCTGGTCTCGCTTGGTGGAGTAGTGAAGAAAAGATTAAGCACCTTTGTACTGTTGAAGGTGCCGAGGATATAAAACAGTTGCTTGATCAAGGACAAGGCGTCCTGTTATGCGGTTTGCATATGACCTCGGTGGAAATGGTTGCTAGAGCATTAGGTCTACAGGTGCCTTATAACCTACTGTATCGTGTTCATGATAACCCTGTTTATGAGTATGTAAGCGGTAAGTGTCGACAAAAATATCAAGCGAGATTTATTCCTAGAAAACAAGTAAAGGACCTGTTGTACTTCTTACAGAAAGGGGAATTGGGTGTTATTTTACCTGATAATGATATGGGGCTAAAACGTAGTATTTTTGTGCCTTTTTTTGGTGTGCCTGCAGCGACTATTACTAGCCCTACAGATTTTGCAAAACAAACAGGGGCTAAAGTAGCAATGATTTTTTATTCTAGGGACCAGCAAGGACGATATCATATTAAGTGCTCCTCCCCTCTAAATAGCTTTCCCTCTGAAGACGCTGTAGCAGATATGGCAAGAATTAATAGCTTAATTGAAGGATACATTAAACAGCACCCTGAGCAATATCTTTGGTTGCATCGTCGGTTTAAAAACAGGCCTGCAGGTGAGGCCAAAATTTACTAATAAGTGCTATTTGGGATATAGTGATATTCGATCAATATTCTTGATACTACTGGCTTTAAACAAGTATGAGATCTGATTTATACTCTTCGTCAATGAGATAAATACCTCCCTGGTATTTATCTGCGGTGAGCTATGCTGTTCCAATTTGATCTTGCCAAATTGGTTTGGCTTTGTTGCTGTCGCGGAACGCCAAGGATGGTGTGAGTGTGGTTAACTTTTGCATCTAGAAATGACTCATGATGGTATAGTTTATGAAAAGCATTTATTTAAAATACTTGGGGGTGTTGGCGCTGAATTCTCTGTTAATAGCTTGTGCTGGTATTCCTATGTTGCTGAAAACAGATCAGTATTGCAAGGCTGAGGTATGTAATGATATAGCAGTGACTAGATCTTATCCCAAACTGGAGTTTTCGGAACAAACAGAAGTAGTTAAAACACCAGTTTTTAAATTGCAAGTACCAATTAATGGTACAATTCATAAGTCAACCCTAACTAAAAAACAAATAGTTTATCCAAACCATACTGGATTGTTGGTTGAACAGGTAGAAGAAAAAGACTTTATGCTTGATATTCCAAAAGCTTTTTCAAAAAGTCGATTTAAAGTAAGTGATTATCCAGCCATTATGTTTTTGAATAGATTGCAACAACCTGAGCCTGCAGACTATTATGATAGATATATTTGGCGCTTGGCATTAGCCAATAAGGGAAATTATTTTAACTCAGGCCGCTTTTATATAAGTAAAATGAACGATTTTAATTTATATCATGCAGAGGTGCAAGTTGGGCCGATTACTGATATGGTGTTTATAACAGTAAAAGATGCACCTGATGTATTATTAAAAATTTATAATTATGGTTTAGATAAAGAAGTATTTAATAAAGTATTAGCAAGTGTTGTATCTATTCCAGTGAGGGGCGGTTTTTAAGGGGAGTATTTTTAGCTAATTTAGTATTTTAGGCAGGAGAATAAGAACATAGAAGGGGGGGCATATAAAACAAAGTCGTCAGCCATCTCATTAGTATTGCAGCATACAGTTCGCTGCGGGGTACAATGATGACTATAGAGATGGCTGTATTGTTCGGCCTAATTTTAAACTGTTCTATGTAGTATAGATTTTAAACGGCTTTAGGGCGTTGATAGATTACTTTTCGGTTTTGATCTTTTAGTTCAAGGCCATTAGCGAGTTCGCTGGTTGCTTCACAATAAGCAAGACCTGTTAAGTGACGTACAGTAGATTTTGCAGATTCAAACCACTCCATGGGAAAAGAAACTTCTACTTCATTAAATTGACTAAAATCAATACCCTTTTTATCTTCAACTAAAAAGCAAAACAATGGGCATTCATCAATCTTGTTTTTTAAACCTTGAGCTTCAAGACCATAAACCAAATTTCGAAAGGCTGGGTCTACCTGTTCTACGTTGCTTCTCACTATAGTAGCATTTTGGTTCGCGAGGCCCAACTTGGCATCTCTTAAATTTAGTGCGCGTATACAAACGTATTTTCTCATTTAGTTCTCACTTCAGTATTTATATTCAATAATTCATTTCTGTCAGTGGCTAACATAAATAAAAGGACAAATTGCGACACTTCATAAATATACCCGTAACGGGTATGGAATATCTTCAACCAAGGTGACACTGAGTTAGGTAAGCTGCTAACCTCTGAGCTATAGCTGTAGTGTCAACTTGTTCTGGCTAAGTCTTGGTGACTTTTGAACCAGTAGGATAATCTTTAATTTTTTGAAATGTCTTAATCAGCTTTAATCGTATTGGACTCTTACTAAGCTATTCTTTTCAATTACTCTGCTCGTTTTGCTTGCCAATTATATTTACACACAAAATTCACTTGCAAAGCACTACCATAACAGGGCATGGCTGCTCGACAAGTAAATGAATGCAAAAAAAGCCCAATACCAACAAACATGGGCTGCTTCCTTTTATTAAATACTACCACCGCCTCGACCGTTGAAAGTACGCAGGGTACCTTAAAGGAACGGAGATTTAGATGCATTAATTGGTCGAGACTAAAGACGCTTTCTGAAATACTACCTCAATACGTTGCATATGCCAAGTAATTGGCTTCGATCTATTTGCTTGTTAATTAATAACAGCTGTTTGTTGGTAGTTGAAGAAGGGCTTTAAGCTACTTGATCCAGGTTCATTGTTTTGCAAATAGAGTGTCATTAGTAAGCAAAGCCTTTATTCTCATCTACACATTCTATGAAACATGTTTGTTTTATAGACAGTTTGTCTAATAACTAGCTAGTGTGTGGTTATTTAAGGGTTGTTTCTTATATGCTTGAATAAAAGCTATACAACTTAGAGTTGCTTGCTTCTTAATGAACTTGGCAAATGGCGCTAAGAGCTAAGGCCTTAGAGCTGAAAAATTGCTAGTTTACTTTTTGATCCACTTTCCAGCTGCTGATTGAACATATTGCCCTGAAGGTGTTTTGGCTATGGCTTTTTGTCCTGCAAGTTGACTCACTGCATCAAGTGAAATGCCATTTTGGGTGGCGAGTTGCTTATATTTGGCTTTTCTTTTTGCGTTAATCTGCTTAACGATTTGTTTGGCTTCAGGATGGCTCTTTACAAGGCCTAGGTAGCCATTTTGTTGTTCGCCAATGAGCCCCTGTTGTTTGGCTTCTTTTAAGTCTAGAGACCAGCTGAAAGGCGAGAATAATACAGCTAGTAGTGTGCATAGTAGCAGAGATTGTTTGATTTTTATTTTATCCATGGTGGCTCCTAAAATAGCTCACTATCATCACTGAACACTTTATCAAGCTCTTTATCCAGCTTAACTTTAATCTCATGTTCAATTTTTACATTTAGATTGATGGTAATTGGTTTCTCGGGTGCTGTTACTTGTACTTTTGGGGTGCAAGCCGTCAACAGCAGCACTAAGCCTGGAAGATACCTAAGCTTTATTTGCATAATCAATCCTTGGAAGGTCGTTGGAGTTTCTTTGTAACATTTTCGCCAATATATTGACCTAATTGAACGCTTTTAATCAACAAATAGATATTTTCTTCCTGTTTATAATTAAAGTGTATGCGTTTTCCCTGGTAAAAGTCAGGGTTTTTTCCGGCAAGGCTGACGGATAGTACTAAGTCGCCATTGGGTGCCAATGCAACATCACTTTCAAGGCGATCATACTGAAAGTTTGCTAGAGCAGAAAGGGCGAGTTTTAAGCTTTCATTTGAAGCCGATAAGCTTTCAGTTAGAGATGGCTGGTTTACTTTAATCCAACCAGCGCCTGTAGCTTGTAGTGTGCCATTGTTGATACTGGGTTTATTATTAACAACTTTGATTGGTAGCTTGCCGTTAATTATACCTGATGCTGTAACCGCAGGCTGTTGCTCTAAAGCAACTAACTTGGCTAAATCAATCGCTTTTACTGATATTGTTATTTGTTGGTTTGAAAAAGGTATCAAGTTGAGTCTAGGAGCTGTAATGGTACCGCCAAGCAAATTGGCTTTAAGTTGTTTTAGTTGGATTATAGTTTGGTCTGGCTGACTTAGATTACTATTAAATCTAAGTTGTGTGGATATGGTTTCAATAGGAATACCTATATCAATGAGCTTTACTTTAAGAGAGTTAGGGTGTGAATTGCTTGAAGTGACATGGTTGTTTTTTACTCGAAACTGTAACTCTCCATTAATGTTATTTAGGTTGTTTTTTTCATACAGTAGGTTGAATTGATTTAATGTAGATAACATTTTGCCTGATATTAACAGGGGATTAAATAGGACTGTACCTGAGAAACTGTTGCTAAATTGGCCGCTTTGGATTGATAGCGACGTTGGCCAGTTAGGTATTATTGGAGCTAAATAGTTGGCAAGCTGTGCGGCATCACTGACTTTTAATTGCCAGTTTATAGCTGCTTGTTGTTCTCCCAGTTGCCATTGTAGCTGCTTTGTTAATGTGGCTGTCTGGTCGATTTGCCAGTTACCTTGATATTCAGTGAGTTGGTTTATAGTTTTTACTTGGTGCTGGCTAGTTATCTTTGGACTTATTGGCTGGCTAAACAGAGTTGGTTGGTTAAGAGTTAGATCAAAAAGTGTAGACAATTTAAAACTGCTGTCAGGCTTATTTAAGTCAGTTATATCAGCTGATAATTGTTTAATTAACAGTTGCACTGCATTTGCAGCATAAGGTTCAAACTCTGCTGTAGTAAGCGAGGCAGTGGCACTATCTGTTAATTGAAAGCTAATACTATTAGCTGCTAGTTGTATATTACCGTTAAGCTGGCCGTTAAACTGATTTGTGCTTTCAGTTGCAGGTGCTAACTGGCCATGTAGTTTCGAGTAGACATGCCACTGAGTGAGTTTATTAGTACTTTCTAGTTGGCTAGTCAATTGCAGTTGGTATTGAGGATGAGTTAAATTTGTACGACATTCTCCTGATAGATTGGCTTGCTGTTGATTAAATTGATAGATAATTTCTAATGGCGATTGGCAGAAAAATGTAATCTTTTTTGGAGGGAGGAGTAGAGGCTTAGAGGCATTGTTTGCTCCGTTTGTTTGAGTATTAGGAGCTGATGTGCTGTGGAGGTTTGTTGAGGGATTATTCCAATGAATGTGGGGTATTAATTTAGCTGTGAAAGTGCCTTGCTGTTGCTGCCAGTTAGCGTCAATTGTAATTTCACCCATTGTCGAAGTTGCTTGATACTGTATTGTACCATTGCCACTGATTCGTTTTAGTTGGCTTTTGTTTAAGAAATCTGCTGTACGAAAGGATTCAGGTAAATTGAGCTTTAAATTTGCCGTCAGTTGGCTGTTGTCTGGTGTGAGAAAGGTTAATGGCTCACTTATGTCTAGTAGTGATGTTAATGCAGCAGGAATAACGCTGACTTCGTTAATTAGTTGGTTATTATCGGTTTGCCACTGGGTATTGATGGTAAGAAAAGTTTGCTCATTATGTGTTAAATGTAGCTTGAATTGCGGGCCTGTTTGACTTTGTTCTAAATAACTAAATAATGATACTGTTGGATGTTGTCGGCGATCAATTGTGAGGTTACTAATTTTCCAGCTAATGGGAATGCCAAGCAGATCATTGATAGACCAGGAGGTAAGAGTCGTATCTTCAGAAGCTGTTGGCTTTAGCGCTTTCAGCTGTTCTAGCTGAAGAGTGCTGTCATTCATTGATATTGTTATTTCTAGTGGTAGCTGGCTATCTGGTAAAAGGTGTAACGATAGTGTGAGCTGTTCAATTTGGATTAACGGTTGTTTGTCATGGTTGTTAGTGTTTATTAAATCAAGGTTGTTGATATTTAGTTGAAAAGGCCAGTGGGTAGTAATTTTCTGACTATGGATTTGTAAATCATAAGGGGCAATAAAATAGTTAGTCAGTTTTACTAGCCAAATAGGTGTTGTTAGCCAAGTAGTTAAAATCAGGCTGAATATTAAAGTTAACAGAATTAACAACCATTTAATGGTTTTTAGTATCATCTATTAGTGTTACCTGTTTCTGCTGGCTGAAGGCGCTTCGATAGCAGTTATTGCATGGTGTAAGTCTAGGCTGAATCGATTAACCGTATCGATTGCTTCTGGTATTTTAGTCAGTAATAGTAAGCAAAACTTAGTAAAATTCCCTAAATTATTTTCTTGGCATACTTCTTCAGCTATGGTTTGATCAGCAAAAAAACCTAAGATAAAAACGGCTGTACTGAAATCTTGGTGATCCTCAGCGGTTAAAAAGCTTCGCCAAAGCTCATAGGTCAATAAATATCCTCTCATAAACCCAAGGCTCCATTGATGGAAAGATGAGGAGGGTAAAAAGTTACTAATGGCGTTAGCGTCAGGAATACAGTTAATTGGGAGCTGATAGGTTAAGTCTAGTACTTGCTGCTGGGTATGGCTAAACAAGTCATCTAGAATGCCAATTAGTTGACAGCTTACTGATGAGGCATCTTGCAACTGTACCTTTGGTAGTACTTGATGTTGCCAGCTATTGCCGATGTGGCTA
Organism: Spartinivicinus marinus; assembly: GCF_026309355.1. Taxonomy (NCBI): domain Bacteria; kingdom Pseudomonadati; phylum Pseudomonadota; class Gammaproteobacteria; order Oceanospirillales; family Zooshikellaceae; genus Spartinivicinus; species Spartinivicinus marinus. The sequence continues at coordinate 3,939,105 of NZ_JAPJZK010000001.1, forward strand.
TCTGGGCAGCAACTAATAGCGAATATAAAACCTTCCAGTTGTGATTGACTCATACAGCCCTCATGTTGAGATAAGTACTTTGTTAGCTGATCTTGTTGGTGTGAATGTTGGGCTGATGATTTCTTATTGTTGAAAGGCATAAACTGTAGTGGTACTCAACGGGCCGGTAATTGTCGTAGGGTTGTGGTTAAGGCTTGGGTTATCAAGGGTGTTTGGTAGATCATATTCTAATATAGATATAACAATATAATCTATATCGTGTGCAAAGTGGTTAGGATTAGAGAGATCATTCTGTTTGCTGGTGAATAAGACAGCAGTACTGAGGGGTAGTCTCAATAAGTCTATTGTTGTAAATAGTGCAAATAAAATTGTTGTGCTTTGTGAATAACGGCAAGAAATTGACTGACAATTCAAAAAAATGTCATCTAGTGACCAATAGTAATTATCAATCCTATGTAATAACAAACAAATATACAACAAAGGTTGGTTATTTTCTGGTAAGCTGCTAATTATTTATATATTTCAGAAGGTAATTACTTAGCAAGTAATTGTAATAGATACTATCTTCTTGATTAATAAAATATTTTATGTTAACAGGGATTATTGTTAGGGCTTACCCTATTTATTTGTGCATGTTGGCTGTGTTATTGCTAAGAAAGTAGGGAATTAAAGATCCTATTTAAGGAGGTTAAATAATGAAACGACTACAAGCAGACTATCTTGATCCAAATAAAATAGGTGTAGTCGAATACCAGCCAATTGATGCACAAGTAGTAGAAACGGCGGGCTTTCATAAAATCCGTCGTACTATGCAGAGTTTTAGGCGGCGCTTAGCAAAAAGTCAGGAAGTATTACTAAGGTCTCACTAATATAGGTTAAGCAACTGATAAAGTTGTCATTGCTTGGAGTGGGTTTTGGTGGTCTGTTAATGGTATTGGTTTGTTAAGAGATCACTAATCAAATCTTTTGGCTATGCTTTTTTATCCTCTTATTTTTGTCTCGATACAGTTTATGTATTGACTGCTTTTCTCTTGGTATTTTGTCGAAAAACACTTTCAGAGAATCTTTAACATATACCAGTATAGTGACTACATTTGAATTGTCGTACTAAAGTGGTTGGGTAAAACACAGTTCTAGGGTCGTTCCTTGATTACATTGGTATTTATAAAAGACCACTTTTCCAGAAATATCCCGAATGGTGTCGGCGCAAAATTAATTTCCATATTATTAGTGTATTGGTTGGTAGCTTAAAGCTATATTATTTTTCTGCTTAAAGCTAAAAATACTCAATGAGTATTCTCCTGTTAATTGTAAGCACACTATACTTTATCAGGTGAAAGATAAAGTTGAAAAAGTTGTATGGATATAAGTAATAGTACTTTTATCTGAATATTTTTAATTGTGCCAAATAGGAAAAATATACCTAATGTTAGGGTATAGCTAAAAGAGTGTTAGGTAAGGCGATTTATAATTGGTTGGATTGCAATACTAGGCAGTTATTTTGTTGATCGCTATTTATAAATGCGTTTTTTTCACTCTAAGCGAGATATCATGGAGGATAACTGTGAAAATACTTAATCAAAAAAAGCTTGTCTGTGCAGTATCGGTAGGTGTTATTGGTTTTACTTCGCTACTGCAGGTCGAAGCAAGTCAACAGACCAACGATACTTTTTTTAATCCTTCTCCAATAATAATTGCAGATCGCGTAGCTACACAGTTAGATGTGATGTCTGATAGCAGTATATCAGAGAGCGGTAGGCTGGTTATAACGGAGCCTAATGCCAGCTTTATTAAAGTTCACTTCAAGCATTTTAATATTCCTGATGGTAGTTATGTAACAGTTTCTAATCCAGAAGGTACGGAGGTTTACCACTACAGTAATAATCATCGAGATAGTTTTACTTTTGATATTGAGGCTGGTGAAGATGGAGAGAATACATGGGCTAGTATGTCAGTCAATGGCGATACAGCGATTATTGAGTTTCATAATAATGATGATCAAAACAATTGGAATGAACAGAAGCATAAATTAATTATTGGTTCCTATTTAAAAGGTTTTCCGCAAGCAGTAATCGAGTCATTGATCGATAGTACATTTTCAACTTGTGGCACTAACCAGCGAAAAGATGCTATCTGCTATAAAGATACATTTCCTGTTGAGTATGAGCGAACCCGGCCAGTAGCCAGGCTGGTGATGAGCGGCTCGTTATGTACAGCTTGGCGAGTGGGCTCAGATAACCGGGTATTTACCAATAACCACTGTATGAGTACGCAAAGTAAAGTAGCAGCATCTGAGGTTTGGTTTAATTATCAGCGTACAGGTTGTGGGGGTGGGAGTATGGCAACTACCACCAAAGTGTCGGGAAAACAAATGTTGAAAACCGACTATACCCTGGATTATACCTTGTTTACGGTTGATAACTTCAGCGCAGTAAAAAGTTTTGGCTATTACGGTTTAGATATTAGTGAGCCAGTCAATCAAGAAAGAATTTATATTGCTCAGCATGGTTCAGGTAATCCGAAAGAGCTGGCGGTAGAGAGTGATAAAAATACGGGTAACCGTTGTCGAGTAGATGTGCCTTCAGCCAATGGTAGGGGGCAGGGGACTGATTTGGGGTATTTATGCGATACCATTGGTGGTAGTTCAGGATCACCTGTATTAGCGGCAGATACAAATAAAGCAATTGGTTTGCATCATTATGGTGGCTGCCCTAATCAAGGGGTAAAAATCAGTAAAATCTGGCCGCAGGTTTCTCAGTATTTTGATGGTAAGGTGCCTGATGGTGATAATGGTGGGCCCACTAAAAAACCACCGGTTGCAGGGTTTAACTATCAAGTTACTGGGCTAACGGTTAAGTTTGTTAGTACCAGTAAAGACTCTGATGGCAATATCACTCGTTACAAATGGAATTTTGGTGATGGTAATACCTCGGCTGCAGCAAATCCTACTCATAAATATGCGAAAGCAGGAACCTACACAGCAACTTTAGCAGTAACTGACGATGATGGATTAACGGATCAAGCGCAAAAAGGAGTAACAGTATCCGACAGTAGTGGTGTAGGTGTGTTAGTTAAAGGTAAGCCTATTACTAATTTGGGAGCTAATAAAGGGCAGTGGAGATACTACAAAATTACTGTACCTGCAGGTGCTAAGAGTTTAGTCATTAAAACAGCTGGTGGTACAGGTGATGGTGACTTGTATGTCAATGTAGGCAGTAAACCCAGTTTGTCTAAATACACTTGTCGTCCATATTACTATGGTAATAATGAAACCTGTGAAGTGAGTGCAGTAACTAAGCAAGTAGAATACTTTGTAGGAATTCATGCTTATGCGAATTATAGCGGTGTTACATTGTCAGCAGACTATCAAGAAAATACTTTTGATGAGACAAATTATGATTTAATTAACGAAGATTTTTTTACAGAAGCTGGAGAAGGAATAAAAAAATAAACGATTAAAAATGGCTGGGGTGGCAGGATTCGAACCTGCGCATGACGGGATCAAAACCCGTTGCCTTACCGCTTGGCGACACCCCATTAGGAAAATTAAAGGAGTCAGTTGACTCCTTTGTAAACTGGTAGCTACGAGTGGATTTGAACCACTGACCCCAGCATTATGAATGCTGTGCTCTAACCAACTGAGCTACGTAGCCAGGAAGTGCGGCGTATTTTCAGGATTTAGGCCTTTGTTGTCAACCCTTTATCCTGAAAATTTTATACATTAAAGCGGAAGTGAATGACATCGCCATCAGCAACGATATAATCTTTCCCTTCTAAACGCCATTTACCTGCCTCTTTTGCTCCTTGCTCGCCATTGCAGTCCACATAGTCGTTATATCCAATGACTTCTGCACGAATAAAGCCTTTTTCAAAGTCAGTGTGGATGACACCAGCGGATTGTGGAGCTGTAGCACCTACCTTAGTAGTCCAAGCTCTGACCTCTTTAACACCGGCCGTAAAATAGGTTTGTAGCCCTAAAAGCTGGTAACCCGCTCGAATCACACGATCAAGACCAGCCTCAGTCATGCCAAGGTCAGCTAAAAACTCAGTCTTTTCTTCATCTTCAAGCTCGGCAATTTCCGCTTCTAGCTTGTTGCAGATAGGAACAACTACTGCCCCTTCATTAGCGGCAATTGATTTAACGGTGTCCAAATGAGGGTTGTCTTCAAAACCATCTTCATCCACATTGGCAATATACATCACTGGTTTTGTTGTTAGCAGATGAAACTGCCTAACTTCAGCTTTTTCGTCATCAGTGAGTGCTAATGATCGAACCGGATGTCCTTCATTAAGGTGAGGAACCAGCTTTTCAAGTAAAGCTTTTTGTTTGATCGATTCTTTGTCACCACTTTTGGCAACCCGGGCAACTCGTTGTAGTTGTTTTTCAACGCTTTCTAGGTCTGCCAATGCCAGCTCAGTATTAATTACATCAATATCGGCCGCAGGATTTACCTGGCTGCTGACATGGACCACATTGCTGTCTTCAAAGCAACGAACCACATGAGCAATCGCATCAGTCTCTCGAATATTTGCAAGAAACTGGTTACCTAACCCTTCACCCTTAGAAGCCCCTTCAACTAACCCGGCAATATCCACAAACTCCATGGTAGTGGCGACTACTTTCTGTGGATTGACGATAGCCGCTAGCTTATCGAGACGGGGGTCTGGCATAGGGACTACGCCGGCATTTGGTTCAATGGTGCAAAAAGGAAAGTTTTCTGCGCCAATTCCGGCTTTGGTTAATGCATTGAATAGAGTGGATTTGCCAACATTAGGCAAGCCAACAATACCGCACTTGAAACCCATAATGTGTAAACCTGTTTGTTTTTTAGCTGGCTTTAAACGAGTGCAATTGTTGAACGGCTGCTGACCAAGCGCCAGTTAAGGCTTCAGGAATGGTGTCTATTGCCGTATTAATAGCATCGTCGATGAGTTGCTGATCTGTCTGAGGAGGCTTGCTAAGCACGTAATTAACCACTTGCTTACTATGGCCTGGATGGCCAATTCCAATACGTAAGCGGGCAAAATCACGACAATTGCCAAGTTTAGCAATGATATCTCTTAGCCCGTTATGGCCACCATGACCACCGCCTTGCTTATAGCGTGCAGTGCCAGGAGGAATATCAAGCTCGTCGTGGGCAACCAGAATGGCTTGGGGAGGGATTTTATAAAAGTTGGCCAGTGTTCCAACCGCTTGGCCGCTGAGATTCATATAGGTGGTTGGAATCAATAATCGAATAGCTTGCCCGGCAATAGTCACCTGTCCCAGCTCCCCTGAAAACTTTTTGTCAGAACGGAGGCTGGCGCCATAGCGGCGTGCTAGCATTTCAACAAACATTGCCCCTGCATTGTGCCGAGTATCTTCATACTCAGCACCAGGGTTGCCCAATCCAACAACCAGCTGGATGGGCTCGCTTTGTGTTGCTTTCGCCACGGCTTATGCTTCGCTTTCGCCTTCTTCGGCTTCTTCGTCAGCACCACCACGAGGTGTTTGAATGTTAGCAATGGCTAAGTCATGGTTTTCACCATGAGCCAGCTCAACTAGCTCTACACCTTTAGGTAGTTTGATGTCAGATAAGTGAAGGATCTGGCCTAGGTCAACATCACTCATGTCAACTTCAATAAACTCTGGCAAGTCAGCAGGTAAACAGCGTACTTCAACTTCAATTGCGTTGTGAGTAATAGCTCCGCCTTTCTTAACGCCAGCACACTTATCTTCATTAATGAAGTGTAAAGGTACATGGGTGGTTAGTTTGTGATCAGCAGTAACACGTAAGAAGTCAGCGTGTAAAATAATGTCTTTCGCTGGGTGGCGTTGAAGGTCTTTTAAGATAACTTCATGCTTCTCGCCTGCAACATCAAGCGTCAGAATATGAGAGTAGAAAGCTTCGTTCTCGAGCGCTTTTAAGATATCTTTTTGCAGAATTGTAATGCTTTCTGGCGCTTTTTCAGCACCGTAAATAACGGCTGGAGCTTTGCCAGCTTCACGACGTAGGCGGCGGCTCGCACCTTTCCCTATGTCGGTACGCTTTTCTGCAACTAAAGTAAATTCGTTAGACATGTGAATCTCCTAATAAACCCTAAGCTACTTTGCGACCAAGCAGTTAAGGGTTGTGGTTGAAAAAATGCTTGTATTAAGCAGGCGCGGATCATAGCGCATTTTTTAGCTACTGTCTGCAAAGACAAGTTAAGCATTTATAAAAAAACGGTCAAAGTGACCGTTTTTTGAGTGTCTATTTTTCTTGAGGTTTTTTGAAGGCTTAACGAAAGATAGCGCTGATTGATTCCTCATTAGAAATCCGTCGAACCGACTCTGCAATCAGTGGTGACATATCCAGCTGGCGAATTTTAGGGCAATTTCTGCTGGCATCACTTAATGGGATAGTGTTAGTAACAACTAGTTCGTCCAGCTCAGAATGGTTAATATTTTCCAAGGCGCGGCCAGATAAAACCGGGTGAACACAGTAGGCGTATACTTTAGAAGCGCCGCGCTCTTTAAGTACTTTAGCGGCTTGGCATAAGGTGCCAGCAGTATCAACCATGTCATCAACCAGAATGCAGGTACGTTCTTCAACATCACCAATGATGTTCATCACTTCAGCCTGATTGGCTGCTGGGCGACGCTTGTCGATAATGGCCAAATCAGCATTGAGGCGTTTGGCTACGGCACGGGCTCTTACTACGCCACCAATATCAGGAGAAACCACCATCGTATTCTCATAACGCTGACTTTCAATATCATCTAGCAAAATAGGAGAGCCATAGATGTTATCAACAGGAATATCAAAGAAGCCTTGAATTTGGTCTGCGTGTAAGTCAGCAGTCAATACTCGGTCAATACCAACAGCAGCCATCATATCAGCAACTACCTTAGCGCTAATCGGCACCCGAGAAGAGCGTGGCCGACGATCTTGTCGTGCGTAGCCAAAGTAGGGCACTACAGCTGTGATTCGTTGTGCTGATGAGCGGCGCAGGGCATCAGCCATGACTATCAGCTCCATCAGATTGTCATTGGTAGGGGCGCAAGTAGATTGAATAATAAAAACGTCTTTACCTCGCACGTTTTCATTAATTTCTACAGCCACTTCGCCATCACTGAATCGACCAACATAAGCACTACCCATAGGGATATTCAGATGGTCAACAACCTTTTGTACGAGACCCGGGTTGGAGTTACCCGCGAACACCATCATCTTGGACACGGTAATTACCTTTTTTTGAGGGCTTGGATGAGTTTGGACGGTTTTTTGAGGAATGTGAAATTTAATGGCTGGGGTGGCAGGATTCGAACCTGCGCATGACGGGATCAAAACCCGTTGCCTTACCGCTTGGCGACACCCCAATTGCATACGATTGGATGGGTGCGTTTTATATGCTATTTCGAGAGGCTTTGCAAGCATCGATGTAACATTGACTGGTTGCTACCCTTAGTAATAAAGCCTTGCATACCATTAGGTAATTGAGCAAAAGCTTTCGCTGCATCTGAATGACAATCAAAAGGTACAAATAAACACGCACCTGTGCCTGTCATCCTTACGGGGCCGAGATTATTCAGAAATTGAAAACATTTATCAACCCCAGGATATAAATTTCTTACTAAAAATTCACAATCATTATGGCACCGATTAGCTAAAAAATCCTCGAAGGTAACAGGAGCCGTGCTTCTTGGCAGGTTTGGGTGATTAAAAATTTTTGCGGTGCTGACATGACAGTCAGGTGCCAGTAACAAATACCAAAGCTCCTTTGGTGTAACTGGGGTTAACTTTTCACCAATGCCCTCTGCCCAGGCAGCAAAACCATGAATAAAAATAGGCACATCAGCACCAAGAGTGATACCTAATTCAGCTAGTTGAGATAATGACCAGTTTAGTTGCCACAGCTTATTTAGTGCTAATAAAGTGGTTGCAGCATTAGAACTGCCACCACCCACGCCACCACCAATGGGTAATTTTTTATCCAACAGAATATCTATTCCCTGGCTGATTTGAGCGGCTTGTTGCAGAGTAGCAGCTGCTTTATAGACCAGGTTATCTTCAGCTTTAAAAGGCAGATCACTTGTCAGCTGAATTTTTGCGTCTGTACGGAGTGAAAAGGTTAGCTCATCGGCTAACTCAATAAACTGAAATAATGTTTGCAGCTGGTGGTAGCCATCTGCTCGCCTGTCAGTGATATGTAAAAATAAATTAAGCTTGCCTGGTGAGGGCAGTTGAATCTTATTTAATTCAGAGCTCATTGCGACAGTTGCCAGTCTTTAATTACAAAAGTTAACTTTAACTGCTTACTAAAAAAGCGCACTTTGCCAGGCATCCAGGTGTCGCCTACTTGCTGGTAACGGTCGTAATGAATCGTCCAATTAGCTTGCTGAAGTTTGGCAAGCAATCCTTGTGGGTTAAGGCTGATGGTTTGGTTGCCTTGTGGTGCAGGAATGCCTCTTACCCAGAATTTAAGGTTGGAAACGGGAAGGTTCCAGCCAAGCTCATTACGCATTAACTGCTCTGGTGTATTGGCAAAATAACGGCCATGATCGGCAGTGTTGAGTTCAACATGGCCAGGCTCGCCATTGAGTTTGGCGATACTTTGGCCTAGAGGGCCTGAAAGTACAATCGTGAATCTATTGTGCTGTTGTTGCCAGTCAATATAAGCGCTGTTGGAGTCTTCTGGGGTTCGGATACCCAGTTTTCCGTTAAGGTGCCAGTTTTTCATGCCTTTAATAAAAGCCAAGTGCTGCTTCCAGCTGGCTGCCTGATCTTTTACTACAGGGGGTTTATCAGCAAAAGGGTCAGGGATTTGGGGTAACCAGCTACAACCTGGTAACCATAAAAAACTGATTAAGAAAATAAGGGTTCTTTTATTCACAAAATCTTCACTGTATTCATTGCGATAAGTTTTATGATGCGATAGAGGGCGAGTTGTTCAAACTAATACGGCCCTTGCAGTGCTTGGCGATAAGTCTGCAAGGGATCACACAAATGTCAAGGCTTGCCTGTTAACCGGCGCATTGTTTTTTTGATGATTTCACTGGAAGGCTGTTCCTTGAGTGCTTCGTTCCAAATGCTGAGCGCCTCCTCTTGCTTGCCACTGGTCCATAATACTTCGCCTAAATGAGCAGCTACTTCATGGTCTGGAAATGCTTGATATGCTTGCCTGAGGAATTTAATCGCATCCTCTAAATTTCCCAATTTGAACTCAATCCAGCCCATGCTATCCACTACAGCAGGATCATTGGGTGTCAGCTGGTAAGCTTTGGTAATAAGCTCTTTGGCCTCTTGGTAGCGATTAGTGCGGTCAGCCAGGGTATACCCAAGCGCATTTAATGCTAATGCATGGTTGGGTTGGACAGATATAATTTTCCGTAGGTCTTTTTCCAGCTTGTCAATTTGATTGAGTTTTTCTGAAATCATTGCTCTGGCATAAAGTAGGCGAGTATGAGATTTATGCTTTTTGAGTGCTTGATTTAGCAGCTTCCGAGCATCTTTATATCGCTTTTGCTGAGCTAGCACTTCAGATTCAATAATGTATAGCTCTGGCGCGAACTTTGGGTAGGCTTGACGAGCAGCTTTAAGACGCTTTCTTGCCTCCGCGGACTCACCTTGTTTAGTTAGGAGTAATGCTATCCTTTTAAATGCATCAAATAAATACTGGCCAGGTTTGATTTGCTCAAAATGGTGAATGGCTGCCTGAGGGGTATTTTGTTGTTCAGCAATAGCGCCTAAGTAGTAGTGAGCAACGTCATTACGTTTATTAGTAGCTAATAGCTTTTGAAAGTAACGCTTTGCTTGATCGTAGAGTTTGCTTTCAAAGCTAATAATGCTGAGTGAATAGAGTAACGTATCATCATCAGGTGTTTGAGAAACCAAATACTCAAACTGTTGTTTAGCTTTGGTGAGCTGATTGGCCTGAATTAATAAACGAGCATAAAGTAATCTAATACGGCGATTATCTGGATGTTTTTTAATTTGCTTCTCAAGAAAATCAAGTGCCTGCTGGTCTTTTTTTAAAGCAGATAACAGCCGACCTTTAAGGATAAGCGCTCTAGTATAATTAGGTTGCTTGGCAATAACTTGGTTGGTTAATGGCAGGGCTTCTTCATGGCGCTCACTTTGGTGAAGCAGTGTTGCTTGGCCAAATTTTATTTCTAGGTTATTAGGGTATTCTTTTGCAATGGTGTCATAGGTGGCCAGCAGCTTGTCGCGGTCATCCTGGGTTAAGTTAATAGCGTTGATAGCGAGAATATCAAATTTAGTTTCACCACCGTTTTTCTCCAGTAGCTCTCTCATTCGCTCTGCTGCAGCATTGAGCTGACCTGCTTTACCAAGCTCAATGGCATTGGCTTGAATCGCTTGGGAGTTGTCTGGATCATTATTAGCCCAAATAGTTGACGCAATTAGCGCACCGCGAGACTCTCCTAAGTATTGGGAAATTTGATAGGCACGCTCTGCCACGCCAGGGTCTTGTGTTTTATGTGCTTCACGAAGGTAATTGCCTAGAGTGATATCTAATTGGCCGCGATTAGCAGCCACTTCTGCTACGAGGAGTGCAAAGAGGGTATCCTTGCTAATGGGGGTGGTGGCTTCAGTAGCAGGCTCAACGGTTGCCTGATTATTGGTGTTATTTTGTGGTTTAATACCTGAGCAGCCAAATAAGCTGATAATCAGCCCTGAGGCAAGAAAGTGTTTGACGCGAAAGTAGTTATTCATCTATTTGCAATACCTGGTAACAATACTTGGCCACTTGCCTGGCAATGGCAACAAAGCGAATTGCCCAACTCTAAAGTATCTTGAATGGATACGCTATGATCTTGATTTGAAATGAAGGTGGTGTCTCACAATAGCGTCGTATAAATACACTTCAACTGTTTTAGCCTGGATATTTCACCAGACTACAAGAGAATGCCTGCAGTGTAGTGAAATGAAGTCGTATGTCCGTATCAATTTTTCCTTAAATTGGTTTAACAGGTTTAAGCGTGTGCTGGCTAAAACAGATGGTGCAGTACTAACGGTAATAACACCTGCATTTCTTTCTATTACTGTAGACAAGATTAGCGATAAACCTGTTCCTTTATATCTATGATTGCATGAAATTTGTAGGGAAATATTATCTACTCTCTTCTTATCAGCGCTTTTTCGTTACCCTAATGTTAAGTTAGATAAAATTTAACCATCACAGTAAGGATATTTGCACTTAAGCTGTATTAGTAGGAGAATTCCCTGCTTTGAAGGCAGCTACAACATACCTTGTGGCTCCAACCCGCTGATAGTTGATGGTGATATTGATAGTTTTATTATGGGGTTTCTTGCGCTTGGCATAAATCATCAGACTGCCTCAGTTGCTTTTCGAGAGAAGGTGGCTTTTGCCCCTGAGCACTTGGCAGATGCTCTTCAGAGTATTCAAAAGCTTTCATCGGTTAATGAAGTCGCCATTCTTTCAACGTGTAATCGTACCGAGATCTACTGTGAGGTGGTCCCAGGGCAAGACCAGCCACTGCTTGCCTGGTGGGCAAATTATCAACAATTAGCCGTAACCGAAATTGCTGATTCAATTTATCAGTATTGGGATGAATCAGCTGTTCAGCACATGATGCGAGTAGCCAGTGGGCTGGACTCTATGGTGTTAGGTGAACCCCAAATCTTGGGGCAGTTAAAGTCGGCTTATGCCCAGGCACAAGCCGCTGGCACGGTGGGTTTTGGGCTAAGCCGCTGGTTTGAAAGTGCCTTTGCAACCGCAAAGCAAGTGAGAACCCAAACTGCGATTGGTGAAAGCCCTGTATCTGTTGCCTATGCTGCGGTAGCATTAGCGCGCCAGATATTTGGAGAGATTAGCCAAAGCCAGGCCCTTTTAATTGGAGCGGGCGAAACCATTGAGCTGGTCGCTAGGCACCTATCTGAGGTTGGTATTGCAGGGCTGACTATAGCTAACCGAACGTTGGCTAATGCAGAACTACTGGCAAGCCAGTTTACTCAAGCAACGCCTGCAAGCTTGAGTAATTTGCCTGACCTATTACCCAATGCTGACATTGTAATTGCCTCTACAGCGAGTCAATTACCTGTATTAGGTAAAGGAGCTGTAGAGCGCGCGCTTAAGCTGCGTAAGCATCGGCCTATTTTCATGGTAGATATTGCAGTACCACGTGATATAGAACCACAGGTAGCTACTTTGGCTGATATTTATTTATATACCGTTGATGATTTGCGAGAAGTCATCGAAGAGAATTTAAAAAACCGTCAGACAGCAGCGGTAGAGGCAGAAAACTTAGTCCTTAATGGCTCTGCTGCTTTTATGAGTCGAATGAGGGAGCTAACGGCAGTTGAGGTGCTCAAGCAATTTCGTACTAAAGTAGAGCTGCTAAGCCAGGAAGAATTGGCCAAGGCGCGTAAGAAATTGGCCAATGGTGCTGACCCTGAACAAGTGCTGGCTCGATTTGCTAAAGCCATAACCAATAAATTGCTGCATGGTCCTAGTGTCCAAATTAAACAAGCAGGTGCAGCGGGACAGCTGGATCGAATAGAGTGGGTAAAACAGCTTTTTGAGATTGATCAATTAACTGATAAGAAGTCATGAAACCATCCATATTAGCTAAATTAGAAAACTTAACTGAGCGCTATGAAGAGCTAGCTGCGCTGTTAAGTGATGCTGAGGTCATCACTGACCAAGACAAGTTTCGTAAGTTTTCCAAAGAGTACGCTGAAATCGAACCAGTGGTAAAAACTTTTGCGCGTTATCAGCAGGCAAAAGAAGATCGTGCTGAGGCTGAGCAGTGGTTAACAGGGGATGACCCTGAAATGAAGATGATGGCTGAGGATGAAATAGCGACAGCCAATGACGCCATTGAAACTCTTGATTTAGAGCTACAAACCTTACTGTTACCCAAAGACCCTAATGACTCCCACAATATATTTTTAGAAATTCGGGCCGGAACGGGTGGAGATGAAGCTGCCATTTTTGCTGGTGACCTGTTTAGAATGTACTCCCGTTTTGCTGAGCGGTGTAGTTGGAAGGTGGAAGTGGTCAGTGCCAATGAAGGTGAGCATGGTGGTTTTAAAGAAATCATCAGTCGTGTAGTAGGCGATGGTGTTTACGGTAAATTAAAATTTGAGTCAGGTGCCCATCGGGTACAGCGTGTGCCAGAAACAGAGTCTCAAGGTCGAATTCATACTTCTGCTTGTACAGTGGCCATCATGCCTGAACCAGACGAAGTAGAAAATATTGAAATTAATAAAGCGGATTTGCGAATTGATACTTATCGTGCCTCTGGTGCGGGAGGTCAGCACGTAAACAAAACTGACTCTGCTATTCGAATCACTCACTTACCAACAGGGATTGTGGTGGAGTGTCAGGATGAGCGCTCTCAGCATAAAAACCGGGCCAAGGCGATGTCTTTATTAGCAGCAAAGCTAAACTCGGCAGCGCAAGATGCCGCTCAGCAACAGGTAGCTGATCAGCGGAAAAGTCTAGTAGGTAGTGGCGATCGCTCTGAAAGAATTCGAACCTATAACTATCCACAAGGCCGGGTAACAGACCACCGGATTAACTTAACCCTCTACAAACTACCTGAAGTGATGGAAGGGGATGTGAGCCCGGTGATTGATCCATTAATTCAAGAGTATCAGGCTGAGTTGTTAGCCAAAATGTCTGAAGAGTAAAATGAAGTCTATCAGTGAGCTGCAACAGCTAGCAAGCTCTCAACTTGCTGTTGCTAGCCCATCCCCCCAAGAAGATGTAGAGCAACTACTTTGTCATGTGCTGCAAAAGCCACGCAGTTACTTGTTTACCTGGCCAGATCAACAGCTTACGGCTGAGCAGCAAACCACATTTGATAACTGCTTATTTCAGCGCTTAAAGGGTAAACCCATTGCTTACATTACAGGGTCTCGTGGTTTTTGGCAGTTTGAGTTAGAAGTCAGTGAAGCAACCCTGATTCCTCGACCTGATACTGAAATCCTGGTTGAGCAGGTACTGGCCGTAGCTGATGCTAATCAGTCTTTACATGTCATTGATTTGGGTACAGGTACTGGTGCAATTGCTTTAGCATTGGCCTATGAACGGCCAAACTGGCAAGTCACAGGCGTTGATTTGTTACCAGAAGCAGTTGAGCTGGCGGCACGTAATGGGAAGCGCTTAGGTTTAACTAATGTTCAATTCTTTGCTGGTCATTGGTTTGAAGCACTACCAGAAACGATTGGCCAGTTTGATCTGGTGGTGAGTAACCCTCCTTATATCCCAGCAGATGACCCTCACTTGCAGCAAGGCGATGTTCGGTTTGAACCAAAGTCTGCATTGGTTGCTGAGCAACGAGGCCTAGCCGCTATCAACGAAATTGCTAAAAATGCTTCAGACTTTTTAAAGCCTGGTGGTTATCTGTTTTTTGAGCATGGTTATGATCAGGCGACAGCTGTCAGAGAAATTTTAGCAGGGTTCAATTATCAAGCGATTCAATGTAAGCAAGATCTAGGAAAAAACGACCGAATTACCTTTGCTCTGTATTGCTAATTATCACCAAATCAAAGTAGCGAACCTATATAAGGCCATTATTCTATTTCTGCTAGCTTATGCGTCATTTCTAACTCATAAGGCCTAAATGGTGACAGGCGTATTATATTCTCGCTACCCTGGAAAGCATTAATATAACCTTGCTATCACTCTGACGGGTAAAATTTAAATGGAACCAATAACAGGCAAAACGCTAACTGACCAGGAGTTATTACGCTATAGCCGACATATTATGCTACCTGAGCTGGATATTGAAGGTCAGCAGCGACTTAAAGCAGCTAAAGTATTAATAGTGGGGCTGGGTGGGCTTGGTTGCCCTGTTGCAATGTACTTAGCGGCAGCAGGGGTGGGTGAGTTATTGCTAATGGACTTTGATCAGGTTGAGTTAACTAATTTACAGCGGCAAATTGCCTATAACCAGTCAGCCATTGGTAAGCCTAAAGCAGAAGCACTAGCTGAAACCTTGCGTGGTATGAATTCTGACTGCGTAGCTACTCCTATTGTTGAAAAAGCAAGCCAAGATAACCTGCTACAGTGGATCACCACAGCTGATTTGGTAATTGATGCTACTGATAACTTTGCTGTGCGGTTTGCAATTAATACGGCTTGTGTTCAGGCAATGTGCCCATTGGTGTCAGGGGCAGCAATTGGCTTACAAGGGCAGGTGACAGTATTTGATAGTCGACAACCAGCGTCTCCCTGCTATCGTTGTCTTTACTCACCAGAGGGAGAAGATCAGTTACGCTGTGCAGAAACCGGTGTACTGGGGCCTATGGTTGGTTTGGTTGGCACAATTCAAGCTATTGAAGCCATAAAAGTGATTACAGGTATTGGAGAACCATTGTTGGGTAAGCTGTTACTGGTTGATGGGAAGGTTATGGAGTTTCGAACTATTAAAATGGCAGCAGATCCTGCCTGTCCAGTGTGTGCGGATAGTTGTTAATAATAGCTGTGTGGCTGCTTTTGAGTCAGCCTCGATGAGCTTATCTGGCTTTAAGTGATTTTGTTAATTACCTGGATAAGATTAGTATATTTAATTTATTCAGCTGAAACTGGTACATTGATATACCACACTAGAGTTGGATATGTATTTATAATAACCAATACTAGCTAAGTGTTTTGCTTTAAAGTCGAATAGGTAAAAAGATTAAATGCAATTTAAACTCTCAGACGATATCAAAGATTTTTTAAAGAAAGAGTCCGCTAGCGGGATTTTGCTAATGATTGCAACTGCGCTGGCGTTGATTTTTGCTAATACCCCCCTTGTCGGTCTTTATGATTTGTTTTTATCTGTACCTGTTGGCGTCAAAGTGGGTGCGCTGGAAATAGATAAACCACTTTTGTTGTGGATTAATGACGGCCTGATGGCTGTATTTTTCCTACTAATTGGCTTAGAGGTAAAGCGAGAGTTTATTGCGGGTGAGTTGGCTTCTCCAGCTAAGATTGCCTTGCCTGCAGTAGCTGCGTTGGGAGGAATGGTTGTTCCAGCACTGGTTTATTGCTGGTTTAACTGGGGAGATAATACTGCTCTGCAAGGCTGGGCTATTCCTACTGCAACTGATATTGCTTTTGCTTTGGGTATTCTTGCTTTGTTGGGTAACCGAGTGCCGCCTTCGCTCAAAGTATTTTTAATGGCATTGGCAATAATAGACGACTTGGGTGCAATTATTATTATTGCACTGTTTTATACGGAAGGCTTATCAGTAATGTCAGCCTCTTTAGCAGGAATTTGCTTTCTAATCTTAGTAACCCTTAATCGATTAAAAGTCAGTAGGATAACCCCTTATATCGTAGTGGGTATTATTATGTGGATTTGTGTACTGAAGTCAGGGGTACATGCCACACTTGCCGGGGTTCTGCTAGCATTTACTCTTCCTATGGAATGTCAAAAGCGACCAGGGCACTCGCCGCTCAAGACGGTTGAGCATGAACTTCACCATTGGGTCGCTTATGCTATTTTGCCTATTTTTGCCTTTGCTAATGCGGGTGTAGGTTTGTCACTAACTGATGTGCAACAAATGGGAGATCCTGTGCCACTGGGCGTTATTGCTGGGCTATTTGTTGGTAAGCAGGTTGGTGTATTTTTGTTCTCTGCGCTGGCGATAAAGTTGGGGTTAGGTAAGTTACCCACTCATGCCAGTTGGCTGCAACTTTACGCGGTAGCTGTGTTGTGTGGCGTTGGTTTTACCATGAGTTTATTTATTGGCACATTAGCGTTTCAGCATGCAGGACCAGACTACTTAACAACGGACCGGATTGGCATATTAATGGGGTCTGTGGTGTCTGCTGTATGGGGATATGTAATTTTTCGGTTTTTGGCTAAGAGTAATGTTCCTGCAAGCCAGCCGTCAGTTAACTAAATAACCACAAAAGGTGTAATGTCCGATGATAAGCCAAGCTGTATTACTGGTTAATTTGGGCTCACCTGACTCGCCACAAGAAAAAGATGTCAGGCAATATTTAAAGCAGTTTTTAATGGATCCTTATGTGGTTGATTTACCTGGTTGGTTACGGTGGCTGATAGTTAACTGCTTGGTGCTGCCCTCACGACCAAAGCAGTCAGCAGAAGCCTATCAGAGTATATGGTGGCCTGATGGGTCACCACTTGTAGTGCTTACCCAGCGTTTAACCGATAAGCTAACAAAGGAAGTGGATTGCCCCGTGCATTTTGCTATGCGTTATGGCGAGCCTGCAATGGAGAAAGAGATACTACAGCTCGCTAAAACGGGGATTGAAGAGCTGCTATTGGTGCCACTTTATCCTCATTATGCAATGTCTACTGTGAAGACTTGTATTGAGGAGGCTAGGCGAGTGCTTGCCAAGCATCACCTGAGTCTTAAGGTTCGGTTACACCCAGTATTTTTTGGTCATGAGCAATATATTTCTGCTTTGGAAGAGGTGACTAAGCCTTATATCGAAAAGCCCTTTGATCATTTGCTGTTTAGCTATCATGGACTACCGGAGCGGCATTTACGCAAAGATGATCCAACAGGTAGTTATTGTCTGTCTAAGCCTGACTGTTGTCAGCAGCCTCATCAAGCCCATCAAACCTGCTATCGAGCCCAGGTTTATAAAACAGCAGAACTATTAACTAATAAGTTGGGTTTAAAAGAAGAGCAATACTCTGTTGCTTTTCAGTCTCGGCTTGGTCGGGATAAATGGCTAACGCCTTATACAAGTGAGAGGCTCGTTGAGCTTGCTCAACAAGGAGTAAAGCGGTTGCTCGTTATTTGCCCATCATTTGTTGCTGATTGTTTAGAAACACTAGAAGAAATTGGTATGCAGGGCAAAGAAGCTTTTATTGAAGCTGGAGGTGAATCATTAACCTTGGTCCCTTGCTTAAATGATGATGCGGAGTGGGTAGGTGTGCTAACCGATTGGTTGAAGCAATCATGGGATCACTACCCACAGCTAGATAAAATGTAATTTGTTTTTGTAAAGGTACCCTTAACCTGATCTTAGGAATTTGACTAGAGCTTGGTCGCTAAACATTCGGTCTAGTACATTATTAATAATACCGTTGACGATTTCTTCATTTTTGGTTTCAGAGGGTGCTTTTACTACTTTATGTTTTGCTGTTGACTGGTAGCGACCATGATAAACACGATCGCCGAATTTAACTTCAGCTCGGGCAACTGCATTGATATTGACTTCTGTCACGTAGTTTTGAGCGGGTGTGCTGTAATCAATTTTATCAATGTAGACAGTAAAACGGACAGCAGGGTTATTTGGATCTAGTTGCATTTCCATTTTTAGTAAAGCCTGCTCAACAGCATGCTTAACTGCCAGAGTAATATCATTTTTGATGGTTAATGTACTGGTTTTATCATAAATACCACCACGAGTGCCCAATACTTTGCTTAAGCGATCATCGACAACAGATACATTAACGGTATTTTTTACTACTGGCACTTTAACAGGCAGGGTAATATTTGGTGCAACTTCCACTTGTTGTGGGCTTAGTGCACAACCACCAGTTACGATAAGCGTTGATAATAAGGCAGTATGAACAAGTTTTTTTATCATCATAGACTCATTATTGCTATTAGTTCACTACAGAGCTTGAGTTTTATTGTAACCCATTAG
Source organism: Spartinivicinus marinus (assembly GCF_026309355.1). NCBI lineage: Bacteria > Pseudomonadati > Pseudomonadota > Gammaproteobacteria > Oceanospirillales > Zooshikellaceae > Spartinivicinus > Spartinivicinus marinus. Next base: position 3,957,678 of record NZ_JAPJZK010000001.1, read on the forward strand.
CTTTAAAAGGCTTATTTAATATCTCTAGAAATTAGAACTTTTAAAGGCTACTAAGGTAAATCCAATTATTGGGTTTTTGTTGAGCTGTTAGCATTCTCATTTTCTTGCAGCTGATTAAGTTTGCTAATAAAGCGTTTAGCCCTGCTTATGTGGTTGTTCAACTCTTCATTATGTGGTGCTAGTTCAATTAAAGGCTGCCAGATAGCTAACGCGCCTTCGGGGTCACCAGTACTATAGAGCTCAATCCCTTTTTGAGTTTGTTTTTTTACATAAACACTTATTGCTTGTTTAAGCTGATTATGTTGCTTACGAGTGCGATAATAAGGTTGAGATTGTTGTATTTCATTGAGTAGCAGCTGTGCTTCTTTAAACTGCTGGTGTTGTACTGCTTCGTTAAATTTTTCATATAACTCAATGCGTTTAACTTTTGTCAGAGCGAGTATTTTATAGTCGTTAGTGTTGTTTACATTTTGGTTGTCTGCTACAGGTGTCAGGCTACTTTCTGTTGAATTAGCTGTTTTTTTATTGCTACTGGCTTTTGTGCTTTGATGGGCTTTAGTGAGTTCATCCAAAGTGCTATTGATAAGTGCTAAGTGCTCAGTGTCTGCACTTTTATAGGGTAATTTGTTAGCCATTTCCAGGCACTCTTTGCCTCGTTGTGGCCGGGCTACTGCAATTGCTGCTTCAGCACACTCAACTAGAAAGCGATGTAAATCTCCTTGCTTGCTCATAGCTTGTTGAAGCTTCGTTCGTACAGTCGGGTTGTTTGGGTCAGCAGCTGCCATGCCTTGTAATAACTTGATTTCTTCACTTAATACAGAGGCTTGTAGCAAGTAAAGACGATTTTGTAACTTGGTAATGTGGATGTTGCGTTGATCTAAGGTATTTTGGTAAGCCATCTGTAGGGCTTCATCATCTGGCTGTAACTCTTTCGCTCGTTGATAATAGGCGAGCGCATCACTCCATTGCTGTCGTTGAATGGCTTGCTCAGCTTTTTCCTTAAGCTCTTCTACATCATTGATTTGTGCAAGTTTGGCTGGAGGAATAGAGACTGAAGGTAACAGAACGCCCTTATTTAGTTGGCAGCCAGCCATGAATAGACTGATCGCTAAAATACAACAACTGGCTATCTGTTTCTTCATTAGTTGGCAAGCCCCTTTAGCATGTTATACAACACTTTTTTCGCAGCCCCTTGATATTTAGGGCGTAAGTTCTTTACCCGGTAGGTATCAATGGTTGCAGACTTACCTTTAACAGACAAGCTGCCATGATGCTGGCAAACGATTTTAGAGTTTACGGACGAATGATCATGAATGGAAGCAGGAATCATGATCTGCCCGGCTTGTGCTTTATCACATAAACGCGATGCAATATTTACAGCATCACCAATTACGGTATATTCCATACGCTCTTTTGCCCCTAAAAAACCGGCCAGCATCATGCCATCATTTAAACCAATGCGAACATTAACTGGAAATAGCCCTTTTTGTTTACGCTCTTGGTTTAGCTTTAATACCAGTTGCTGGATAGTCACTGCACAAGCTACTGCGTTAAAACGGTGGTCAGGATCACTTTTGGGGGTGCCAAATACGATCATGGCACAGTCGCCAATAAATTTATCCACAATGCCATTAAATGCATTGGCACAATGGAAGAAATAACTGAAATACTCGTTTAAAAACATGGCTACGGCTGGTGGCGTCAGTTTTTCAGAAAGGCTGGTAAAGCCGACTATATCGACAAACATCACAGTGGCTTCTACTTGGTGACCACCAATTTCAACCTCTTCGAGCTTATCCAGCATTTGCTTGGCAACGTCTTTTGCCATGACTTTGCCAAAGACATCTTCCAACTGAGACTTTTGATCAATACCTTGGCCGAGCTGTTGAAGGCTTTTAAGCAAAAAACCTAATTCATCTTCACTGATCCGATTATTTTTATAATCGCCTTTATTCAAAGCATCACTTGCGACATCCATTAAGTGATGAATAGGACGGGACAGACGCCTTCCCATGACAATCGCAATGAAACTCATGGCAATGGATAAAAGAATGGTGGCGAGAATAATGCCATTGGCTGAAGAGCGTGCCACTTCAAGCATTTTTACCTGGCTGAAACTGACCATGGCATAGCCTGCGACTACTTCTTGAAACTGAATGGGGCTGATATACGACACCATATCCGTGTACTTGCGCCTGCTGGTGCGTTGTTTCCACTCCAGACGATAGGTGCCATCGGTTAACTCTGCTGCTTTCAAGGTAGAATGACTACCATCAACAGGAACAGAGGTAATCAGTCCTTGTTTCACCAATACGTCACTGGTATTGGTGAAAATAGCAACACCTTTAATATCGGGTTCGCTACTAAGATTATTGGCTAAAACTTTTAGGCCAACTACATCATCAGTAAATACGGGCTCTTGGGCAGCAGCAGCAAGCTGGTTTACGATGGTTGTACCGAAGTCATCGACCTGGCTTTTCATTAGATGGTATTGGTTGGTAGTAATGATGCTACCTAAGATCACCATGCCAATGGTAACTGTTATGGTAAGAATCAGTGCTAGTTTATAGGCAATAGGTACCCTGGTGCGCATTTTACCGAACATTAATCGACTGGATGTTTGATGAGCAGAAGTTGCTGGCATGAAATGAGTTGATAGCCTCTTAGTGATTCCCTGAAAGCCCATGAAACTGTCGCAAAACTAATGCACTCATAATGTGTTGTGACAACCTCTTATGCCAGCAGCCACTACAAGCAATGTCGTAGCAGCTGGCTGTAAGTTAAAGCAGCAGTAAACTACTGGTGTCACAAATCATTTGCAAGTTGGGCTACATTTTACGAGCTAAGTAAGCTTAGTGCTGCTGAATTAGAGCGAACACATTCAAAAATTTCAAAGTTTTGTCAGACTTGTTTAGAAACTGATGAGTCTTTCAATGACCTTTAGTGACATAAGGTTTAATTCATCATTGCAAGTTATGGGCAATATTTTTGTAAAAAATAATTATATCAGCCCATTATTAAAAAAATTAGCTATAATGTTTGCCCCGTGAGTATTGGTCTGGTGTAAGCGAGTAACTGCCGATTTTAGCTTTATGTTGAAATGTCTATCAGGCAGTCACAAGGTTACTTTAGAAAGCTTGACCGGCTGAACTCCACAAGCAGGTATATACTGCTATTGCTTGGATGAAAAATAGACGCTGACGATGCTCTGGGGTTAACTGCTTTGCTTGCTGATACTTGCTTTGGTTATCAGTACTGATTTACCGGGATGCACGTCAGAAGAGTTTTAACTTACTTATTACTCCTTAGAGAGCAATTACCCGTTATGACAGTAAAGACGTACGATGTGCTCATTGTTGGTGGTGGTGTTTCAGGAACCGCATTACTCTATGAGCTAGCCAAGTTTACTGACCTAAAGAGCATTTGCCTGGTTGAAAAATACCACGAGTTGGCTCAAGTTAGCTCTAAAGGCAGTAATAACAGCCAGACTATTCACTGTGGTGACATTGAAACCAACTACACCCTTGAAAAAGCAGCAGTTGTTAAACGGGCTGCGGACATGGTGCGTAATTACGCTATCAAGCTGCCTGAGGAAGAACGTGACCAAATAATCTTCAAATACCCTAAAATGGTGCTTGGAGTGGGAGAGAAGGAAACATCTTTCTTGCGACAGCGTTATGAGGTGTTTAAAGAGCTTTTTCCAAACTTAAAGCTGTTGGAAAAAGAGGCTATTGCTGAAATTGAACCCAATGTGGTGAAAATCAATGGCGTAGAGCGCCCAGAGCCATTAGTGGCATTGGCGGCTACTGACGAGTATACAGCAATAGATTTTGCAGCCTTATCAAAATCCTTTGTTAAACAAGTGGAGAAGGATACTGATAAGGATATTGATATTCGCTTAGGCACAAAAGTAACCGAAATTAAGAAAGTTGGTGATAATCATCAGGTTGTTACTGATAGAGGAACTTTCGAAGCTCGTTTTGTTGTTGTATGCGCCTGTGGACACAGCTTGCTATTAGCCCAGCAAATGGGATATGGAATGAACTTCTCTTGTATGCCAATGGCAGGTAGCTTTTACTTCACCCCAAAAGTACTCAACGGCAAGGTTTATACGGTGCAGAATGATAAGCTGCCATTTGCGGCGATTCATGGTGACCCTGATGTGCTTGTGCCAGGTAAAACTCGATTTGGGCCTACTGCATTGCTATTACCAATGCTTGAGCGCTTTAATTACAAGACCATTCCAGAGTTTTTTAAGGTGCTGCGTTTAGATGGCGCTGTGTTTAAAGTATTTTGGGATTTATTCAAAGTTAAAGACATTCGTAACTACATTCTGAAGAACATCTTATTTGAAGTCCCATACTTGCGTCGCCGGTTATTTTTAAAAGATGCACAAAAGATAGTGCCTTCACTTGAGCTGAAAGATGTGCGTTTTGCAAAAGGCTTTGGCGGAGTTAGACCACAGTTGATAGATAAAGAGCAAAAGCAACTGTTGATGGGAGAAGCCAAAATCACTAAGCCAGGGATTATCTTTAATATGACACCATCACCTGGTGGTACCAGCTGTCTTGATAATGCAGAAAAGGATATTCAGGAAATTGTTAAGCATTTAGGTTGTCAGTTTGATGAAGAAGCATTTAAAGAAGCTTTGTTGTAATTGTTAACCTATTAGCTAACTAATTAGCAGAAGCTCGCTAAATGTAAAGCAAAGGGCTTCTGCTATTTTTTTAGTTGCCTATAAATACTTTTTAAATAATTGCAAGCAAAGTAAGTATACTCTTCGCGAATGATTTTTATACCCCTAGGGCACAAGGGTTTTGTTACCATCGCTCACCCAAGTCATTTAGTTTATCTAAACTCCTGGGGCTTCATCGCTCGGTGGCCTTGCCTAAATAATCCTTCGCTGTGAGTGAGTATATATTACTTTATTTTTACACCTAAAAATGATTCGTGATGGGTATGATAAAGTTTAATTAATTATTATTTATTGGTTGTAAACTTGTTTCTTTTTTAGTTGAGTTGTCTTTCTGTAAAATAAAATAAAAGTAAGTGTTTGCTTTATTGAGCTTGCTTATTTTTAACCTTCTACCACAAGTATAGTGTTTTGTACTTTCGTCAGTTTAAGGATAAAATTCACCTTATCTCATTCGCTTTTTGAGCTGCTAACTTCTTTGGTTGTTTGTTATATTACGGTTAAAAGAACAGGATAATATTTTGTAGTGAGTATTAGTTGACTTTTCAACTGATTTTTCTGGTAGTCTGTGAACTATATGCAGGCTAATCTAGATGTGGAGTATACGTAGAGTATAGTTGTTAGTCTGCAAGTATTTACGATGTAAATAAAATTATACTTATGAGTTACGAAAAAATAAGAGATTCACTATTAAGAGAACACAAACAATATAATAGTAAGTGAGGCTCTCAATGCAACGGCAGGGAATTTCTAACGCGATCGCAGGCAAAAGAATATTAGTGTTGCCTGGACAAGCGTTAGGTAATATCGGAGCAATTCGTTCGCTTGGCAGAGCTGGTTGCATGGTTTTTGTTGCTTCTTCCCAGTCTCGTGCACTGGGCTTTTACTCCCGTTTTGTATTTAAAACAACTGTTGCACCTGAGTTCAGTTCAGCAGGATTTATATCCTGGTTTTCCAGATATGTAAGCTATAACAATATCGAATTGGTAATGCCTTGTGAGCCACTCATCTTGGCTTTATTGCCTGATTGGGATGCTTTTAAGCACTTGTTTGCAGTGCCCTATGCTCAAGCTCTGTTAGCAAGAGCTTTTAGTAAAGCCCAGACAATACAGCATTTTATTGATAGTGGTGTGAGTGACAATCTGCCTGAGTCGAAAGTTATTTCATCAATCGAAGCGCTAATGTCGGATACTGAGTTGACGTGCTTTAGGTATCCTTGTTTTGTAAAAGTTGATGAAGTTGACTTAATTCAAGAGGGGGCTCCAACTGCATACTCTAGTGCCGTTCGGAAATGCCAAACCTATGCAGATGTAATTAGTGTTGTTCGAGCTTTTTTACAAACACATAGACATGTTTTGATTCAAGCATTTGCTCCAGGGAAAGGAGCTGGAGTCAATGTATTAATATGGCAAGGTAAGGTTATTACGACACTTGCTAACGTTTGTGATCGGGAGTCTCCTTATACTGGTGGGCTGGGTGCAATCAGATCGGTGATTGAACACCCTGAAATGGAAGCTGATGCCCTTGCTAAATTACAGGCTATGGATTGGCAGGGAGTTGCTATGGTTGAGTACCGGCTGGATCAAACGACAGGGCAATTCTTTTTTATGGAAGTTAATGCGCGTATTTGGGCCGCGATGCATTTGGCTTTGTTTGCAGGGGCTGATTTCCCAAGGTATCTGGCTGAGTGCCATTTTGGCGCGACACCTGACATACCCAATCAATATACTTCAGTTCGTTGTCGTTGGGATTACCCTGCCGACTTAGGACATGTAGTATCGGTGTTAAAGAGTAATGAATTTTCTGCATGGCAAAAGTTGTGCTCTTTTTTATCCTTTTTTTATTTGTATCTTGATCCAACATTACACCATGACTTAATTTTTCCTGGCGATAGCAAGTTATTTTTGCGTCAAAAATGGGAAATTATTCGAAGTGGGCGTTTGGGAAAACTGTATTTCCAAGGGGTGAAACTATTACATAAGCTGCTCAAACAGCCTGCATTATCATGGATTTTTCAGCGTCATGAGCTAGCGGTTTATCGCTTAGAGTTAGATAAGGAAAAAGCCTGCTTTCAACGCACTTCTCATGTGAAACTGCTTAGTGAGGACGAGCTTCAATTGCTTGAGGCTTGGGAAGATTGGCAAGATGTTGAGGAATTAAGACGAGATTTTCAACATCGCATGAGTGAAGGAGAGTTAATGTTCGGAGTCGTTGAGAACCAGAAAATTCTTGCCTTTGCCTGGTTAATCCCTCAAGCAAAAGCCTCTTTATTCCCACTGGTTAGGCGGCATTTTCACTATCCTGAAGGTTCTGCAGTTATATACAACGTTTATACATCACCCATGGCAAGAGGAAGAGGTTTATACAGAGCAGTATTACATGCATGCATCACCTATGCAGTTAATAAGCTCAATTTAAAGTACATTTATCAGGCAATTGAGCCAACAAATAAAATACCAATAATGATGGCTGATAAAATTGGTTTTCAAGAGCAAAAGCGGTTTAAGTATCTTTGTTTGTTAGGTGGGCAGACCGTTAAGGAAAGCTAGCTAAATTACCCTGGATCTTTGATATTTATTGAGAGCTTTGGGTTAGGGAGTTAATTATGGTTCAGAAAATAGTCGATGTCACTTCAAGCTTGAATGCCTTTTCAAAACAAAACCAGGTAAGTTTTTTCTATGTATTATGGCGGTTTATCATCTGTTATTTGAAAGGGTTTGGTCTGAAGGAATTTCTGTCTTACCCACTGTTATATGAGATCCCTGCAAATCTTATTCGTTATCGAGAATATTCAATTTTTGAAAAACGTGTTAACCCTAGAAGTACTGGAATAGTTGAGTTTGATAAGTGGATTCAGTCGTGTGTCTGGAAGGCAAATAATATTCCTCATGTTAAAACCTACGGCTTTATGGGGCCAAGAGCATCTGTGTATCAATTGGGTGAAAGGACGCTGGTGAACAAAAAAATTAGTGAGGTGTTAGAATTAATACCCTGCCCATTTGTTATTAAGCCAGCTGGTGGAGGGCATGGAGATGGATTTGATATTGTTGATGAATATGATAAACAATCTAACATAGTACAACTGCGATCAGGTAAAAGAATAAGTGTAGAAGACTTTCAGCGTGAATATTTTTCAAAGTGCGATTGGATATTTCAAGAGTTGGTAGTGCAGCATGAAACGTTAAAGCAAATTAATTCATCATCAGTCAATACCGCTAGAATTCTTACGGCAACCAATGAAAAAGGTGAGTTTATACTATTGGATGGCATGATGAAATTTGGAACTGCTGGGTCAATGATCGATAATATGGGAGCTGGCGGTATAGGGTGTCATATTGATGACAATGGAAAGCTAAGTAAGGGGTATTCTGTAAACGGCAACAAAATTTTTGAATGTCATCCTGACTCAGGCATTAGCTTGACGGGTATTACTATTCCATTTTATCAAGAAGTGATCGATACCGTAAAAACAGCACACTCGTGTTTACCACGCCCTCAGTTTTTAGGCTGGGATGTGGCCATTACACCAAATGGTCCTGTCATCGTTGAAGTTAATTCATTTATGGCTGTTTATGTAAATCAAAAGCATGATAATGGTTATCGCCAGACTGGCTTGAAAGAGTTTTTGGAGGGGTAGTACTACTTATAAATTTATTTTAATAAAATTTCGGTTTTCGCTATTACTGAGTGGTTATAGGGTTGGTTTGCGCAATCACTTATTAACGATAGCCTATTATATTAGTAAGTTGGTACTAAATTAGTTGTTTATTAAGTAGGGCTCATAATTTACCTATCAGAGCTTTTATTTACTCTTTACTCCCCCCTTTCATCTTATTAGTCTGACACCTGATGAGATTGACAAAAATCACATAAAAGATGTTAGATTGATCGACAACTTTTGTTTAGTACAAAAGTAGCACGTGTATAATGTAACAATTTGTTTATTTTTGGCTAAAATTTAACTATCGTTATGTAAACTTTTTTTTCTGTTGTAAAAATAGTTTAATACAAAAAAAGTATTGGTCTGTCCATGATACGCAGGAAGTATAATAAGTGAGTGACTAGTGACCAATTTAAAAAAATACTAATAAAACAAGTACTTAACTATTAGGAGTCAGTATGAAAACTAAACGGCTTGCTTTGTCGGCTATTTCTGCTTCTTTTCTTGCAGGAGTGCTTAGTGTTTCTTCAGTACAGTCAGCAGAGGTACCTGCTGGTGTAAAATTGGCTAAAAAACAGGAAATTGTTCGAGTGAATGGCTCTGAGCCCTCATCTCTTGATCCACAAAAGATAGAAGGTGTACCTGGTGCTTATGTAACTCGTGATCTATTTGAAGGTTTGGTCAGTGATAGCCCTGGTGGTGGTACAGTACCTGGTATAGCAGAAAGCTGGTCAGCAGATAAAACCAAGACAATCTATACCTTTAAGATTAGAAAAAATGCAAAATGGTCTAATGGTGATCCAATTACGGCTCATGACTTTGTTTATTCATTCCAGCGGGCTGTAGACCCTAAATTGGCATCTAACTATTCCTGGTACATGGAGCTGGCTGAGATTAAAAATGCATCAGCAATTATTAAGGGGAAAAAGAAGCCTTCTGAGTTAGCTGTTCGTGCAGTTGATGATTATACCTTTGAGGTCACATTAAATAAGGCTATACCCTACTTTGTTCGGATGATGGCTCATTACACCACTTTCCCTGTACATAAGGCAACAATCGAAAAGTATGGTAATAAATGGACACTACCCAGTAATATTGTTTCAAGTGGTGCCTATAAGCTGAAAGACTGGGCTGTAAATGAGCGCATTGTACTTGAACGTAATAGCCACTACTGGAATGATAAAGAAACAGTAATTAATAAGGTCACTTATTTACCAATTGTTGATAGAAATACAGAGCTTAACCGTTACCGTGCAGGTGATGTGGATATGGGCTATGAGCGGATAGCCTTAGAGCATTTCAGACGTTTGAAAAAAGAAATTCCCAATGAAGTAAAGGTTACAGGAAGAGCGTCTATTTACTATTATGCTTTTAATAATAAACGCAAGCCGTTTAATGATGTTCGAGTAAGAAAAGCATTGTCGTTAGCTATTGACCGCGATGTAGTTGCGAGCAAAATATTAGGCCAGGGACAAATCCCCACCTTTAACTTTACCCCAAATAACTTAGATGGCTTTGTACCGCCAGCAAATCCCTATGCCAAAATGACCCAACAACAGAGGGATGCAGAAGCAATTAAGCTGCTGAAAGAAGTGGGTTTTGGTAAAGATAAACCGTTATCATTTACTTTGTTGTATAACACAGATGATAACCACAAAAAAATTGCAATTGCTATTTCTTCAATGTGGAAGAAAAAGCTAGGTGCAAAAGTTAACTTAGAAAATCAAGAGTGGAAAACTTATTTAGATAATAAACGACTAGGTAATTATGATGTGGCCCGTGCAGGCTGGAATGGTGACTATAACGAAGCCTCAACGATGCTTGATTTGCTCACTTCAAATAACTCACTAAATGGCTCACAATACCGTAATAAAGAATATGATGCGCTATTAGCCAAAGCAAAAACAGCTGAAAACCCATCTGAGTATTATACTAAAGCAGAAGCCATTATTGCCCGAGACATGCCAGTAGCCCCTATTTATCAGGATGTCACTACACGACTGATTAAGCCATATGTGGGTGGATATAAAGGGAATCCTTTAGATAATACCTATACGAAAAATTATTATATAATCGCTCATTAATACTAGCATAATAACTTACTAACCTAATCCCTTAGTATCTTTATGTACTAAGGGATTGATATAATAATAAGTGAGCGAGAGTAGCAATGCTTAAGTTAATTGTTAGGCGGTTTGGTGTCGCAATACCGACCTTATTGGTATTAATTACAGTTTCATTTATTTTGATGCATGCCGCACCTGGTAGCCCTTTTTCTTCTGAACGTACTTTACCCGCTGAAGTATTAGCCAATATTGAAGCTAAATACCATTTAAATGAGCCTTTATGGAAGCAGTATTTCATCTATTTAGGTAATTTAATACAAGGTGATTTAGGCCCATCATTTAAGTATAAAGACTTCACTGTTAATGAACTACTAGCCCAGGGTTTTCCTGTTTCGGCTAAGTTAGGGCTTGTATCTTTTATTGTTGCAGTGGTATTTGGTGTTGCTTTTGGAGTGGTTGCTGCATTAAGGCAAAATACTTGGATCGATTACACTAGTATGACTATTGCCATGACAGGCGTTGTTATTCCCAGCTTTGTCTTGGCGCCATTGTTAATTTTAATCTTTGCCATATTTTATAAAGTACTACCAGCTGGTGGTTGGAATGATGGCAGCTTTAAATACTTAATCTTGCCCGTTATTGCCATGTCTACTCATTATATCTCTGCGATCGCTAGGATTATGCGGGGCAGTATGATCGAGGTATTGCATAGCAATTTTATTCGAACTGCGAAAGCAAAAGGGTTACCTGCTCGCCAAATTATTTTTAAGCATGCATTACGCCCTGCATTATTGCCAGTCGTGTCGTATTTAGGGCCTGCTTTTGTAGGGATTATTACTGGATCAGTCGTCATTGAAACTATTTTTGGTTTAGGTGGTATAGGTCAGTTATTTGTTAACGGGGCACTTAACCGAGACTACTCTATGGTAATGGGGCTGACAATTGTTGTAGGGGTGCTTACTATCATGTTTAACGCGATAGTAGATATTTTATATGCAGTGATAGACCCAAAAATACGTTATTCCTAAGAAAATAATAAAATACTACGAGAGATAGTCATGCTTGCTTTAACAAAAAAAATTGAGTCTTTACAGCAGGCTGCAGCAGATGCTGATGTAAAAGGCCGTAGCCTGTGGGAAGACGCCTGGCGCCGTTTTATTTCCAATAAAGCCGCAATTGTCAGCCTAATTATTTTGTTGCTGATTAGTATCATGACCATCGTTGGCCCATTTTTAAGTGAGTTTGCTTACGATGATACTGATTGGTTGGCAATGAATGCTGCACCCTCTGTTGAAACAGGACATTACTTTGGTACTGATCCCCTTGGCCGTGATTTATTTGTACGAGTCATGATGGGAGGACAAATATCCCTGATGGTAGGGGTAATGGGCAGCTTGGTTGCTGTGGTAGTAGGTACCTTGTATGGCGCTGTTTCCGGTTTTGTAGGAGGGAAGCTGGATAGCTTTATGATGCGTACATTAGAAGTACTCAGCTCATTTCCTTTTATGTTTTTTGTTATTTTATTAGTTACCTTTTTTGGGCGCAATATACTCCTGATTTTTGTTGCTATTGGTATGGTGTCCTGGCTTGATATGGCCAGGATTGTTAGAGGCCAAACCCTCAGCCTGAAAAACAAGGAATTTATAGAGGCCGCTCATGCCTGTGGTGTTAGAACTAATAAAATAGTTACTCGACACATAGTGCCTAATGTGTTGGGGGTGGTTGTCGTATATGCTACTTTGCTGGTGCCTAGCATGATTTTATTTGAATCCTTTTTAAGTTATTTAGGGCTAGGAATTCAGGAGCCACAGACCAGTTGGGGAGCACTTATTTCTGAAGGGGCAAAAACCATGGATATCACTCTATGGCAGCTGCTATTTCCAGCCAGTTTTCTCGTGCTGACGCTATTTTGTTTTAACTTTGTGGGTGATGGATTAAGAGATGCATTGGATCCTAAGGATCGCTAGGGGGTGTTAGCATGAGTTTATTAGATGTACAAGATTTACGGGTGGCGTTTGAAACACCTGATGGCATGGTGACAGCCGTAAATAGCTTGAATTTTGCGTTATCTGAAGGTGAAACCTTGGGTATTGTAGGAGAGTCTGGCTCAGGTAAAAGTCAAACTGCTTTTGCTTTAATGGGACTACTTGCCAAAAATGGTCATACATCAGGTAAAGCCTTATTTAATGACAAAGATGTTTTGCAATTAACCAGTGCAGAGCTGAATAAAATCAGAGCTGAACAAATTGCGATGATTTTTCAGGATCCTATGACATCGCTTAACCCTTATATGAAAGTGGGAAAACAGCTAGCTGAAGTGTTAATTTTACATAAAGGCATGGATAAAAAGTCGGCTAGGGCTGAGTCAATTCGCATGCTAGAAGCTGTGCATATTCCTGAAGCCCATAAGCGCATTGATATGTACCCTCATGAGTTTTCAGGAGGAATGCGTCAGCGGGTGATGATTGCAATGGCATTATTATGTCGCCCTAAGCTGTTGATTGCTGATGAGCCAACTACGGCGCTTGACGTAACTGTACAGGCTCAGATATTAACTCTATTAAATGAGCTAAAACAGGAGTTTAACACGGCGATCATTATGATCACCCATGACTTGGGTGTTGTAGCAGGGCTTTGTGATAAAGTCCTTGTGATGTATGCGGGGCGTACGATGGAATATGGTGCGGTGAATGATGTGTTCTACCAGCCAACTCACCCTTATACTAAAGGTTTATTAGCATCAATACCTGATTTAGTGGCAGACCAAGCGGAGTTGCCAACAATTCCAGGTAATCCACCCAATTTATTAAATTTACCTCAAGGCTGTCCATTCCAAGAGCGCTGTGGTTATGTTTTTGATCGTTGTCGACAGATATCACCTGAACTTGAAACATTTGATGGTTATCGACAAAGAGCTTGTCATTTACAGCAAGAAGCAGTGAATCAAAAAACTGAGCAGCAAGTAATTAGGCAAGAGGTGATAGTATGATGGCAGCGTCTGAAAAAGTGATAGTAAAAGTTAGAGACCTCAAGGTTCACTTTAAAGTTGATCATAAAGGTGGCTGGCCATGGCAACCAAAGCCAACTTTAAAAGCGGTAGATGGAGTGAGTTTTGATATATATGAGGGTGAAACTTTAGGCGTTGTTGGTGAATCTGGCTGTGGAAAGTCCAGCTTAGCCAGGGCCTTGATTGGTTTAATACCTGCGCACTCTGGCTCTGTTTTATGGCTAGGACAAGATCTTACTCAGTTAAATCGGGATGAATTGAGAGAAAAACGACAGGATTTACAGTTCATTTTTCAGGATCCATTAGCTTCTCTTAACCCCAGAATGACGATTGGTGAAATTATTGCCGAACCATTACAAACCTTTTACCCAGACATGAGTAAACGTCAGATAGAAGAAAAAGTTAAAGCCATGATGGGTAAGGTAGGTTTATTACCCAACGTGGTTAACCGTTACCCTCATGAATTTTCTGGTGGTCAGTGTCAACGGGTCGGTATTGCCAGGGCATTAATTTTAGAGCCTAAGCTAGTGGTTTGTGATGAACCTGTGAGTGCATTAGATGTATCTATCCAAGCACAAGTAGTTAACTTACTTAAAGAGCTTCAACGAGAAATGAAGCTTTCTCTAGTGTTTATCGCTCATGACTTAAGTGTGGTTAAACACATCAGTGATCGGGTCATGGTCATGTACTTAGGGAATGTGGTGGAGCTGGCCAGTAGTAAAGAATTATATAGTAAGCCAATGCACCCTTATACTCAGGCATTATTGTCAGCGGTGCCATTGGCTGATCCTGAAAAAGAAAGAGATAAACAGGCGCAAATTTTAGTTGGTGATTTACCGTCCCCCATTAATCCACCTAAAGGATGTGTTTTTTGCACTCGCTGCCCTATAGCAGAAGAGCGTTGTCAACAACAACGACCCACTTTGCAAACTATTAATAGTCATCAGGTGTCTTGCTTAAAAGTAAACGGTGGGAACTGTTAAGTAGTAGTTGGTAACTCTTAAGAGCACTGAATGTTTAATCAATGATCAAATATTCAGTGCTAATTGATATTAGCTAACCCAGTCAATCCTTACACGATAACTGCGCCATGAGGCATTAGAAAATTTATCTAATGCTTTTTTAGTTAAATTAAATGTTAAAAGATGAGCTAATTTATGGCTATGAAATTTAACCAAATAAAGCCACATTAGCCGCCTTAATTTTATTTCAATATTTCGGTTATTTGTTTTTTGACTTAGATCGATTAGCTCTTGAATGAAATTTTCTGCCACAACGTTGTTTGGTTTTAAATATTTTAGGTGATTAATAATATTAATATCTGGGAAAGCATTCGTTGACTTATTAATTAACTCAAACACTAGTAATGTTCGAATACACTTAGAACACTGTCCACAGTTATGATCAACATATCTCCAGCATACTTGTAAGTCATCATGAAATTTTTCTTTTTTGATGATAGCCAGTGTTTTATCAACACGAGATGCTTGCAATCCATCATGAAAAACAGCGGTTTTTTCACTACTCCACATCGGATCAACTAATGGATGAGAGCCCCAAGGAATTAAGAAGTTATATGTAAATGAAGAAGGAATATATACTTTAGCTAAAGGCAAACTTATCCCAAGTGATGCCATCGTAATGCCATGTTGAAATTCATTGGAAATTTTCTTTTCGTTAATATATTCGCGAATATTGTTTTTTATTACAACTAATGTTTTGTTGTGTTTTTTTGCAATATTATTAAGTTTTTCTATGATGGTTTGGTGCTGGTCGGCTGGGTCAAATTGATCAAATCCGGTTAAAAAAATGAGATAGTCTATATCGTCTAAGTGTGAAATTAGAGTAAAAGTACTATCAACTCCACCAGAAAAAAAACTACCAGCCTTTAAGGAGGTAGTTTTATTAGTAGTTATATTTTCTATGGTATCTGTATGTATCTTGATAGGATGCAATTTAGGATTCCAGTTGTGGTATATTTGCTGGATATCATGAATTTTTGTTAAGAGTAAGGGAGATATAGTTAATGGCGCTTCAATTATAATATCTTGCTGGCTTACCATCGCTTCTAGAAGAGCTGCACCTAAAAACATCTCACCAGGTGATGGTGGGGATATAGCTTTTGGTATCTCAAACCAAATTACATCATTATTTAGTTTGGCTGAATGGCGTACGCTACTATCTGAACATTCTGTAACATAGTCAGAAATTACTAGCTGTTTTTTCATAATATGCCATCTCCTGTCTAATATTCAGCAAGCTATAAGTGATTAAGATTGTCACAGACTGTTATATATGCCCCTTTAACAGTAACCATTTTGTATTTTTATTTAAACATACCTATAAAACACACTAAGTGTAGCAATAATATAATTTGCTTGATGAGCGCAAGACAGTTACTAAGTATAAAAATACATGAGAGGCATATGCTTGTAAGTGTTTACAATATTTATGCTTTTTACTATAGCTGCATCAAGGAGTCATCACAAGGTAGGAGGTAAAGAGAAGACGACTTATGTACTGAGTCTCAACTTTAGTGCAGATAGCTTAGGCTTAATCAATTGAATGATAATGCTTTCTGCGCCTGTTGTTTTTGAGCAGTAAGAAGCGTTTTCGCTACTATAGGTAAAATACCATAAGCTAAAATGACAGGCACTATAAACAATCATACCAATAAGGGACATCACAGACATAGCCAGGAAGTCCATGAAAAAGTTATATTGTAATGGAAACCATTTTGTTAACACTAACAAAGAAGCCATCAGTAAAACAGCTGATAAAGCTGTTCGGGTTAATGGCCAAAGTAATTGAAAGACTGGTAAGGAGAGTAATCGACAACTGATGACTAAACTTAACGTTGTACTGAGGATAGCCGTTATAAGAATACTAAGCAGTGCTTCTGCTATATAACCTTGTACAATAAAGTAGCTGAATAAAGAAATTCTGATTGCACCTTGAATGAATAGAATAGCAGTTACTATGTGAGGTTTTGCTAGAGCATAATAGATTGATAGAGTTGCTCCTGTGACTAATGAAAATGCTCCAGAAAGACAAAAAATCTTTAACATCCATGATTCACTTAGCCATTTTTCGCCTAATAAAGTGATAACAAAGTGTTCATTTAGTGCTGCAAGTGTAGTTGCTATTGGTACACCAAAAAATGCAATCATAGCAATACTATTAAGAAAGACTTGAGCTAATTGGGGTTTGTTATCTGTTAGCTTTGAATAGCCAGGAAATAACGCTTTCTGTATAGGGAGTACTAACTCAACAGTAGTAATATCAGAAATCTCCTTCATCATTGAATAGTTTCCAAGTACTTTGGTATTGAGTGAGCTTCCAACAATTAGCATCATCAAGCGATTATTTGCATAGAGCAGAATATTTGTAAATAGCATCCATTTTGAAAAATTTAACAAACTACGCCAACTCTTCAAGGAAAGAGAAGGGCGATAGTTACTCATAACAAAACTGAGAATCAGTCCTGCTAAGCAGTTTGTAATCATACCAAAAATTAGAGCCCAATAAGACTTTAATAAAAGGCCTGCAACCACTGTTACTAAAAACGATAGAATTTTTTTGCCGAATTCAAAGTTAAACTCTTTCTTTAGATTTAGCTCTTTACGAAAATTCACGACACCAATGTTAGTGAACCCTTGTATGATGGCCATGACTGCTAGGCAAAGAAAAATTGCAACTAGCTGGGGTTCATTAAACAGGCTTGCGATAGGGTAGCAACCAATCAGTAGGCCTATTGCAATGAATAGCCCCATTAGAATATTTAAGCTCCATGCCGTATTGTAGTCGTCTTTAGTCGCTTGTTGGTTTTGTATTAACGGTAAATCGAAGTTAAAAGTAGTGACAACATCCAAAATGGCATAAAAGCTCATAGCAAGTGCAACAATTCCGTAATCTTCAGGAACAAGTAGCCTTGCCATAATAAACAAGCTAACAATGCTTAACAGGCGAACACACAGTCTTAGGACTACCATCCAAACTGCTCCAATGCCCATTTTTTTTGTAATATCGGTGTTGCTCATGTATACAAAATATGACTTATTGTTAGTTGGTTTATTATTAAGTAAGGTTTTGTTTAATATAACATAGGCTATCTATACTTTATAGAATTTTAAAAATCACTATGACAATTAATAGTAGTTTTTATTAACTTTAATTGTTGGTAATGTTTTTTAGTGAGAGATGTAAAATTTTTTACAATATATTTTTAAGGGTTAATATTATTGTGGATACATAGAGTATTTTCTTTGGGTAGATAGTATGTAAGTTACTACTTTTTTATTAATAACTGTTAGCTTGATTTATAATTATTTGTTGTAATTCATTTTTGGTATTAATCTTTTGGGCATAACTAGCTGCTGAATGTAGTTTTCGCGAATGAATGTTAAGGCAAACTTTTATATGATTAGCCCAAAAATCATTCGCGGAAAATAGCTTAGCTGGCACCTGCCTGCTTCAGTGCGTTTATATACACACTAGCTTGTTGGTGGCTGCTAATGGTTGTTAGGAAGGTTTCACCTTCTTTATTTGTGGCATTGATGTTATGGCCTGCAGCAATAAAAAACGTTAAGAATCGACTAAAATCATCCTCACGTAATGCTCGGTAAGCGTTGGTCAGCATGTGGTAGTCATTATTGGTGCCATCATGAGATTGAATGGTTAAAAGCCCTTTTAGACGTTCATCAGATACATCTTCGCCAATAACTTTTTGCTTATCTTTTTTCACTGAAATACACCTGCTAAAACAAAGTCAACAGGGTAAATTTTACCAGGCTTATGGGAAGTAGGCTATGACAGGCTGAAAAGAATACAACAGGGATAAGCGTATGGCTTGAATATTAGTTGCCTAAGTAAGGTAGCTAATACTCAAGCCATATATTTTAAATGGTGAGCAATATGGTTATTAGTGGCCTTTCAAAGCATAAATGCCTGGTGCATTACGCCAGTAGCCTTTATAGTCCATACCATATCCAAATATATAGCGATCTTCTATTTGTAAGCCAATATAGTCAGCATCAAGACTCACCCCTTTTCTATCATGCTTTTTCTCAACCAGCACGGCAGTGATTACTGATTTGGCCCCAGCTTTTTGGCAATACTCAACAATTGCTGCAAGAGTATGTCCTTCATCTAAGATATCATCGATGATTAGAACATTGCGATCTTCCATTTCGGTATTTGGCTTAACAAGCCAATTTAACTCTCCTCCCCGAGTTTCATTACGGTAGCGAGTTGCATGGATATAATCTATCTGTAAAGGGAAGTTCAGCTTGGTCAATAGTTTACCACTGGTGACAAGTCCGCCATTCATAATGCAGAAAACCAGTGGATTACTGTTAGCCAGATCAGCTGTGATGGCTTGTCCCATGCGGTCGATGGCTGCTTCAACTTCTGCATCATCATATAAGCAGTCTGCTTCAGCATACACCTCTTTAATATGGTCAAGATCAACAGGCATGAATGGGGACCTCACTAAGCGTTGGATAAGTATGAAATACAATAGCCAAAATGACATATCAGAAACTTAGGTTTCTGATGAGCTTGTTACTAGTGTAATGCGCCTAACAGTAACCAGCGATTTTACCCTGAGTTTGGTGCCATACACTAGATATAAAGGGCGCAACCATACTAAGGATTAACCAATTGAGCAAGCTTTTTCTTGGAGCTAATGACAACGGTCTGATTGTTCTAATAATACAGTAGAAGTGGCATCTATTGAGCTGAACGAATATGTGCAGTTAAACCAACGAGTATTGTTGTATGTCTTCATACCTGTATTAATTGCAGTCAAAAAGGCTTTAAGAAACTTGAGTGAGGGGTAAACCTCACTTAGTATGAAGCACGACATGATGAGCACTATGATAAGTAATTGATTAATAACAAGCAGAGTGAAACATGAAAGTCCATGAGATTAAGCATCCTTTGGTACAGCATAAACTTGGTTTAATGCGTAAAGAAGGGATTAGTACCAAGGGATTCCGTGGGTTAGCGAGTGAAGTGGGATGTTTGCTTACTTATGAAGCAACAAAAGACTTGCCTCTAGAAGATAAGGTGATTGCAGGTTGGGCAGGGAATGTGACGGTTAAGCAAATAAAAGGCAAGAAAATCACTGTGGTGCCTATTTTACGTGCAGGTCTTGGTATGTTGGATGGTGTATTAGAGCTTATTCCCAACGCCAAGGTTAGTGTGGTAGGACTTTACCGTAATGAAGAAACCTTAGAGCCTGTACCTTACTTTGAAAAGTTGGTCAGTAATATTGATGAGCGTATGGCGCTGATAGTGGACCCTATGTTAGCAACAGGGGGCTCAATGGTGGCTACTATAGAAATGCTAAAAAAAGCCGGTTGCCATGAAATTAGGGTATTAGTATTGGTTGCAGCACCTGAAGGTATCAAAAAAGTAACAGATGCTCACCCTGATGTAGAAATATTTACAGCATCTGTTGATGAGAAGCTTAATGAAAGTGGTTATATTATTCCTGGCCTAGGAGATGCTGGAGATAAGATTTTTGGTACTAAGTAAGATGTAAAAGCCTGCAGCGAAAGATATACTTTTCGTTGCAGGATTTTAGAATAGTTATTATCCGCCTGTTTTTGGAGAGTTGGTAATCTTTCTACCAATAATTGGTAAATTATTTGAAATTTTTATTGGTCCGTCCGCTATATTGCCTAGATTGCGATAAACTATAAGCTCTTTTTCCTGGGCATTATAATTAGAGGGCATTTTAAACCGCTTAACTTCTTTAAACTTATCGCTTCTAAGAACATTTTGTAGCTTAGCCATTTGATCCAGATCTACCCAAAAATTGGGTTGGGCTACAATGTAGTGAACACCCATTTTATTAATTAAATCATTTATTTCAACTTCACTGTAGCTTTGTTGTTTAACCCCTAGTGATCGTCGGACTGCAACCTCCAATAACAGCTTGTCTGCACGCAAAATATTTATGTCAGGGCGATTTGATTTGGCTCGCATATTAAAAATAAATGAGCCATCACGGTAGCCAGAGAATAATACATTACTGTTGTCTGGTGTAACTTCGGCTATATAGTCAACAACATCGCTGTAACCATCTACATAATGTACTGGGCGTGAAATAGTGGTTATGGTCAGGGTTAATACCCCAATTAAAATGCAGCTTGTGGCAGCCCATAGTTCTTTATTTTTAAATAGTTTATTTTGAAGAGCTCTGTTTTGAAGAGCTCTGTTTTGAAAAGCCCTGTTTTGAAACAAACCTCTTTGAACTAACTTGTTTTGAAATAAATAATGGCACGAAAAGCCAGCAAATAGAGCGATAGGAAGAAGCAAATAGATACTGTGTCTAGTCTCTTTTAAATCGATAGATGAGTAAAACAGGTATCCTACTATCAACCATGAGATTAAAAATAAACTATTATGAATATTGGGTTGAGTAGTGAATGGTGAGAGCCATAGTATAAGAAAAACAGTTGAGATAAGTAGTACAGGCCAACCAACTTGTGCTGGAAATTGTAATGCATACCAAATCCAGCCGTCAATTGATAGTCTTGAAACAATAGCATCACTAATACCCATTGCAGATTGAACATTTGTTTGCCCAAACTCAATTGTTAAATATACTAATGGTAAAATTCCTATAATTGCTAGCCCTGCAATGATATAGCTATGTTTATCTCTAATTAGTGAGTATCCTCTGGCACTTATTAAGGCAATTAAGTAAGGCAAACAAACAAATGCAATAGAAAGTTTTGTATATATGCCTAGCACTAGTAAGGCAATACTTAGGTATAAGTATGAAATACGTTGTTCACGAGTGTATCTGACTAAGAAATAGCTACTCCATACTAAAAAGGCAAAAGCAGGTATTTCTAACATTATCTGACGGCCCCAGTAGGCTATTTCTGGAGAAGCGATAATCATGAGTGCTACACCAAAAGATAATGGTGCTGTTAACCATTGGCGAGCTAAAAAATAACATCCACAAGCAAAAAATACATAACATATGAAAAGTACAAATAAAGCGGTTTCTTGAGAAACTCCAAAAATTGCATAAAAAGGTGCTAATAAGAAGGAGAAAAGTGGTGGGTAAAATAAAATCGTGAGAGCTGGGTATTGTGAATAATAATCATAAGCATAAGTGACAGGATCATAAAATGGAGCTGCTCCAATAAAGTCCATTACAAAAGCACCATTTAATGCATGGCGTGGTGAATCTGGCCATGAAAAAGCACCGCCAGCAGGTGCTCCCGTCAAAAATAAAAAAGCAACTATGAAGCAAAGTAAAATACAAAAAATGGTGCTTTGATATTGTCTAAACTTCATCTTTATATACCCATCATAAATTATTTTTAGGCGTAAAAATAAAGTGGCATATACTCACGAGTATACTCATGCTGATTTACCAACTAACACACACCCACAAGCAATAAGAACTGTTCCGAACACTCGGGTTGGTGTTAATGTTTCATTAAGTAGTAATGCGCTAAAAGCCATTGTCACCAAGAAGCTGACACCAACAAATGGATAGGCGACAGACAGCTCCACTTTTGATAGTACCCATAACCACATGGCAACACTTAATCCATAAATTATTAACCCTACCCAAATAAAAGGAGATATTGCAGCAGCCAGTAGTGATTCAGTAATACTACTTTGCAAAGCAGAGGCCATAGTGGGCTTAGTTACTCCTAGCTTAAATGCGAGTTGAGCACAAGCAGATAGTGTTACGGTTAGTAAAGTTAAACTGAGAACAAGATATGTCATATAATAACCTTACTATATTTGAAAGTACTTAGCTGAAAGTACAACAATAAGAAATCCTAGCCCCACAAGCTGGCTGACTCTGTCTTTTATTGCAAATACAATCGGGTCGTCAGCTATTTTTCCTCGTCGTGCACCAACCCATACACGATTACCCCAATAAAGAATTAAAAAACAAAGTATCCATAGCAATTGAGGGCTTTGATATAAACTGATCACTTCTTCGCTATTAATATAAAGTGAGAGAACTAACACTGAGGCTGTTATATTAGCGATACCTAGGGTAAACATTGTTTCCTGATCAGAAACACTATAGCCTCGCCCAATAGCTTTATTCACACTGTGATTAGTGGCCTCAGAAAGGGAATAAAGTTCAATATAGCGTTTTAGATAGGCCAAACTAACAAAAATAAAAATTGAAAAGCTGAGTAACCAAGATGATAAGGCAACACCAATAGCTACTGATCCAGCGACAATACGTGTTGTGTATAGAATAGCAAGTGTCATTACATCAGCAGTTGATACTTGTTTAATGATAAATGAGTAAGCATTGATGGCAATGTAATAAAAAATAAGTATTATGAAAAAGGATAAAGGAAGCAGTAACCAGGCAAGTATAAAAGAAAGTAAAGGTAAAATAATGGCGCTTGCTATGCCAATCGACAGCGGTAGGGTGCCGGCAGCTAATGGTCTAAATCGCTTGGTGCTATGGCTGCGATCAGCTTCTAAATCTAGCATGTCGTTTAAAAAATAACCTCCGGAGGCACAAATACTAAAGCAGAAAAAAGCAATTAGAGCAGAAAATGCAGTTGCTGGCTCATAGTAACTGTGGGAGGTAAATAAAGGTACAAACACTAACAGGTTTTTAACCCACTGATGTATTCGCATTGCTTTGATGAAGGCAATGCCTGTTGACTGAGTGTGGGTAATAATTTTTTCTGCTTTCCCATTACGTCTAGCTTTTTCTATATCTTTAATGGGTGCATCTACAAATATGTTTGAATATGCTTTCTGCCAAATGGGACGATCAGCTAAACTGTCTCCAGCATAAATAAAATCATCGCTCCCGACTATGCTCTGTATGCTTGCTAGTTTATTAGTACCTTTAAGGTTATTTGTGCTATCAGATGCAATCACTTGATCGAAAATACCAAGGTACTTAGCAACTGTATTTGCAAAGGTTTGGTTTGATGCTGTAGCTAGAATCAGTCGTTTGCCTTGTTTTTTTTGTACTTTTAAGTAGTCGACTAGCTCAGTTGTATAAGGAAGGCTTTCAACATTGATTTCAACTAAATTGGCTACTTTTGCTTTAGCTAGCTGTCTTCCTTGGAGTAACCAAAAAAAAATTTGAAAAATATAAAGTGGCTTTTGTTTGATAAGCTTTAGTATGGACTCAAGAAATAAATCGGTACGTATGAGTGTACCATCTAGGTCAACAAAAATATATTTAACTTCTTTATTCATGATTAATACTCGCAGGCTGACCACTTTGGATTTTCATAAAAATGATTTCTTGCAGGCATGTCACTGCTGTAGATATAAAGTTATTTCTATAAAAATAGAAATAATTGGTTGATGAGTATTGAGTACTTATTGAGGTGCTCCTTAATTTTTTTATGATTGATGTGTAGTCTACAAGATAATTTCGGCCAGTTAAACTAATACTTTTGCTTAGTTGTTTGTTATTAATATAGCCGATAGATATTAACTGTGTATTTGTGACGAGTTGCTTGTTGAGCAGTGTTAGCGATCAGTGCATTAATAAAACTGTATTTTATTAATGCGCTGATCCTATTAAAGTTGAGGTGATATATTTTTATTGCTTTTGTATTTATCTAATGATTAATATTATGTCTACTTTTTTTGGCTTCGCTCTCTAGTGCCATACCAATTTTGGCAAGCCTGATAAGCTTTGACCAAGAGGATGTAAATAAAGTGTCAATTAACTGTTGGAATAGTTGATATTTTTTTAAGGTATAAGGATACCAGTTAGGTTCGATTTTATTTGACTGCTTGTCAACTAAAATGGATTTACTTCTAGTAAATGCAAGCAAACCTTCCTTACCTTTTGCTCGACCGAAGCCACTCTGTTTAACACCTCCAAAGGGCAAAGCAGGGTTTCCCTCAGTTAACATAACGTTATTAATGGAAACTGCACCCACCTGAAGGGCACTAGCCATTCGTTTGGCTCTGCTAAGGTCTCGACTCCAGATACTTGCACTGAGGCCATAGGGTAATTGATTTAACTGCGTGACTAACTGTTTTTCATTAGAAAATGGCAATAAAGCAATAACAGGGCCAAAGGTTTCTTCTTTATATAGTTTCATCTCTGGTGAAATATTGGTAATTAGGGTAGGTGGAAAAAACCGCCCCTTTTCATTAAAGGTGTTTCCCCCTGTAATGATAGTTGCCCCTTTTTCAATAGCATCATCCAACTGTTGTTTGACAATATCTAGTTGAAAATCAGTTGTCATTGCGCCTATATCAGCATCTCCTTGATCCCCTGTGTTAATCACTAACTGTTGTATTTGGGTAGTTAGCTGTTTGCTAAACTGTTCGAAAATATCCTCATGAACACATAATAACTCTACTGATGTACAGGATTGTCCTGCATTAGTGAGCCCTCCCCATAATGCGCCTGCTACCGTACGCTGAATATCAACATCAGGGAAAACCACCATCGCATCTTTGCCTCCCAACTCCAAATCGACGGGGATGATATGCTGAGCTGCTTTTTTGAGAATCGCCTTTCCGGTACGAGTACTTCCTGTAAAAAAAATTTTATCTGGTTTTTCATCAATCAATCTTTCAGCAGTAACACCTGAGCCATAGATGACTTTTAGGTTTTGTTTTAGTAGAGGGGATACGGCACAAATTTCTTCGATCAGGCCGGTAAGCGGTGTATGCTCAGAAGGTTTAAAGATAATACTGTTTCCAGCAAGAAATGCTCCGGTAATAAAAGTCATTGCAATATGAAAAGGGTAATTCCAGGGAGCAATCACTAATACCGTTCCATAAGGTTCATGTTGAATATAAGATTTCTTGCCAAGTAATGAAATGGGGGTCGAGACTTTATATGCTTTAAGAATTTTGTGAGCGTGGGCCTTATTCCAATGTAAATTATCTAATACTCCCAGTACCTCTGAAACAAGGGCATCTGTTCTAGATTTACCTGTGTCTTTGACAATTCTATTGCAAATTAATTCTTTACTGGACTTTATGTGATCGATGATCTTATCAACTTCTGCTGCACGTTGACGAATTGAAAATTGCTGTAAATCCAATTGAGCTGCTCTCAGTGCGTGATAGATATCTTTGATTGGAGCCGCATCAGTTTCTTGAATTGTCAGTGGCTTTCTTAATTTAAAATAGTCATCCGTTGGGTGGCTCGGTTGCTGGGATGGAGATTTAGTAGACATGAGCTAGCTTTCCTGATTATTTTTTATAATAACGTTGCTTTGAGTGATTGGCTGACAACTGACATGGTAGTTGATTGCATCATAAACACGACTAGTGTTCTGGTATGGGTCTGTGAGGTTGCTGTAATACAAACTGAAAATAAGGCCTTTCACTCCCCAAAAGCCTAAACGACATTGCTGACCGATAAAGCCTGGGATATGGCTGAGAGTGTTTAATGAGCTGATAAAAAGAGGAATACAGCGAGAGGGTAGAAATGATAGACAAGTTAATAGATTTTTCAATTCCTTAATATTTTGCTTAGAGGTAAAGTCTAATACTTCGTCAATATGATGTAAGCAGCCTGTTTCACTAAAGGAAGGCAACTGTCCGTAACCTGGGGCAAGTATATCTCCCACTTGCTGTAATACATCAAGTTGACGAGTTGATAATTGATGGGAAATGACGGATTTCATAGTATTGTTTTTATAGGAAAATGATTATAGATATATTAAAAAATTTTTTATATGTAATGTAGATAGAACTTTGTAGATAGAACTTATAGTGCTTCTTCTAACCAAGTTGGCTGTTTAGAGTGAGTAGTAACAGGTTGATAGCCAGCTAAGTCTAAAATAACCTGACTTGCCTTATGTGCTAAGGCCATTACTGATAACGAAGGGTTAATGCCTGGTGCACAAGGAAAAATGGAGCTATCGACCACATGAATATTGTCGTAACCAAATAATTGAAAGTTTTCGTTAATGACTGCCTGGTTGGGATCGATACCAATTGTACAGCCACCCATTAAATGTAATCCAATGGGCATGTGTGGCTTATAGATGACATTAGGACGAAGACTAGAGAAAATATTATAGATTTGCTCTATACCTGCATTGACCTTCTGCTGGTCAAGGTCAGATAAAACCTTATGGATTCTGAGCTGGCCTTTTCTAGTGAGCTTGATTTGGCCAGCGTTTTCATCTTGGATAGCCACTTCAATACAAGCAAGGTGACGATAGCGCTGCATAAACTGGTGATGAGAAATTCCATAACCAGATTTCATCATAGCGGTGGCAATAGGGCCACCAAATACATTTTCTAGTTTAAAACCTTGTTGGCGAAACCTAGGGTCTGCTGATTTTAATGCTTGAAATGCACCTTTATGGGCATCGACAGGCTCGGGCATATCTGCAAATACCATGTGCTGTGGATGACAGAAAAAGCCTTTTCCTAGAGCAGGCAAAGATTGACCAAAACCAGATTTTAATAACAACTCAGTGCTGCCTATAGCTCCAGCAGCTACGATAACACGTTTAGCCCTTACCTGAAGGGGATGATTATTTTTAGTTCCATAAACAACAACTTGTGGTTTACCATAGATAATTTGCTGAACCTGAGCCTGGTCAATTAAATGAACGTTTTGTTGCAATGCTTTAGGTAAAAAAGTGACAGTCATGCTTTGCTTAGACTGGCGATTACAACCGCCTAAACAGACAATGCAGTCATTGGCTTTATGATTATGACACTGGTTTTGTCCTCGCCGTAGTGGTGCATACTTTAATTGGTTACTCTCAAAGCCTTTCGCATAGAGGTGAGCATTTCCATTCCAGTATTGTTTAGGAATTACTTCAAGTCTAAGATGTTGTTCGATTTGACAGTAATGCTGATTTAATTCTTGAGAGTTAAACCAACTGATGCCTGAATGCTGTTTAAAATTATCGATAGCTATTTGATCGAATCGATCAAGTAAGCATTGATTTACAACGGTGCCTCCACCAACTACTTTACCTCTTAAAAAGAGTAGGTTTGCCTGATGATTTAACTCCATACCACCTTGCCAGAATAGTCGACTGTTAGCGTGTAGTTCATTAGTAGGGTACTGACCTGCAGGGATATTTTTACCTGCTTCGAGTAAGCAGACACTTGCACCAGACTGGCTTAAAAAATAACTTAAGACACTACCCGCAGCACCAGTGCCAATAATGGCAAAGTCATATAGTTGATTCATGATAATATTGTTCTTATTTTTTTATCAGTTATAAAATTGTAAATTTGGCACTTTAGTTCAGTCAAAAAAATAAAGCTATCTTTAAATTTAGTCTGAATGGAATATCTTTTATGACAGTTTTATATAGTCTATTTATTCGTGATTGATTTTGAGGTGCTTGTAGCTTCATTTTCTAATCAATGGCCTCTCCCACAATTTTGGCTATCGTTTTAACCTTTCTTAAGTGGATATACAACTAAAACCACCTAACTAACCAGCTTCAACTGTCTTATCGGGTATAAGTGCTACTGAATTATTATTATTTTTATAAGGAGCTTGTTTGCATATTTTACATAGGGTGTAAAGTTTGTGCTGATAGTAAACGTAATACGTTGAAATAATTTAACTTTTTAGGGTTGGTACCTTACATGCAATAGAGGATGCACGTAGGCGGCTTGAAAAGCTATCGTTAATATCCTTGAGGGAAATCCTGATGAAGTTAAAATCCTTAGTTACAGCGACCTTATTAGCAGGCGGCATGGTTACATCACTCAGTACATCTGCTGCATTATTAACGTTTGATTTAATTGATGGTGGTGAATTTATAAATGCAGTGAATACCAATGGCGACCCTATTCCTGCAACTAATAGTACTAATGCAACTCAGACTATCAGTCGCATCTCATGGGGGGGGTCGAATGGTGACTCGAGTAGTTTAGAGTTAACTACTGAGAACCATGTGGAACTTAACTCAGCAGGTACTTCTGCTCTGTTATCAACCATTAAACATGTAAACAATCCAATCCCTGCACCAACCTTAGATTCTGGGCAAATTTATGGTGTTTTGGAAATGGATAGCATGGGTACTTTAAGCACAGCCCATTATAAATTACCAGGTAGTCCAACCTTGGCTGATGTGGCCAATGCGGTATTTACTGAGGCTGGTACGTCATTACCAGGAGGCGCTGATATCGATAATACCATTGCTAGTTTATTTAACTTCACTTTTATGGAAACACTAAACTTTCCAGGTGGTGATTGTGACTTTGGGTTGAATGGTGACTTGACTCCTCCTTGTGATGATAAATTTATGTCAACACTATTTGGTGGTATTCCAATTCCCATTCAAATTAAGTTACTCATCAATTCAGAAGCTTACATGCTAACCATTTTCAATACTATTAATGATCCTACCGGTGACATTAATAATGCAATCCTGAGTGTGAATGGTATGGCTGAGTTTATCACTGATGAAGAAAATATGACTAGTTTGTATACCTTCGCTCAACTAATGTATGTACCTGAGCCTGCCACTTTAGGTATTTTAGGATTAGGCTTGTTAGGTATGGCATCAAGGAGAAAAATGCTAAGCTAAAGTTGAAAGGTAATTTATCAAAAGCGCAGTGTGAACTGCGCTTTTTTTATGTTTTTATTCTAATCATTGCGTAGCTGTACTTATTATTGGTTGAATCCCCTTATTTTAGAGTGCGCTTTTTGTTTTATTTAAATGTGGGTCACATATAATAACTATACAAATAATGCAGTTTTTATTTTGATGATTCGGTTGTTAGCCAGTACGCTTCTATTTTTTATACTCTTCTCAATACTAAACGGTTTGTTTCCCCATACCTGATAGCCTGTGAATAAAACAGCCTGTATAGATAGTTGCCTATAGAAAAACTATAGCCAAAGTGAATGGTTTTTAGGGGGGCCGTCAAGTGATGAAGCCCCATGAGTTTATATTTTTATAAATGATTAGGGTGAAGAGCGATGATAACAAGCTCTAAAAATCATTCAAGAAGGATATATACACCGCTTGCTGATGGGAGAGTGACTGGTGACTAAACAAAACAAGTGCAGACTGCCTTGGCTTAGTGGACTATCACTAGTCAGCGGCATTGGTTTGGCAGTATTTGCTGCGAATGTAAAAGCTGATATGGTGCCAGCCAAACCCCAGTTAAGAGAATGGTATTTTCCCACACAATTACCACAGAACCCTGAGGGCAATAAAGTAAAAGTTGGCTGGGATATCTGGTATGGCAATAAAGGTGACCACTGGAAGGTTAAAGTAAATGATCAAATAATCCATAATGTTAAATTATCCTCATTTGATTCAGCTAATAAACATCAACATGATGAAGCAGAGGTGTTACTCGCAACGGCAGGCGAATACTGATGTGGTCGCACCCAGTTAGTCCAACTAAAATTGCTGAAACTGGCGTAAGTATTAATAATCATGATGCTTCTCATTATGGTAATAATCCAAATGGTACTTTAGCGAAAAATTTCATCAAACTTAAACGTTGATTTATGGGGCGTTTGTTGTATTTGGTTAATGCGCTTAAAAATAGGCCTGAAGGTAGTAGCACTATGCTTGATAATACCTTAATTATGGTATGTTCAGAGCTTGGTGATGGAGCACGCCATGATCACAACAATATGCCATTTTTTGTTAATCGGTGGAGCTGGTGGTGACTTAACTACAGGAAGATATTTAAAATACAAAGAAGAAGCTCATACTAAACTCTTGGTTTCAATTGCTAATACAATGGGCGTTAAGCTAGATAAGTTTGGTTATGACGGTCATGGTAAGGGAGGTTTGCCTAATTTGTTTAAAAGCTAGTTATGTTCATGATTGGCAAAGGAGCTGTTTGATGGGGGCTTATATTTTGCTGTTTTGCTTGGAAAGGTAATTAGGCTTATACATCGCAAGCCGTCTTATGCAAGACCCATCAAATTGTACAGGCACCATGAACATTTTATATTAAAAAAACTGCCAAAAAGATATAGATAACGAGCCATAGCTATGAGAATGAGGTTGTTTTTTAAATTCCCTAGTACGAAAGACTCTGGCAAAAGAAATTTTGACATTTTCTACTGTTACACTAAGACCTACAGAGGCATCTGCAACCCATAATTCTTTATCAACAGAATGGCTGTCTCTGAAAGTGTTCCCATCGAGAAAAATATCTCTAATTACAAAACGAGAATCAACAGAAGCAAACATATGAATACCAAACCCATTGTTTAGTACCCACCCCTTACCTGGAGCGCTATTATCACCTCCAGGGCGTACTGATGAAGTACCAAAGTCATCAGGGATCTTCCAACCTCCTCGTACTGAAAACCCGGTATTTAAATAGGTTGCAACATTGCCCACAGCGCCACCTGCGTGTAATATGACATCATAACCAATGCCATAATTAGCGGTTTGTGAAATAAACTTATGCTTATGTTCATAAAGCGCGATCAGTCCAGGTTCATTTTTCAGCTGATTATCCCAACCATTAGACTTTTCAAGCCCTCTTAAGTCATGAATAAAGTCCTGAGTTTCATGAGCTAAAGCAAGGGGGCCAACTACTCCCAGATTTAACTCAATTGTGTCAAGTTGGTGCTCTGAACGAGCATGATAAGCAGTACCAAAATAAAGCCAGCCAGCGTAAGGTCGTTGATCTTCAATCAGTGTCTTACTATCAATATCTTCGGGAGTGTACATGACTTGAGCAAAAGATATGACAATATTATGATTGACTTTTATTTTTGGATGAAAAAAAGTCAGCTGTTGGTTAATATGAGTAAACCAGTCAGGAAGCTGATCATCTTCCTCGAAACTTTGTAAATTGGGTGAAACTAGAGAAAACTTGATACCATTGGTATAGTTTTGATCGGTTTCAGTAAACAAGTCGTTTTCAAAGTAGATATTACCTGTCCAGAGTTTTTTCTGTTGAGCTGCACCTATTGCTGCTGAAGACAATAAGATAGAAATTATGAATATATCTATTATTTTATTGTTATACCAAAAATTCATTTTCAATGTTTACGCTGCTGATATAAGTCAATTATAGTAAGAATATCAAAAATAGTTAAAATAGATGTTATTTAAAACTTAAGGGTATAAATAGAAGGAGTTGTATATGACTCAGACGCTGCAACCAGGTGGTAATATTCTACTTGAGGCATTTTCAGGAACGGTGATAGTAAGTCATAAAATTGATCAAAAATTAGACATTAATTTAACAGCATTCATCCTGAGCGGTTCTGGAAAAGTATTGAATGATAGTGGGGTTGTATTTTTTAATCAGCCTTCTGACCCTGCGAGTGTGGCGGTTTTTTCACCGCCTAAAGATGTAGGAGAGCAAAGAAAGCATCAGATTGATTTTGATTTATCCAAAGCGCCTACAAACATTGCTAAGGTGTCAATTACGTTAACTGAAGACCATCATAATGGATTTGCGTTAGCTAGTAACTTAAAAGCTGAAGTGCATGCCGGTGGTCAGGTAGTGGAATTAGTTCCTGCCAGCTTTAGTTCAGAAAATGGCATTATTGTATTGGAGCTATATGTTAGAAATAACCAGGCAAAAGCAAGGGCAATCTGGCAAGGGTTTGCATCAGGATTAGCTGGGTTATGCGAGCATTATGGCGTTGAAGTTCAAGACAGCCCTAGTGAGCCAGCAAAGATAGAAACAAAAGCGGCCCAACAACCAGCAAATTCTTCCAGTTCGCTAGCTATTAACCTTGAAAAAGCAAGTGGCAAAATAGACTTGGTTAAGGGACAAAAACCAATTGTAATAGAAAAAACAGCAGAAATTACGGCTTCTATATCATGGCGTAGTGGTACAGATTATGATGTTTATGCGTTAGTTTATACTACAGAGGGTAAACAGATTGATGTTGCAATGTTTGGAGCAGATGGCATTCCACCCCTACAAAATTACCAAAATGGTGCTATTGAACATTTGGGGGATGTTGGTAGGGGGAAAAGTAAAGTAAAGACAGAAACCATTAAAATTAGGCTAACAGAAAATATACTGGCTGTTGTCCCCGTTGCCTATTCAGCCCAATCAAATGGTACTGGTTCATTTCGTCGCTACAAGGTATCAATGTTAATTGATAATCATAGTGGTACAACGGTAAATATTGATGCTAATAATGCCAATAAGGATAACAGGGTATACACTTGTGTTCCTGGTATAATAATGAACACTGTAGATGGTATAGTAATAAAGCCTGTTGAATATTACAGCTCTCCTGGTTCAGAGCGTCGCCCGAAACTTAGGATGGGGGAAGATGGCTTCGTTGATGTTGATATGGATGCTGGTCCAGTCAATGACTTTAAATAATAAATCATTATTCTTATGAACTATTAGTCTGAGATTCCCGGTGTTAAA
This sequence comes from Spartinivicinus marinus, assembly GCF_026309355.1. NCBI lineage: Bacteria > Pseudomonadati > Pseudomonadota > Gammaproteobacteria > Oceanospirillales > Zooshikellaceae > Spartinivicinus > Spartinivicinus marinus. The sequence continues at coordinate 3,990,413 of NZ_JAPJZK010000001.1, forward strand.
AAGGAGGATATTCACTTAACACTTGAAAATGGCACATTAACGTTAGAAGCTGAAACCAAACAGGAAGGTAAGGAGGAAAGAGAAGGTAAAGTCATTAGGCAAGAAAGACGTTACGGTAAACTAATGCGCAGCTTTAGTGTGGGAAATAATGTCCATGAGAGTGACATTTCAGCGAAGCTTGAAGATGAAGTTCTTACATTAAAAGCGCCAAAACTAGAAGAAACTAGCCCTTCAATTCGTCGAATTGATATTAAATAGCTATAGGCTACAAGAGAAAAGCCAAGGTCTTCTGCCCCCGGCTTTTTTGTCAAACAATCCGTCATGAAGCATGCGTTTCTCTAAATTCTTCTTCTTCAAATTTTTTATTCACAAATCCATCGTTCAGACGTCATATAGGCATATAAGTAATTATTGCATTTAATCGCAGATTAAATGTAAGTGGATACTTATTTTGCTCTATCAATATATTCCATAAATAAAGCCAGAAGAATACTATTTGGGGTAGTAGATGTTATTATGTCATAAAAAAGATTACTTTAAGCTTGATGATAATAAAGAAAAAAATGATAATCCAAAAATTAATATTGTTAACTTAGTCAGAGAGCATGGCAAAGACCTTAGGAAATTTATTTGTTATCACTTATGGAATAAAAATGATGTTGATGATATTTATCAGTCTACATTTTTAGAGGCTATACGGTGCGCTAAAAATTTTAGAGGCGAATCAACACCTAAAACTTGGTTGTTTGGTATAGCTTTTAATTTAATACGTAATCAATGCAGAAAACCAGTAGGAGAATTGTCTGTAAATATATCTGTAGAGGACGATTGTCAATATAAAAAAGTGAATGGGTATGGTACTGACGATCCATATAACATTATTGAGCGAAAAGAAATCCTAGATTTTATCGTATCTAATAAAATACTGTTACCAAATAAAATTGTGCAAACATTAGTTAATGTAATTATTAATGAAAGCAGTTATGCGCAGGTTGCTGAGGAACTGTCAATACCTCTGGGTACTGTTCAATCTAGAGTAGCCAGAGCAAGAGAAATGATTCGAGCTAAGCTTTTGTGAGCCTAAAGAAATTCGAGAAAGGTATATCTATAATAATTAAGGCATTATATGTCACTAGTTAATTTAAACAATAGTTTAGCTCAGTCTGGCACTTTGTCACGTACTGCAAGTTTACCAAGGCAGCCGAATAATATTAAAGAAGGAATATCAGCACAACTAACAAAAAGTACAGAAGAACTAACACTACAATTCAGTGAAAAAGAAGAGAGAAAAGCGAAGTCAGGTACGAATAAGCTAAATAACTATGACATTGAGTTAGATAAACGAATAGAAAAAATTGAGGCACTAAGAGAAGTCTATCAGTTGTTAGAAGAGGATGGCAGTGAAGATACATTAAAAAACCAATCGCAACAGCTTTATCATTATCTTAATCATGATGGAGATCTTGATGAATGGCATAAAAGTAGTGATTTTGAACCATTAAAAAAGTTCATTATTTTGAAAGAAGTTGAATCTTGTCTTAGAGATGATAATAATGAAAAATTAGTCGATAAAATAAGTAAAGATATTTCTATTTATCTATTAGGTCATGGTCAGGCAATCCAAGCTGGATTTAATATAGCCGATACGATAGCAGAAAACATAGCAAATAATAACCAGCAGCGGCAGTTACGTGAAAATTATTATGAAACGATTATAGGCTCTGAGACAATTCGTGGTATATTCACTAAATTATTAGATACTGTTGCTGAGGATGAATTTATTAATGCGCTTGATGCTTTTACGCTTGCGGTATCAGCTGACCTCAATGCAAATCATCCATCAATGGCTACTCAATACTTAAAAGGAATCTTTAATGACCTTGAATCAAGTAATGGAGCTCGCTCAATAGTTGAGGATTGCCGCTGTCTATTAAATAAAGCAGATTTAAATAATCAAATATCGATTAGTGCTGTAATGCTAGCTAAACAAGCCGTTTTTTTTACTGAAATTGAATTTGTGAGTAGTGACTTTGAAGAATTAACAGCTAGGGGAATAGTAACGGATCCAGCAGAAACATTATCCTTTGTTAATGGATTCTACTCTATTATGTGTAAGCTTCCAAAAAAATTATGGGCTGAAGAGCCAGGTCGTCAAGAAATATTAAGTGCTATGTTACAGCATATTGACCAAAAAACGATAGAAGAGTGCGGTTCATCGCAGTTTGATATACGGTATCGATTATGAAAAGGCCGGCTATCATGGAAGTTAATAAAATACTACAAAAAATCAATTTTATCTCTAATGCTGTTATAACACACGCAGAGCTTTTAATACCATTAGCTGTTGTTGGTATTGTCTTTATGATGATATTACCATTGCCAACAATGTTAGTAGATGGTCTTATTGCACTGAATATTTGTGTTTCCTCATTATTAGTCGTGCTGGCAATGTACTTGCCAGGCCCTTTAGCATTTTCAACCTTTCCCTCAGTAATTCTTATTACCACCTTATTTCGGTTAGCTTTGTCAATTACAACAACTCGCCTTATCTTATTACAGGCTGATGCAGGCTCTATTGTAGAGGCATTTGGTCATTTTGTAGTGGGTGGTAATTTTGCGGTAGGTGTAGTGATTTTTTTGATCTTAACCATAGTGCAGTTTTTAGTGATTACAAAAGGCTCTGAACGAGTGGCAGAAGTGGGAGCACGTTTTAGTTTAGATGCAATGCCTGGCAAACAAATGTCAATTGATAGTGACTTAAGAGCGGGCTTAATTAGCCCATACCATGCAGCCGCTGCTCGTGAGGCACTTGGTAAAGAAAGCCAGCTTTATGGTGCTATGGATGGTGCCATGAAATTTGTTAAGGGGGATGCTATCGCAGGTTTAATTATTGTATTTGTTAACTTGATTGGTGGTGCGTCTATTGGTGCCTTGCAAAAGGGGATGACAGGAGCAGAGGCGTTACAACTCTATGCAATTTTGACTATTGGTGATGGATTGGTAGCACAAATTCCTGCTTTGTTATTAGCGCTGACAGCAGGAATGATTATTACTCGGGTAAGTAGTAATAATGTTGAAAGTAAGCTTAATGTAGGTAAAGAAATTGTTGAACAGGTACTAAGTCAGCCTAAAGCCTGGTTAATCGCTGCAACAGTGATGTTAGGTTTTGCAAGTGTTCCTGGAATGCCCACAGCGGTATTTATTTGTCTCTCATTAATATCTGCAGTATTGGGTTTTACTCAATTAAAAGCCAATGAACAGGCACAGCAACAGGCTGCAATTCCAAATTCGAGTCCCCCAACGGATGAAGAGATAAAATTAGGCAAAGTGGATGCAACTCAATATATTCCAACGCAACCATTTTTATTGAAGCTACATACATCACTTGATGGTAGTAAAGAATCTGAACGGCTCATTGAAAAGCTCAGGAGTATACGAAATCACATTGTAACTCATTATGGCATGTCAATACCCAAACTAGCTGTTTCATATACTGATAGTATTTCAACAAGTTGTTACCAATTTTGTGTTTATGAAGTACCAGCTATTATGGGGACGGTTTGTTCAGCTAAATTAGCTGTGATAAATAACGAAGCAACCTTGCAACAGTTGGCTATTCCATTTGATAAGGGACTTGAGGAACGAAATGAAGGGAAGCTTAATTGGGTAGATTATCAATATAAGGAGCAGTTAGCTTCGGCGAATATACAATGTTTTTCTTGTTATGAACTGGTTGAACAAGCAATTGAAAAAATCTATTTTCAGAAAGGTCCACAATTTACGGGCGTACAAGAAGTGGCCAAGATTGCCGCTTGGCTGGAAAAAGAGCGTCCAGAGTTAGCAAAAGAGTTGGTTAGAGTTATTCCGTATGTTCGAATAGCTGAAATACTCCAGCGTTTGATGGCAGAGCGTATCGGTTTAAGAAATATGCGTAAAATTTTGGAAACATTAGTCGAACATGCAGGAAATGAAAGAGATATAGCCGTTTTGGTTGAACATATTCGTGTAGCTTTACGTGATCAAATTTGTTATGAATTTGCAGATAATAATCAACTATCAGTTATGTTACTAAGCTTAGAAACTGAAGACGTTTTAAGGAAAGCAATAAGAAATACATCCAATGGTGGTTTTCTTGCATTGGAAGGTGAAATGACTCGGCACTTGCTTGATCAGATAGGAGAGGTAGTTAATGCTTGTACTGATAAAAAGTGTCCTGTTTTGTTAGTTGCTCAAGATATCAGACGACACTTGAGGAATTTAATCGAAGTTGAGTATTTCCATATCCATGTAATGTCCTATGCAGAAATCAGTGATAATATAAAGATTTTATCTTTGATTAAAATATCAATATAATATTAAGTATAAGAGTGGTGTAAGGTTACATGACATTACTGGGAATGGTTAGCCTCATTTTATGAGGCTACTAAAGTTGGCTGTTCTGGTTAAACGATATGAGTTACTCTAATTTGCTATCCATTTTTGTATCAGCTTTTTGATGAATTTCTTCTGCAATTCTATCTAATAAACCTGGATTGTCACTTTCAAATTGATCTAATTTTTTAGCTGCATCGCTAATTGCATAACCTAATTGGGCAGCACCTAGAGCTTGATTAGCTGTTACAGCTACATTTAGAGCAACTCCGGCTGGACCACCTATTGCAGAGGCTGCTAATCGTCCCCCTGTATTTAACAATACATTCTCACCCATATTAACAGAAAGTTGCGTCATATCATGTTTAGCAAGCTCCGTTAAATGATTGATCAAATCTGATTGCTTTTCATCTGTTATAGAAGAAATAGTATGAGCTTTATCTACTCCATCCATCATAAATGTAATGGCTTGCTGTGGTTTTTTCGCTGCTTGTATTAGTGTATGTTCTACAGTAGCTTTAGCTACTGCAGACTTTATTTCCCCTTCATCTAATTGGCTGACGGATTCTATGGTTTTAGAATGTTTATCATAAATTTCTTTAACTTTACTAAGGTCAGGTATATCTCTACCTAATAATCTTTCTGCTGTATGTAGACGATTTTTAGGGAAATCAGCAAAATCTAATGTTTTTTCAGGGTGTTTATCAATGAAATCATCAATTTTTTTATCTCCTTTAGTTTTATTCTGATGGACTTGAACTGGTTTCTTGTCATCAGTGCCTTGCAATAAGTCCTTAATATTTTTAATTGTGCTAGATGACATTGAAATTGTAAATGCTTTAGCTTTTTCTTGTGATTTTGCCATTTCGGCTTCTGGCAAACCCATTGCTCTTAATGGTGGGGGAGCGATACCTTGTTTTGCATTTTCATTTGGGAGTTTACTAGTAAAGTCACCAGCTTTTACTATCATAGCTCTAGAGGCTTGTCTGCCTATTTGCTGCATCATGTGATTATTACCCTCATTGTTTATTCATACACCGTTCTTCACCAAGAATGTCCTTGATTGAATTGACCTTGCCAATAGGCGGCAGTTTGTACAAAGATATCAAACTTGTCGTTGAATAATTGATAATTAATAAACAGTAAATCAAAACACTGGCACAGGATAATATCACCAGTTGTTTTGTTTAACGCAAATGTTGCACCTTGCGTTTCAAATGTAAATAAGTTTGCTTCTAGTAATTTAGTAGCAGTATCGGTGAAATTGGCGAAGAGTGATGGAGGGAATATAGTGTAGCAATGTAACTCATTGCTTTCTTGTGAATATTCGATATTTATTGATAGTTGATTGTCTAACACAATATTACAAGTTAAATTATCACTTAGCTTAAGTTCTGGTATACCCAAGTGTTCACCAATATTATAAATAATTGAATCGGCATTCATATACTGTTCCAGTTTAATATATACCCAAAACGTAGGGTATACAGTTATTTGAGGCACCTTTTATTCTTTCCATAGTGGTTAGTAGTCTTTGCTTGGTTATTTGTTCCCATTAAATAGTTGGCATTTCCACAGTGGTATTTAGTCCAACTGCTGAACAAAAGTAATTTTAAATAAAATGAACAATTCTTTGGAATTGGGCACTTATGGGATAAAGGCAAATTTATTTGAGACTGCTATGTTTGAGCTAAGGGTGCTAAATGGTCTACATCGGGGGGTATCACTTCTTTTAGACGGTGAGCAAATTGTAATCGGTTCTTCATTAGAAGCTGATTTGGTGTTGGTAGATCCAGGCATTAGTGAGCAACATATTAGTATTGGAACTAATCAAGCCTACAACGATGTGATATCAGATAGCTGGTTGTTAGTTAAGTTAGAAGGAGATAGTTGGGATGCTACTGGTGAACTGATAACTGAAAAAAAGTGTATAAGAAAAGATGAGAAGTTTAGTGTAGGAGGCGTATGGATCTGTGTATCAGATACTAATGAAATTTGGCCAATGTTTGATCAGTGTTTGTATGCCCCCAATAGGCTGAGTTTTGAAAAAGGAAAAGAGACAACCAGCTCGAATAGGCTTAAGCAAAAAATAACAAAACTAACTCGTTATTTAACATTATTTTTAGTAGGCGCCTGTGTAATTATATATGCAAATGGATATTCAGATAGTAATAATACTATAGGCAGTAGCAGTGCTCATATTAAAGAAGATATAAAATCAACAGATAACCAAAAAATGCTTTTAGCAAATTTTAAACACATGTTGAAAGAGCGTGATTTAGATTCAGTTAGTATTGATGTTAAAAATAAGCAATTGAGATTAGTTGGTGAGTTAAAACCAGATCAATTAGGGCGACTAGAAAGAATGCTTATTCGGTTTAATTTACAACATCCAAATGATTTTATTATAAGTAATCATGTTAGAAAGGTTGATCGCTCTTTACCTTTTCATATTATAAGAGTTACAGCAGGGCCATATGCTCATATTGTTACTGATGATAATAAACGAATAACACTGGGTGAGTCACTTGATGGTTTTCGCTTAAAATCGATTAAGGGAAATAAATTACTGTTTGATGGAAAACATAAAGTAGAAATAGCATGGTAAATAGCAGTGATAATCAGATATATAATAACGATCTAGTACTATGCAATAAGATAGATAAGTGGGCTACATTATTATGTAATACCATAGCGAGCTACTCTTGTGTAAAAGTATTAGGTAGGGTAAAGCAAGTTTTAGGGACATTAATCGAAGGCTCTGTCCCGGGTGCTAAAATTGGTGAATTATGTCGGTTGATTGACTTTGACTTACCTGAGCAATCTATTCTGGCAGAAATTGTAGGCTTTACTGATCAAACTGCTTTGCTATCTGCATTAAGTCCATTAGAGGGGGTTTCAAGTAGAACATATATTCAGCCTTTAGGCTGTAACCATCGCCTTAAAATTGAAGGTGATATTTTTGGCCAAGTAGTCGATGGTTTTGGCCGTGCAATGGTTGATTCTAATAAAGGTTTTTTTTGTGCTAATCCAAGCAATGATACATTTTCGGTACTTGCTGATGCAGTCAGTCCCATTGAAAAAGCACGAATAACAACACCGTTAATAACAGGAATTAAATCCCTAGATACGTTTGTTACCTTAGGTGAAGGACAACGAATAGGGTTATTCGCGGGTGCAGGCTGTGGTAAAACAACCTTATTGGCTTCTTTAGCACGAAGTGCAGATGCTGATGTGATTATTTTTGCTTTAATTGGTGAGCGTGGACGAGAACTAAGGGAATTTCTTGAACATGAGCTTGATGATGAGATTTTGAGCCGATCAATTGTCATTTGTGCAACATCGGATCGTACATCAATGGAGCGATCAAGAGCTGCCTTTACTGCGACAGCTATTGCTGAAGGATTACGTGACCAAGGGAAACGAGTGTTATTATTACTAGACTCATTAACTCGGTTTGCTAGAGCACAACGAGAAATTGGGCTTGCTGCAGGAGAACCTCCCGCTAGAGGAGGTTTTCCTCCATCAGTGTATACAATGTTACCGCGCTTAATTGAACGAGCAGGGAAAACCAATAAAGGATCCATTACTGCAATTTACACAATACTAATAGAAAAAGATTCAATGTCAGACCCTATTGCTGATGAAGCTCGATCCTTATTAGATGGTCATATTGTGTTGTCTAGACAGCTAGCAGAAAAAGGTCATTACCCTGCGGTTGATGTATTAGGAAGTTTAAGCCGAGTAATGAATAATATTGTTGAACCTACACATAGCAAGTTGGCGATAGAGGCTAGGCAGTTACTTAATCGTTATGGTGAGTTAGAAATGCTTATTCGGTTAGGTGAGTATCAACCTGGTTCTGATAACATATCTGATAAAGCAGTTGGTTTTTACCCTAAAATTAATGAGTTTCTCCAGCAAGATACTCGTGATGTATATTCGTTAGAATATAGCACAAGTCAGTTAAACTTATTATTGGCATCATGAAATACACCTGCGTTGATTCTTTTTAAGTCAAAAATTTAGGTAGTATATAATCATACCAATGAATATATACCCATCATCTGATAATTCGTATATTAGTTAATGAAAAAAATAAAAACCAAATACCTTATAGAAGATTGTGATGTATTAGATGTTGGTTCTAGAGATGAGATTGCTAAACTCGAAAAAATAATAAAAATCCGTGAAAAACGTTTGTTGCAGGTTACCAATACATATAATAATGCTGCTAAAATAGTCAAGGAAGCAAAGGACAATGTCAATCTTAGATTGCAAAAAATGGAAACTGAAGAAGAGTGTTGTAAAGAAACGAGAAACTTATTAGATGATAGCTATATAGGCTCAAGTATGCTGCCAAAAGAACTTAAAAGCTGGTTAAACATAGACTATAAACTAAAAAAAGCAGCTAAGTTACAAGTTGATGAGTACAAAAAAGCTGTTGAAGAACTCTCTGAAAGAACGGAATTAATGAATGATGCAAAGAAAAATTATCTTGCAGTAACAAAAAGTGTAGAAAAATTAAATATTGTAAAAAATAAGCTGAAAAATTGATAGGTGGTTTTATGAGCTATGCCCGGCTATCAAAATACATTAATACAAATAATGATGTATTTTCGGAATCGAAATATAAAGAAAAAAATGTAAAACGTTATACTTCTGTAAAAAATAATAATAAAAATCTGGATCAGTATCACGAATATATTGATTTTACTAAACTAATTAATAACAGAGAGGGGGTATCTACTGCTTCTATTGAAACTTTATATGCCCGGAGTAGAAAGTATAAATGGATAGAAAAAAATGGAAATACCAAATTTGTATATAATAGTCTACAAAAAAATTACTTAGATGAGCTATGTTTTGGGATATATAATCAAGTATTATCAGGAAACGCTAAGCTAGAGCAAGGAGAGAGTATAAAGCTTAGCTTTGAGTTTGAAGTAAAAAATAAAATAGATGTTTTACTTGAATATGATGGTAACAATAATTGTTATATAAATATTATAGTCAGGAGTAAAGATATTTTAAATAAAATTAATGGCTCAAAAGTTGAACTGATGAATGCTATAGAAGGTACTATTGATAAAAAAGTTGTTTTAAGTGTAAGTAGTAGCTTTTGATAAAGTGGTGATGCATGAGTCAATACCCAACTGCACTTAATCAATATATTAAAAAGAAAATTTCGCTTGAAGAAGCACAACTGCGCTGCATAATTAGTAGTGGGCTGTATAGAGAAATAGGCTGTAATAATGAAAAAGTTAGGTTGTTTTTCGAATTACCTTATGATGGAAATAAATACGATATATATGATACTACTTCCACTAGATGTTTAGCTTTAACTTCAGATTATGGAAATTTTTGGCTATATGACTTTGAGCTCTTTATCAAGGGTGTCAGTGGTATTTCTATTGATAAGGATCAAGAATTGCTAGAGCCAACTATTAGTTTAATATTAAATCAACTTCCTGACACTTTTAGTAGCTTATTTGGTTGGCTATCACCCAGTAGCAGAGTAGGAAAGAATGAAAAAGCTATAGAATTGAACTGTAGAGTTCAAACTAAAGATTGTAATATTCTTACCCAAATATGGGCCGAACCCCAGTTTTGGCTAGCATTTTTTACTAAGGATGGGTGGCAAGACTGTAATCCAGCATCTTGGATAAAAAATAATTTTACCATTAAAGAAAATTGTATTGTGGGTGATTTGGATCTAAAGCTAAGTACTTGGATCAAACTAAATGTTGGTGATGTACTTGTACTAGAAAGGAGTTACTTCAATGTAAAAGGTGAAGGAAATATATCTATATTTGGTCGAAGAGCTAATGTAGTTTATCAACATTTAAGTAATAAACCTCAAATACAACTAATACAATGGGTGATCGGAGTGGATTCAGTAGAGGCAGCAGACTCAATAAATGTAGAAAATAATGAAAACCATAATGAACTTGAAGTTGTATCTAAAATTATACCAAACTCAGAAAGTGAACCTAAAAAAATTGATGAATTACTGATTAATATAAAAGTTCAGCTGGGAGAAATTTCTGTTAGTGTTGGTCAGTTAGATAAATTAGCAAATGGTGTAGTATTAATGCTAAGTTCACCTTGCCCAGAAGAGGTTCAGCTGTTATCTGGTAATAAAGTAATTGGAAGAGGGATATTAGTTGATGTTGCTGGTCGATTAGGAGTAGAAATAGTAAGGCATTGGGGGCAAGAAGAATGAATGCAGCGGGGTTTGACCCTGTAACCATTACCCTCTTCTTAGGTGGAATAGCACTATTGCCTTTGCTAATGGTTATTACCACCTCATTTCTAAAAATATCAGTCGTGTTATTGATGGTCAGAAATGCAATGGGGATACAACAAATTCCTCCTAATATGGTTGTCTACGGTATGGCATTAGCATTGACAATCTTTATTATGGCACCTGTTATTAAACAGGTAGGAGAACATATAACTGAATTGAAAACGGAAAATGTAGATAAAAGCACCATAGTAGATTCTGTGTTGCAAGCCTCTGAACCGATGAAAGCATTTATGTTGAAGCAAAGCTCTTCAGATATACAGCACACATTTCTTGAATCTGCAAAACAAATGTGGCCATCTGAATTGGTGAATAGTACTAAACTAGATGACTTTATTATTCTTATCCCTTCATTTGTTGTTTCTGAGTTACAAAAAGGCTTTGAAATTGGTTTCCTTATTTATGTGCCATTTATTGTAATTGATTTGATAGTATCAAATATTTTATTAGCACTAGGGATGCAAATGGTTGCTCCAATGACAGTTTCACTGCCATTAAAGGTTTTACTGTTTGTATTAGTTGAAGGGTGGAATAAGCTTTTACAGAATCTAGTGCTTTCATATGCTTAATGACCCATGATATTTTCAATACCTGCTTAAAGGGGAAATTATTTGAGTGTTGAAACAATAAGTTTATTCGAAAAAGGTCTGATATTAGTTGTTATGTTAACATCACCTCCATTAATTATTGCAATTGCAGCAGGTGTTCTTACCTCTTTAGTACAAACCCTCACACAAATACAAGATCAGACTTTACCTTTCGCTATTAAGTTGGTTACAGTAGGTGTTACTTTAGCTCTGACTGGTCGTTGGATTGGTGGTGAGCTTATTCAGTTAATGTCATTAGTATTTAGTTTGATCTCTTTTATCGGTAGATAACCAAAAAGGTATAAATGTCCAGATGAATGTATATTCTTCGCGAATGATTTTTAGGCTTTGTTACCATCACTCTTCACCCCAGTCATTTAGCTTATCTAATCTCCTGGGGCTTCATCGTTTGCTTGCCTCGCCTTAATAACCCTTCGCTGTGAGTATATACCACTTTATTTTTACACCTAAAAATGATTCATGATGGGTATATAAAGAAACTCCTAAATGATAGAGCTATTTGAACCATTTCAACAATTCTTATTAGCTTATACACTCTCTATACCAAGAGTACTTGTATGTTTGTTAATAATTCCTTTTTTTTCATTTAGGTTTATTAAAGGTATGGTACGCAATGCTATTGTCTTGGGGGTAGCATTGCCTGTTGCATTTGGCCTACAATTTCAGCTACCTATTGATTCCATTAATGTACTAACAGTTGCTTTATTGGCTTTTAAAGAAGCGATGATAGGACTAATGATAGGATACTTATTAGCATTACCTTTTTGGCTGTTTGAGTCTGTTGGTTCATTTTTAGACAATCAGCGAGGAGCCTTATCTGGTGGTTATTTCAACCCTGCGATGGGAGGGAATTCATCAATGCTGGGGGAGTTTCTACAAAAAACACTGGTTATTTTGATGATAGAAACCGGTGTATTTGCTCTATTCTTTACAATCATAATAGACAGCTTTACCTTATGGCCTCCTACAAACTGGATACCAGAACCAGTAATAGATGGACACAATGTAATTATTCAGCACATGTCTAATATGATGCAAAAGGTTGTTTTATATAGTGCACCGCCTATTGCTATACTTTTTTTAATAGATCTTGGTTTTGCTATTCTCAGCTTATATAGTCCTCAACTACAGGTTTACTTCTTATCGATGCCGGCAAAAAGTTTAGCTGCCCTAATAGTATTATCACTCTATAGTGCCACTTTATGGTACTTAGCGGGCGGTGATATCAAGCAATATACTGATCTACCTAAGTTATTTTCATTACTCTTTAAAACAGATGGTGTTTGACTGCTATGACGGTTATATTTTCCTCTTGATGGAGCTGTCATTGTGAGTGAAAAAACACATAAACCTACTCCCAAAAAGTTAAAAGATGCGAGAGAACAAGGACAAGTTTCTCAAAGTCAAGATATTATCAAACTGGTAACATCTTTTATGCTTTTTGAGCTTCTGATAGCATCTCAGCATTATGGTATGTCATTGCTTCAACAGTTGATATCTTGGCCAATTTCACGGATAAGCCAACCATTCTCATCTGCTGTTGTTGAAGTTGTCAATAAGACATTTATCTTAGCAATATCGTTAATCAGTGTTTTTATTGCAGTGGCTGTAATAACTCGAATATTGGCAAGCTGGATTCAAATTGGTGTCATGTTTTCACCAAAGTCGCTAAAAATTGATATAAAAAGGCTTAATCCTGTTAGTAATGCAAAACAGATTTTTTCAGCTAAAAAAGTTTCGGAGTTGCTAATCAATATTACAAAAGCATTAGTATTAACATTTGTCTTTTTTGGTGTAATTAGTGAGTCCTTATCAACAGTATTGCTGCTTTCAACAGGTACATTAAATATGGCCTGGCAGTCAACTGCAGCTTTGCTCATTTATGCAGCCCGTATTTCAGTAGGTGTATTTCTATTTCTTGCGATACTGGATTACACATTGCAGAATTACTTTTTTATTAAGCAGTTAAAAATGAGTATTGAAGACATTAAAAATGAGTTTAAGCAGTCAGAAGGTGATCCCATGGTAAAAGGGCAGCGTCGGATGCTTGCCATGGAATTGGCAATGAGTGATCAGGCTCTTTGTGAAAAAATATCAGAGGCTGATGTTGTTATCGTTAATCCAACCCACTTTGCTGTGGCAGTTTACTATAATCTAGAGGAAGAATCGTTACCATTAGTACTATGCAAAGGGGTTGATGAAAGAGCCCAGGTTATAATTGAGCTTGCAAAGCAAAAAGAGATACCAGTTATACGATATGTTTGGTTAGCAAGAACCTTATATAGCACTGCTAAAGAAGGAAAGCGAATCCCCAGGCAGACAATAAAAGCCATAGCCGCTATATATCGTGTATTGAAAACGGTATCTGATGATGTGGGTAATGAGGTTATTGATTACTCAAAATGAATATAAAATTCATTTGCTTTATTTTTTTTACAATAAATATATAAATTTTTGAACAAAAGCTACCATCTGACCACTTATCTATTGAGTAAATTAGCTCATATTATTAAATCTTAAAAATTAGAGGGTATAATCATGTTTGGTTTAGCAGCTAATCTTATCGGTAGTGTTTTTGGTGGATCAAAAGGCGCAAATAGTAGTCCTTTTGATGCAATGACAGACATTATGTCAAATGATAGTAAAAAAACAGCAGAGCACCAGATGAATAATGCACTGGAACAAAATGCATTTAACCGACATATGGATACAGCAAGAACAGAAGCCGCAATGGCGAAAGATGCTGCACAATTTTCGAAAGATGTTGCTGCAGCTGGGCGTGAAGTAACTTCTGCTATTCAAATTTAAATTTTGCTAGGGCCCCTCTGATAATTGTTTATGGTCGCTTCGTAACTTGATGGGTTCTTAAACAAGGCGTTCAGAGACAGCAGATAATTATTAGGGGAGTCCTTGTTGAGAAAATTTAATCAGTGGTATAGATGTCTAACTGTGCTATAGAGTAGTTCATATTACTATTTTAGGGAGATTTAAGTTGAAATCTGGTTTTCAAGTAATACCCTCTAGGCTGCTAGATATTACAGAGCAACTACTAGTTTCTTCTTCGGATGATAGTACAGATTTTCATGGACAAGCTGTTCAGGAAACATTTTGGGATCAGCAAGATTATGACCAATTTACTCAAGAGATGTCTTTAAGTTTTGATAAAAACAATGAACCATCTCTATCTGCAAACAGTATCTTAGTTAATGAAACCACTTCTTTAGCAAGTCAATTAAAAGAAGGTGTCACTAACTTAACTGAACACTTGAGTAAACAAAAGTCTGATTATGAAACTTCAATATTAAAAGCAGCTGAATCCTCAGACCCTATTGATATTCTACAGGCCAATAGAGATATATCAAATTATCAACTTGAAATGTTAATGGCAACTAAACTAATTAGTAAAACCACTTCAACAATAGACCGCCTGACTAATCTACAATAAAGATAATTTATTATGCGTTCTTGTTTAGTTAGATTATTTCTTCGGAGTATATGTTTAATATTACTAATATTATTTGTTAGTGCTTGTAGCAAAACAATCGTATTGTATAAAGATTTTTCAGAAGTTGATGCTAATGAAGTCATTGCTATGCTTTTAGAAAATGGCATCGCAGCCAGTAAACGCAGTGATAAATCAGGGGTGACCGTTCTAATTGATGAACTCGATATGGCTCGCGCTGTCGCTATACTTAAAGCAAGTGGTTTACCTAACCGTAGCCAAACAAATATTGGAGAAGTGTTTAAAAAAGAAGGTATTATTTCTACGCCGCTTGAAGAACGAGCTAGGTATATTTATGCTTTGTCGCAAGAGCTTGAATTTACACTTTCACAGTTGGAAGGTGTAATCATTGCTAGGGTACATATTGTCTTACCTGAGCGTATTGCTCCAGGAGAGCCCATCCAGCCTTCATCTGCAGCAGTTTTTATAAAACATCTTCCACAACTGGACCCAGATGTCATAACTCGTCGTATTAAGCATATGGTTGCTAGTAGTATACCAGGATTAAGTGGAACAGGCTTTCATAAAATATCGGTTGTTTTTACTCAATCAAGTCCAGCAAGAAATACTATTCAGTGGGAAACATTCGGTCCATTTAAGGTTGCTAAGGCTTCTGTAGTATTATTGCAGTATACACTTATTAGTTGCTTTATGGTGATATTATTATTCATGGGGCTTTTGGTAACAATTCTATATCCTAAAACTAATCTCTGGTTGCAAACAAAATTTAACTTTTTACCAGCGACTAGTGATCCGGTTAAAAATGATAAATAATACAATGATTAGTTGGCGAGAATTTTGGTATCAGCCAAAGTTGTATATTCATCCAGACTGGTTTAATGAAACTGGTATAACATACATTAATACTGATTCATCACAAATATTGTGGAATATTGCATTTCAACATTTTTGTCAGGATTTAAATTTAGCAGTAGTGTTTGATCAAGAAGTGAATGCTGATTGGCAGCAACTGATAATCCTACTGTTAACCCATTTAGATGATTGTTTAGAAATAGCGGGTATAGCTACCGTAAATGATATAAATGCAGCAAGCTATGGGGTAGTAAAAGCTTCATACCGACGTTGGGCGAGTCAGCTTGCTAATGCATTGGCTATTAATCAAAGATTTGCTATACCTAATGAACTAATAAAAGCTAAAGAAAAAGGTGCTTGGTTAATGTATGCACTATTGCAATCTAAGCATTTTGAAAGTTGGCAGAGACTTAAACTTGCACTTGAGCCATCTATGGTAAAAAACATTGAAGCCCTTCATTCTGTATCAGATTTATCAATTAAAAGCCAGGCAGTGTTATTGCGTTTCTGGAGAAATATTACCAATAGAATATCTATAAATAGATAGTTTATATTTTTGGCTCCTTTAATCCATTCATATACCTTTCCTGGATTATTTTTAGTTGTAAAAATGGTTGATGAAGAGTACAGGTTTGTAATACATGAGGAAAAATAGTGGGATTTACTCAAAAAAATATAATTCTCTCTGTTGATGGAAATGATGTGGCTACTATTCCTAATGTGATTAAAAGCACGGATATTAATAGTATTCAAAACGTAACGGTATTAATTGAGCATAGTAAGTATAAAGCAGAGAAATTACTAGTTGATGCACAGCAAACCGCAAAAACTATAAAAGAAAATACTCGTAAACAGACAGAAGAAGCAGTATGGGCTCGTGTAATAAACTGTATTAATGATTTTGAAGCACAGCGTAGCTATTACTTTGACAAGTTTGAAGAACAGTGTAAGAAAGTAGTGACGACTACTATTAACTGTTTACTAAATGATGTGCCTGATGAGGAAAAAATTAAAACTACTTTACTATCTGTTATCAATCAAGCAAGAGAGGAAAAACTAGCAACACTTTGGGTTAATCCTAAATACTACATATTTGCTGGATCTATTATTAAATCATCAACCTGGAAATTAAAAGAAGATTCACAACTAGCGGAAGATGCCTGTGTTTTGGATGTTGATACAGGTAAATTTAAAAGTAGCTTTCAGGGTAGAGTTGATAGGCTAATATCTGTAATTAAAGAAACATATATATAAGGAAAGTGACTATGTCTGAAATTAATCTTACACAGCGAACTTTTGATATGAAATTTATCAGAGCAAATGAACAAGTTAAAGACCGATATGAAACTATGGATCCCTCTTCTCAGCAGGATATGAATGATTTTATAACAGCAATTAATGATGCAAAAAATGTATCCTGGGCGGTTAATGAACAGGTTAAAGTACGCCATGAGATTATTAAAAATATTATTAATAGTATAGGCTAATCTTTATGAGTATCTCTGGTGTGTTAAAGGCTGTGTTATTGTATGTTACTTACTCTTTTCTCTTATGCAATCTAATAACGGCTCACGCAGTCACACCAAAATACTGGCAAACAAGTGCTTATGCATTTGAAGGTAATAATACACCAATAACTTCAGTTTTACAGGACTTTTCAGATAGTTTTGGTGTTAATCTGGTTATGGTCAGTCAGATCAATGGTTTATCAAATGGTTGGAAACGTTCTGAAAGTGCAGTTAGTTTTCTTGATCAGTTATCTCAAGAGTACAAGCTACAATGGTTTGTCTACAATCAAAACTTATATATAAGTAGTCTAAAAGATAATAGGGTTGAGCGTTTGTTGCTTAAGCCTAATGTTTCTGCTGGCTTAAAAGCTGCATTGGTTGGGATCGGTTTATTTGAGAAAAAATTTGGTTGGGGTGAGTTTATTGAAGAAGGTATTATACTTGTTTCTGGACCAAGAAAGTACATTAACTTAATAAAAGCTTATATTGTAGATGAAGAATACCAAGATAAGTCCTCTGAAATATTTATTTTCCCACTAAACCATGCTTTGGTTGTGGACAGAACTATTCGTTCAAGAGGCGAAACAACCGTCATTCCTGGGGTTGCAACAATTTTACAAAGTTTGTTAGAAGGCAAGCGACGTTCTAACAATGGTTTAGATATTCCAGAAATCCCTAATATGCTAAACTCAAAGAATAAAACTACAACAACGACAGGTATAAATTCTTCTTATAGTCAAAAAAGGCATAGTAAACACAAGACGGTTGTAGAGGCTGATGTGCGAACCAACTCAATCATTATTAAGTCATCAGAAAAAAATTACAGTTATTATAAAAAGTTAATCGATAAGCTTGATATTTCTCAGAATTTAGTTGAAATTGATGCTGTTATTGTTGATATAAATACTAATAAACTAGATGAAATAGGAGTTGATTGGAATTTTAACAATAATAATAGGAAAAACACTATTTCAACTTCAACCATCTTAGGTTCTAAAGCAAGTTTAAGTGCTAATGCAACCATTTCCATTGATGAATTAGGTTTCTTTTATACTAAAATTAAAGCCTTAGAAGAGACTGGAGATGCTTCTATAGTAGCTAATACCTCAATCCTTACTATGGAAAATCAACCTGCTGTTATTGATTTGAGTGAAACTGAGTATATTCAAACGGTTAGTGAAAGAGTTGCTGATGTACAATCAGTAACAGCTGGGACTTTACTCAATGTGACACCGAGTGTATTGGTAAAGGGAGGGCTAAATAAAATAATATTAACCCTGGAGATTGAAGATGGCTCAATAGAAAAAACAAAAGATGCAAAAACCCCTAGTGTAATTAAAGCGACTATAAACACTAAGGCATTGATTGCAGAGCACAGTTCTTTAGTGGTGGGTGGCTATCATATGCATTCTACAGAAAAAAATATAAAACGAGTTCCTTTTTTTGGAAACTTGCCTGTTATTGGTAGTTTGTTTTCCAGTGAAACACAAAAAAATACAAATAAAGAAAGATTGTTTATTCTCACTCCTAAGGTTTCAAATCAAGCAAAACCTCCTTCAGTTTATACTTCTACAGGAAATAAAAGAATTATTAATAATGCATTAGTAGATATTGACGATCGTTGGCAAAAAGCTAGCCAAGCTTACTTAGAACAAGCTGCCAGTCTATTTGTCAAGCTAGTTAATGGTCAGCAGCCAACGGGATACCATTTGAAGAAAAACTCAAATAATAAGCTTGGAATACAATGCCAGCAAGCTAATATAGATTTTGATATAAAACATCCAATCATTGGTAATGGATTAGTTGTTTATATGGGGGCTGCAAAAAATTTAACAGAAAATATTATAACCGTTAATGAGACGTCTTGTCGTGGAAGGGGAATAATTGCAGTATTGGTATTTCCGAATAGCCAGTTAAAAGCAAATGAAGAAAAGCAGTTTTATATAGCATTAGAAGCTAGCGTAGTCAGCTCTGATTGAGGTCTTGTAAATATGGTTTGTCTAATTAATATTCATCACCTAATGGATAGGTTGATAATGACTATAATAGTTACTTTTATATTATCCGGTTGTTCTACAGTAGGCGTAAATAAACAACAGCCACTATCTATTAGTGGAAGTCAAGTAGTTCAAAATTCTCGCCCATTGAAAATATGGGTTGCACCTGCCTATAGATCACTAAGTAACCTACATGACGAGTACTGGGTTATAGATTAACTCAAACAACTGTTTTAATCTATGTATACCCAATGCGAAGGATTTTTAGGTGAGGCCATCAAGTGACGAAGCCCCATGAGCCTATATTAATAGGTGATTGGGGTGAGGAGCGATGATAACAAAACATAAAATTGATTCGCGACGGGTATATTCAGGCTGCTGTAGTTAAATAACTGCTATCCACTAATATATAAAAACAATACAATTGTCTTACATTTATGTGATAAAATTGGGGTTTTATTGGTTTTTTCGGATTGGGTATATAATAGTAATATACAAAATATAAAACACCTCACAATGATTGTATAGTTATAACAAAAGCGAATGGTATAGTTATTGTTGCTTATTTTAACACTGCTTTTCATGTAATATTACAGTATTTTAAAAACCTTCCAGAAAACTTCTCTGCTATACCCAATGCGAATGGGTTTTAGGTATGGCCATCGAGTGACGAATCCCCATAAGTCTATAAATCATTCGCGAAGGGTATATATGCATTCTTACTGCTAAGTGAAGATTTGAGTTAATACTATGTACTTGATCAATTATCACCTTGTGACATATTGTCGCAGCTAAAAATTCGCACGTCAGTGCTCTTGCACTTTATTATTTAAAGTTATATGTTATAGTATAACTTTAGTGGGATTGCGCTTAATATAGCTTACTACTACTAACTCATAGTAGTAGCAAATTTGGTAGCAGTTGTAATAGAGAGTTTGGTAACTAAACTTTTGATAGTTAGCTATAGGAGTTGGTTTTTGTAGTAGTTATATTATATGGTTTAAACGAGTAGATATGTTTAACTATTAGTTTGTAGATACTTATATTTTTATAAATTGTGAGTGTCTGTAGTAGTTTGTATATGCAAACAGCTTATAATTAATTTTTGAATTTTAAAAATTATAGACTGTAGTTTTTTCTGTTTAATATGTTTTTGTGTACAACACGATTTCTATTGATGTTGTATCAATAAAATCTTGTTGTATTTTTATATTTTATAATTGCATTTTCTTTTTTTTGTTGATGCTTGAATCCTCATTATAACTATTATTGTTTAGGATTTTATATTAATCAAGCACTTTTATTTTTATGTTGCTTTAGCTTTTTCTGAAAAAGTGAATTGGGTTTTATTTTTTTACTAAATTGATACGTCTGAATAAAAAATATTTACATTCTGTTCACAAAATACCTAAAGTAGTCGTCCTAGTTTGTGCGAATAATTTAAATAACAACAATGGTATTTATTGTGAATAATAAATATGCACAAAGTGCTAACGAAGCCTCATTTTGTCAGACGTTAAATGCATTCTGGACCCTTTGGGAGGAGTATAAACCGATAATATCAAAAAAATGCTATAGGTGGCTAAATGGTAATACTGCAGATGTTGAAGATGCATTGTCAGAAACAGCAATAAAGGCTTTTACTTGTTTGAAGAAAGGAGAAAATGATATTAAAAATATCCATTCTTGGTTGTATAAACTTGCTTTTAATGTTTGCATTGATTTATATAGAAACAACAAACGACAGTTAACATTAGTTGAACAGGTTGCTTGTTTACCTGAGATGCTTCCATTTGCTTCAAATAGTAGTGAAGATTTAGAGGATTTTGCTATTCGAAATGACAACTATGAGCAAGTTATGCAATGTATTACAAGGCTACCAGAAAATATAAAGTCAGTTCTTGTCTATCGGTTTATTGAGGGGCTTGATTATACTGAAATTGCTTTTAGGCTGAATATTGCTCAGCCTACAGCAAGAAAGCGTGTTCAAATTGGCAGAACAAAGCTCAAACAGCTTGCTATGGTATGATTCTTGATCAAATTTAGACGGTTTGGCTTATATAAAGAGGCATGATGACAAATAAATTAACTTGCTGCCCTTAAATCCTTTTAGCGTGTAGGCGGCTTGGGACAGCAAGTTACTGCGTTACAGCAATCATAAATGGGTCTGTTTTCTTTTATATTAGCTTGTTTTTTCGATTAGTTCACTTGTTCTGCTAACTGTCTAACAGCTTTTAATGCAATTGGCTCAAGTTCAGATTGGCGTTCATGCAGCCCTTGAATGATTTGATCCTTCATTGGTCTAGCCCAAAACCGGTTGATATGGTTTGCTACGGCGGCGGCAGCCT
Organism: Spartinivicinus marinus; assembly: GCF_026309355.1. Taxonomy (NCBI): domain Bacteria; kingdom Pseudomonadati; phylum Pseudomonadota; class Gammaproteobacteria; order Oceanospirillales; family Zooshikellaceae; genus Spartinivicinus; species Spartinivicinus marinus. The sequence continues at coordinate 4,011,867 of NZ_JAPJZK010000001.1, forward strand.
GCTCGGGGGCATGCTGGTGAGACAAGTTGGCTGCAATATGGTTGGCCATGTTAATCAGCTTTTCAAGATGGGTATTACTCATTGATTGTGCTCCATAATTGGGTTTAAAAGATTCTGTTCAAAATAGGGGGCAGGGTGCCCTTAATCATTATTTTTATTTATATGCTTGATTATAGATTACATGCCGATTGCCACGAGCGAAAGCAATTAAATTCATTCCTGCATACTTTGCCTGACGAACGGCTAAATATGTGGGAGCAGAGGCAGCAACTAACGTACAAATACCAAGCTGACAAGCTTTGTGAACCATTTCATAGCTAGCACGACTAGATACAATAACGAAACCTGTTGTGATATTGATGCCAGTGGTTGCTAACCCACCTAATAATTTATCTAATGCATTATGACGTCCAACGTCTTCTCGTACTAATTGTATTTCACCAGCTTGGTCACACCAGGCTGCTGCATGTACTGCACCTGTCAATGTGCGTAAGTGTTGATGCTTGGTTAATGCATTTAAGCCAGCTTGCACTGAGTTATGTGCAGGTAGTGATTGGGGAGTCAGTGGTTTAACTTGTCGTATTGCTTGCTCTAATGACTCAACACCACATAAGCCGCAACCGGTTCTTCCTGCCAGTTGGCGGCGTCTGTGCTTTAATCGATTAAAGCAATTTGAAGCAAGATTGATAGCCACTTCCAGTCCTTGTGAGTGGTGAATAATGTGCATGTCGTATATATCTTCAGCTTTGTCTGCAATCCCTTCAGATAGGCTGAATCCTACAGCAAAATCTTCTAAATTCTCAGGTGTTGCCATCATTACTGCATGAGATACTCCATTGTAGCTCATTGCAATTGGAGTTTCCGTCGCAACTTCATCCTCAAGCTGATGCAAATCATTCTGTTGCCACTGGGTAACAGTCACAGTTTGGTGGCTGTGAGTGTAGCCTGTTTGCTGATTACTCACCAAACGACTATCCAGTGAAGTATCATCTTGCCAGTGGCTATTCAAGCGTTTGTTGATCTTACTCAAATTTACAACAGATAATTTATTATTCAAGTTACTCAAATTGCAACACCATTTGAAGCTTTATTTTTAAGAGTTAGTGGGTAAAAACTCCAATTGTTGTTCAGTAAAGCGTTGAAACTGTTGTTGCCAGTTAGAGGGTTTAGCTACTTTACTCACTTGCACTGCCGTTACCTTATATTCTGGGCAGTTAGTGGCCCAGTCGGAATTATCAGTGGTTACTACATTGGCGCCGCTGGCGGGGTGGTGGAATGTGGTGTATACGACACCCGGTTGTACCCGTTCAGTGATTTTGGCACGTAATACTGTTTCACCGGCACGACTTTTGATGCCTACCCAGTCACCTTCATTAATACCACGGTCTTCTGCATCGTGCGGGTGTATTTCCAGCATGTCTTCCTGATGCCAGGCAACGTTATCAGTGCGGCGGGTTTGGGCGCCGACATTGTATTGGCTGAGAATACGCCCAGTGGTGAGTAGTAAAGGAAACTTGCGATTAGCTCGCTCTTCGGTGGCTACATATTCGGTAATAGCGAACCAACCTTTACCTCGCACAAATGCATCGGTATGCATAATTGGAGTGCCAGTAGGCGCTGACTCATTGCATGGCCATTGAATGCTGCCAAGCTTTTCCAGCTTGTCGTAATTAACACCCGTAAAGGTAGGCGTGAGTGAGGCAATTTCATCCATAATTTCTGACGGGTGGTTATACGGCATTTCATAACCAAGTGCTTTGGCTAGTGCTACAGTGACTTCCCAGTCTTCTTTTCCTGCTAATGGTGGCATCACTTTACGTACCCGTGATATACGACGCTCGGCGTTAGTGAAAGTCCCATTTTTTTCTAAGAAAGAAGCACCCGGTAAAAATACATGGGCAAATTTAGCCGTTTCGTTTAAGAAAATATCTTGCACTAAAAGGCACTCTAAGCCTTTTAACGCGGCCTCTACATGATGGGTATTGGGGTCAGACTGGGCAATATCTTCTCCTTGGCAATACAGGGCTTTAAATTCACCATTAATTGAAGCATCAAACATATTGGGGATACGTAAACCAGGTTCGTTATCTAAATTAACCCCCCAGGCTTGTTCGAAAAGTTTTCGAACAGCATTATCCGACACATGTTGATAGCCTGGTAACTCATGGGGAAAACTCCCCATATCGCAGGAGCCTTGCACATTATTTTGCCCGCGCAATGGGTTAACCCCAACGCCTTCACGGCCTACGTTGCCTGTTAGCATAGCGAGGTTGGCAATCCCCATTACCATGGTAGAACCTTGGCTGTGTTCGGTCACGCCTAATCCATAATAAATTGCACCGTTATTGGCTTTTGCATAAAGCCTGGCCGCTTGGCGTAATTCGTTGGCAGGAATACCTGTTATGTCTTGGGTGTTTTCTGGTGAGTGGCGCTCATCACTAATAAATGTTTGCCACTGGTTAAAGGCTTCAGTATCACAACGCTCAGTAATATACGCTGGGTTATGTAGGCTTTCGGTAATAACCACATGAGCGATGGCATTAATAAATGCCACGTTAGTACCGGGCCTTAATTTAAGATGGTGTGCCGCTTGAATATGGGGGCTTTTTACCAAGTCGATTTGACGAGGGTCTACCACAATCAGTTTTGCACCTTCTCTTAAGCGCTTTTTCAGCTGAGAGCCAAAAACTGGGTGGCCATCCGTGGGGTTGGCCCCAATCACCATGACCACATCAGCATATTTAACTGAAGAAAAGGTTTGGGTACCGGCAGACTCACCCAAGGTCATTTTTAAGCCATAGCCAGTGGGAGAGTGGCAAACCCGAGCACAGGTATCGACATTGTTATTGCCAAAAACTGCCCGTACTAATTTTTGCACTAAAAAAGTTTCTTCATTGGTACAGCGAGAAGACGTGATTGCTCCTACACTACCACGGCCGTATGTTTGCTGAATAGAAGACAGTTTATCAGCCGCAAACTGTAGTGCTTCTTCCCAACTGACTGGTTGCCAAGGTTGGTCAATGGACTCACGAATCATTGGGGTAGTGATGCGGTCTTTATGGGTAGCATAACCAAAAGCAAAACGCCCTTTAACGCAAGAATGACCCTGATTAGCTTCGCCCCCTTTATACGGCATCATGCGGATAACCTGATTGCCTTTCATTTCAGCTTTAAAGCTACAGCCAACCCCACAATAAGCGCAGGTGGTCACCACGCTATGCTCTGGCTGGCCATGTTCGATAACACTGTTATCCATTAGGGTGGCAGTAGGACAGGCTTGCACACAAGCACCACAGGAGACGCATTCCGAATCCATAAAAGCCTGATCTTGCCCTGGTGAAACTGTTGACTCAAAACCGCGTCCTTGAATGGTTAGGGCAAAGGTGCCTTGTACTTCGCTACACGCTCTCACACAGCGGGAGCAAACAATGCATTTGCTAGGGTCAAAGGTGAAATAAGGGTTAGATGTATCTTTTTCAGCTGATAAATGGTTATTGCCATCAAACCCATAGCGCACTTCCCGCAGGCCAACATCACCAGCCATATCTTGTAATTCACAATTGCCATTACTAGGGCAGGTGAGGCAGTCGAGGGGGTGGTCAGAGATATACAGCTCCATCACGTTACGGCGTAATGTGGCAAGTTTTTGCGTTTGGGTATTGACCACCATGCCTTCAGTGACAGGTGTTGTACAAGAGGCAGGGTAACCTCGGCGGCCTTCAACTTCTACAGCACATAAACGGCAGGAGCCGAATGCATCTAACGAATCAGTCGCGCATAATTTGGGGATATTAATATCGACTTCTGCTGCGGCTCTTAACACCGAAGTACCTTCAGGCACAGTCACAGAAACACCATCAATTACCAAATTAACTTGTTTGCCTGATAATTTTGGGGGAGTGCCATAATCTTTATTGGGGTCGAAATATTCTAACATGCTCAGCAGCCTCCTGTTTTAGTATTAGTCGGCTGAAAATCTTCAGGGAAGTGGTTAAGTGCGCTCATTACTGGGTAAGGGGTCATGCCCCCCATAGCACAGAGTGAGGCGTGGGTCATGGTGTCGCATAAATCAGTCAGCAATACCGTATTGGCCTGGGTATTGTCTCCTGCGCGAATTTTATCGATAACTTCTACACCACGGGTGGAGCCTATTCGGCAAGGTGTACATTTGCCGCAGGACTCCTCTACACAAAACTCCATGGCAAAGCGGGCTTGTTCCAACATATCAACCCTGTCATCAAACACGACAATACCACCATGGCCAACCATAGCGTCGATTTGCATAAATGCTTCGTAATCTAGCGGGGTATCCCACTGATGCTCAGGCAAATAGGCACCTAACGGCCCACCGACTTGTACCGCTTTTATCGGGCGCCCGGTTAAGGTGCCTGCACCGTATTCTTCCAATAATTCACGCAAACTGATACCAAAGGCCAGTTCTACCAGGCCACCTTGTTTGATATTACCTGCCAGTTGGAAGGCTAACGTACCGCGAGAGCGACCCATACCAAAATGCTCATAATAAGCAGCCCCTTTCTCTAAAATAATAGGCACAGTCGCGAGGGATAACACATTGTTAACGATGGTAGGCTGACCAAATAAACCTTCGATGGCAGGAATAGGGGGTTTGGCTCTGACTAACCCCCGTTTACCTTCTAAACTTTCCAGCAGCGAGGTTTCTTCGCCACAAATATAAGCACCTGCACCTAAGCGTACTTCTAAATCAAAGCTGAAATCACTGCCTAAAATATGGTTACCTAAATAACCATGTTGATAGGCGACAGCTATCGCCTTATTCAACATTTGGTGGGCATGGGGGTATTCTGAGCGTAAATAGATATAACCTTGGTTAGCGCCAACCGCGATCCCGGCAATGGTCATCCCTTCAATTAACGAAAAAGGGTCCGCTTCCATTACTAGTCTGTCTGCGAAACTGCCAGAGTCGCCTTCATCTGCATTACAAACAATATATTTTTGTGTTGCGGGGGTGTCTAACACGGTTTGCCATTTAATGCCGGTAGGGAAGGCCGCGCCACCGCGGCCGCGTAAACCTGATTGCTTCACTTCATCAATAATGGCTTGCGGGCCAATTTCCAGTGCTTTTTGTAAACCGATAAAACCTTGATGTGTTGTGTAATCTTCAATAGAGGCTGGCTCAATAATGCCTGCACGTTGAAAGGTTAATCGCTGTTGCTTTGCTAAATAAGGGATTTTTTCAGTTAAACCTAAATACAGCGGATGTTGTGGATCACCAGATAAAAAATCACACTCAAATAATGAGGTAATATCTTCCGGTTGAACTGGGCCATAAGCTACTCGTCCATCAGCGGTTGCTACTTCAATTAAAGGCTCTAGCCAAAATAACCCACGGGAGCCATTTCGTACCAGCTGAATATTGGCTTGATATTCTACTGCCAGAGTTTCGATAGTGGCTGCTATCTGATCAGCACCTACTGATAGGGAGGAAGAGTCACAGGGCACAAACACTTTAATAGGGGCTTGCTGACCAGCTGGTTGTGATGTTGCTGTAGTTGCTTGAGTCAATGCTGTCATTGGACCTCCACAGCAACAGTTTGCATTTTATCAACCAGCTGGCTGAATTTGCTGGTTGTCATTCGGCCATGAATATCATCATTCACGCGAATGGATGGTGAACAAGCGCAATTGCCCAAGCAGTAAACAGGTTCTAAAGTAAAGCTGCCATCCAGGGTGGTTTGGTGATAATCAATACCTAACGTTTGCTTAATGGTTTGTTCTAACTGACGGCTACCCATGGCTTGGCAGGCTTCCGCCCGACAAACCTGAATCACAAATTCACCGCAGGGTTTGGACCGGAAGTGATGATAAAAGCTAATCACTCCATGAACATCAGCACGAGATAGATTGAGTTTGTCAGCAATCAGTGGCACGGCATCGGAAGGAATATAGCCCAATTGATCTTGGATGCTGTGTAAAATAGGCAGCAACGCACCGGGCTTGTCTTTTAATGAGTCAATCGACTTTTCAACTAGTTGCCTGTCCCAGCTAGAGTTACCCTGCATTCTGTTCCTCACCTCGGTTAAACCACATTCGTTGGTGTGTACCCATTGATAATCAAGGGCTTTGTTATTGTTGTTCAATCTAGGAAGGGTAAACGGCAACTAGACAAACATGCATAGCCGTTTAAGACATGGCAATAGTTAATTAAGACACTGAATAAGGTCTTTCTGCTTGTGTAAAATACTAGTTGATAATCATTTTCATCTGTGATGGCTTTTAGTGTAGGCCCATATCGTACAAATGTATTAGATAGGTGCAGTATTTATGTTTATGATTTTTATTTTATTAGTCAATTTTTTTTAGTTTGTACCATTCGCTTTGACTGTAGATGATCATTTATTTTCGGAAAATACTCAAGTAATGGGGAGTGATGCAATATATAACTTAAGGTTCATTTAATATAAAATAATTACACTATTGCACCAGATTTATTGGTTGAAAAACATACATTTAGTGAATCTAAATATATGTTTGATTTCTTTTGTTTTAACGTCATATTCGCGAAGAGTCTAGACGTTACATTGTTGTAGGAAATATCATGCCAGAAATTAAACAGCTTTTTGCAAATAACACAAAATGGTCTGAGTCAATCAAATCAGAGAAACCCGAATATTTTGCCAAATTAAATCAAGGGCAAAGCCCTGGTTTTTTATGGATTGGCTGTTCCGATAGCCGTGTACCGGCTGAACGTTTAACTGGACTGCATTCAGGAGAACTGTTTGTTCATCGCAACGTAGCCAATCAGGTTATTCATACCGATTTAAATTGCTTATCTGTGGTTCAATATGCTGTTGATGTACTCAAGGTGAAACACGTAATTGTTTGTGGTCATTACGGTTGTGGTGGTGTTCAGGCCTCTATTGAAAACCCAAAGCTTGGGCTAATCAACAACTGGTTGCTTCATATCCGCGACTTATATCTTAAATATCGTACAAGTCTTGAAAGCCTACCCAAAGACCAATGGACAAATAAACTCTGTGAAATCAATGTAGCAGCGCAGGTATATAACCTGGGTCACTCTACCATCATGCAAAATGCTTGGGAGCGTGGGCAGGACATAGAAATCCATGGGGTGGTTTATGGGATTGGTGATGGCAAGCTGCTTGACTTGGGGATGAGCTGTTCAAGTAGAGATACTTTAGAAATGAATTATCAAACAGCCATGGAAAAAATAATCAACTCAGTGGCAATAAATAAAGCCCTTTAGTGAAAGGGTAAAGCAGCAGCAGTAGTTATTATGATCAAAAATAAGCCTTTTTCATTTTATACGTTGCTTAAAGGGATCGGCCCGGAATTATCTATTGTATTTATATATGCGATAGTGGTTGAACGAATTGATGAGCTTTTTAAAACCATTGAAATTCCGGTATATCTGGTGTCTATTCTTGGTACGTTTCTCAGCATATTGTGTTCTTTTATGCTTGCCCAATCTTATGATCGCTGGTGGGAAGCAAGAAAAATATGGGGAGGAATTGTTAATGAGTCTAGAACCCTCATAAGAAAAGTGATTACATTCGTGGGTGATGATCTAGCACAGCACCAGCATAATATTGCATTAAGACAAATTATCTGGTGCCATGCGATGGCTCAGCATTTACGGTATGATAAGTTTACTACGGTAGTTTTAAAGTATATTGAAAAAGAAAACATTGACAATCATGTGCCTAATACATTGCTTGATTTACACTATAATGAAGTCAATCAGCTTAGAAATAAAAGAGCTATTAATGAAATACAGCAATTGCAAATAAATAAGTCGCTGAATCTTATTTGTGATTACATGGGGCAGTGTGAAAGGATAAAGAACACAATATTTCCTATCTCATATAAACTGATTATAAAAATTGGGATCTATGTTTTTGCAACTATCCTTCCTGTTTCAATTAATGGTTTATCTGCACCAATTGAAATATTCATATCGTTCATGGTGCCATCTTTATTTCTTCTCATCTATGAGCTATGTGATGAAATTCAGGCCCCCTTTAAGAATAACCCTAATAGTATCCCAATAGAAAATATTGCTCATAAAATACAGCTAAATATAGAGGATATGTGTCACAAGAAACTACTCAAGCATGAGTACCACGAACACAAGCATTATGTGATATAAAGTAATTATATACCTAGTCAAAGCGAAGGTCTTATAAACCTTCAACAGGTGGCTACTGCCAGTCAGCTATTGAATGTATCCTTAAGTTGGCTGGTAGTTGTTGCCAGTTTCTCCCGACTAATCATAATCACAGCTGCCACCACCATAAAGCCACCGGCCACTCTATATAGATTAAGCTCTTCATTTAAGATTAGTACTGCAAGGAAAATGGTGACTATCGGTTCTAATGTCGATAAAATTGCAGTATCAGAAGCGCCAATAATCATATTGCCTAAGTTAAGTGCAATGATGGGTAAAACTGTACTAAAAACAATCAATCCTGCGATTGCTAACCAGCCACTGGTTTGTTGGGGTAGCTTCACTTCACTGGTGACTAAGGCTGCCAACGTATAGGTTAATGCTGCACCAATAAAAATGTAAGTCGTACTCACCATAATATCTTTATTGGTTAGATAATGGTTTGATAATAAAATATAAAGAGCATAACCAAGTGCTGCAGCTAAGCTAAATAAAATACCTATTAGGCTACCTTTGGGGTTTAACCCAACGGCGAAAAGCACTCCAATAAGAGCGATAGCTAATGCGGTTATTTTCAGTTTGCTTAATTGTTCTTTAAATACAAATCTGGCTAATATCATAACAAGAATAGGAAACAAGTATAGTAGAATAACCACTAAGCTTGCGGAGGCATGTTGTATGGCTGAGAAGTAACATAGTGCAATGGCAGCATAGATAACACCTAGACATATACTTGGCCAGCATAGTTTATTCATCGGCTTTTTCTGTAGCTGAAGCACTGTTAGTAAGCAGGCAGCTGCACCAATAAATCGTATCCATAACAGTCCTGCTGGGTTAGCACCGGTTGTATAGATAACAGCAGCAAATACAGGCTGAAAAGCAAATGTAGTTGCCGCAAATAAAATACATGTGGCGCCTATTGGCCATGACTTAGTTTGCATATAATAACTTAGAAGCTAATAACCCTTGGGGTATAAATTATTGAGTTTGGTTAGTATTGTGGTGAAGCGTTTAGCATAGTGATTTTTATACGAGTTATGTAGTTCAGTGCTTATCTAATTAAGACGATTACTTATCTAAAAACACTAAATAGGGTTATGCTTACCAATAAGCATGACTGATTAGTAAAAGTTGGGAGTAGTATGGCAAATACAAAGGCAGACAAAAAACACTGGTCAAAAGTTGAGTACCTTCACCAAACGGTTACCAACCCTAATATCCATATTAAAGGTTCACATAGTTATTACAGTGATGCTTGGTCAGGTCGCTTTGAAGATACTGTTGTTCGTTATTTATATGGTGATGAGTATAGTCAGGCAACTTGGATTCCCCAATGGAAAATAGATCAGCTATTTATTGGTGATTATGTTTGCATTGGTGCGGAAGCAGTTATTCTGATGGGAGGGAATCATACCCACCGGATGGATTGGTTTAGCCTTTATCCTTTTGTTGACAAGATTGCTGAGTCATACCAAGGGAAGGGTGATACAGTGATCGGTGATGGGGTATGGATTGGTATGCGAGCGATGATTATGCCAGGTATAAATATAGGTGAAGGGGCTGTGATTGCTGCCAATGCAGTAGTTACCAAGAATGTGCCTCCTTATGCTGTTGTCGCGGGTAACCCTGCAAAAGTAATTAAAATGCGGTTTTCTGATGACGTTATTGGTAGTCTGTTGGCTTTAGCAATATATGACTGGCCAGAGGAAAAGTTTGTTGCTATGCGTCGGTGGGTGTGTACTGATAATATTGAGCAGCTTGAAGCTGCTTCGATCGCTTATGATAACGAGAAAAGAGTCTAGTTAACTCGTTGGTATATTGTGTAGCCTAAGGGTTTAAAATGGTTGTTATTATGTAAGTTTTCAGCATGTCCGATATATAGATAACCATTTGGTCTTAGTATATCCACATATCTATTAATAAGCGTATTTCGCGTATCTCGATCAAAATAAATCATTACATTTCGGCAAAAGATAATGTCAAACTTTCCTTTCATTGGCCAATTATGCAAAAGGTTTAATTGATTAAATGTTATTATCTTTTGAACCGACTTTTTCACTTTTACTTTGTTATCATGTGCTGAATAAGAGAACCATTTTTTTTGTCGTTCACTACTGATGGTTTTAATTTGATCTGGGCGATACAGACCAGTTCTAGCACAATTAAGTACATTTGAGTCTACGTCGGTGGCTAAAAGTTTTGCGCTCCACCCTGGGTTGATCATCTCTCGCATAATAATGGCAATGGAGTAAGGTTCTTCGCCTGTGGAGCAGCCTGCGGACCAGATGCGGATTCGTTTGTCATGTTGGTGGTGGCGGATGATTAGAGGAAGTGCTGTTTTTTTTAAAAAGTCGAAATGGTGGGGTTCCCGGAAAAAGTAAGTTAAATTGGTAGTAATTGCATTAACAAACTCTTTATGTTCTTTATTATTTTCTTTCTTAAGTAGATCGCAATACTGAGAAAAATTTTTTAGTTTTAAACTACGCAGGCGACGCGCAAGGCGGCCATATATCATGTTTTTTTTATGCTTGTGGAGTGTGATTCCGGATATGTTATAAGCAGTTTTCTGAATAAAAGCAAAGTCATTATCGCTCATAGGAAACTCTCGGCCTAAGTAATCATTATTTACTTTAATTGTCATAATTTATTACAATTTAATAGCTATAAAATAACTAAATGATTGGCTATGGCCGGGCGTTAATTTTTATTTTTACAACTTATTCTAGTATAGTGCATCTCTAATAATTATTGATGGCCTCTGCGCAAGCTGATGGGCTCTTGAACAAGGAGGTTTGAGCAGTGTAAGGCTGGTTGCCTTTTTAATACCCTATAGAATATTTATTAGTATTATGCTAAGAGGGGGAAAGCCTTGGGATCACCAAGGCTTATGATATTAGGCAACAAATACAGATTAATGTTATTGTGCTGTTACTATTGAGTTTACGGTATGATGACCAGATAAACGCGCATTGGTTAATGTAGAGGTTATCTGGGTCTTGTCATTAAAACTGCTCATGGCTTGCACTAGCTGCTCTAGATCACTGCTACTATAGGTGTCTCCTTGTTGGTTTTTGACTTGAAGATGACGATATTGAGCTCCTGTGAACCAGCCTTTAACAATAACCTGCTGACTACGATCGGCAGCATTCAGCAGTAGTAAGCTATTGTTTTCTCGTTTTATACTGAGGCTTTCAAAGCGTAAATTAGCCCACTCTAGTGTGTCTAATTTATTATCTTCTGCATAGTTTTCTATGACGAGGGTAGTGTCTTGCTCAGTTAATTCATAAGTGTCATTACCATTACTACCGCTAACATGGTTAAGCCCCTTACTTGTACTCAACCAGTCGTTTCCATTGCCCATTTGTACAAAGACTTTAGTTTGACTTAGCTGGTTTAATTGTTGGGTATGTGTTCGGCCTTGATGTTGCCACTGATAATAACCATCCATCAAATCGACTTTATATGACGTATTATTAGCATAAGTTAAATTCAGGTATTGCAACTCTAGGGTCTGATTAACAATAGCAAAATTAAGCTCTCCTGCTTGGTGGTTTGTTTCATCAATTACTGAAACACTTAAGTGATGTTTTTGTTGCGTAAACCAATCGATTAGCTGAACCTCGGTAGCAAGATAGGCCAAAGTTAAGTGGTGACCTTTTCTTTGTAAGGCAAGATTTTGTAAGCCTTGAGTAAAACGTAAAGTGTCTTGTTTTTCATCAGTGGCTATGTTGTCAATTTCAACCTTAGTTTCATTGCCTTGGATTTGGTAAGTATCGAATCCTTCGCCACCTTTTAAGTATCCGCCTCCTATGCCGGCTACTAATGTATCGTTACCCCCATAGCCCTCAATGGTGTCAAACCCTTGGTCTCCATGTAGCCAGTTATCTTTATTATTACCTAACAGCAGATCGTTGTTTTGGCTGCCACGGGCATGATTGACTTGGTGGCTTGCAAGCATACTGGATTGCTGCTGCCCTTGATTATTTTGATAACTAATGGTTTTAGTTGCCAAATCTAGTCTAATGGTTTTAGTACCCAGTTGCTCAGAGAGCTGAATTGCTGCTAATGGTAATTGGCTTTGTTCATTCGGTTGGTTGGCAAAAGAGTATTTATTACCCAGCATATCCACAATAGTCAGGTGTTGATAGGCTCTACCCGTAAAGTAGTTATCTACTTTAGCAACTGTTATTTGGTTTGCTTGCTGTTGTTGAAAATAGCTATACAGCAACTGTAGTTGACTGTTATTCGCGAGGTTGGTTTTAGTTGGATTAGCCAGTGTATGAATTAACGGATTAAGATTTAGTTGGCTATTTGGTTGGGTTACAAGTGCTTTAGGTAATTTACTGGTGACTTGTTCAGCTAAACTTTTATTCTCTTTGTTTTTAACGACCAAAGAATGCAACTGTTTAACTAAACGTTGGTAGTCAAGCCAACGACTATCAACAGATATTACCAAGTCATTCGCTGACTGATTGGCCGTTAGCGTAGCCAGATTAGTAATTAAATAGTCTTCGACTGGTTGTAGGGGCTTATCAGTGGACTGTCTGCTAACCCAGTGGTTCGCATGATGCTTCGACTGGAAATCTAATGTATGTTGCCAGTTGTCACTTTGATAAGAAAGTTTATGTTCTCTTAACCGCATTCCGCCTGAAAAGTAATCATCATAAAGCTCTTGCCAGTTTTTTTGAAAGTGGTCATCAAAGTTATTAATGATGTCAACAGAGGTGTCTTCAATCAAGTCGTCTAATTGAATGATATAGCTATCACTGCCTTGTCCACCGGTTACAGTATCATTTCCCGTACCGCCAGCCAGTTGATCATCACCTTCATTACCGTTTAATTGATCATCACCTGCATAACCCGCTAGGGTATTGCTTTGAGCGTTGCCTATAAATTTATCATTTTTATCAGAGCCAATTAAATGTTCTATACCTGATACTTCAAACCCATAACTGTAAGGTGTATCACCAATACCTTGCGTTAAATTAATACTGACACCTTGTACTCCTTTTTGCATATAACGGCTGGAGAAATAGCTTCTTACTGATAAGGTATCTTCTCCAAGGCCACCAAAAAATTGTGACTTGCCATTATCGGCATTACCTTTACCGTGGCGCCAGCCAGTCAGTTCAAAAATATCAGCTTTATTCCCACCAAATAAATGCTTACGACCCCAGCCGGTTATTTTAAAAATATTGCGTCTTTGTTGATCACCTTGGGCGGCATCATAACCATTGCCTAGCATAAATAAGGTAGAGCCATTAGCTGATAAGTTACCTTTGGTTTTGACTAATGCAGGTTTAGGCGTATGGCCAAATACATGCCCTGGTGAATGTGGTGGCACATGTTTGTCGTATTCTTTGCGCTGTTTTGGAGATAAGTTATGGTAGTCATGGCGGCCAGTCACTCCACCAAATACTTTACCATAATGGGTTTCAATATGGCCCTGGCTATACACTAATTTATCAATTCCTGATTCAGTCAGGGTTTGAAATTGTTGGTCAATTTGCTGTTGATAGACTTTCCAGGTTTGATTATAAGCCGCTTGGTTTTGAATATCTTCAGGTACTGGAAAGCCAAAAAACACAGCTGCACCGGCACGCCATAAATCGCCTTCACTAATACCGGCTGCACGAAGGTTATTGGTTGCCCTGACTGCATTATAAATACCTTGTGCAATACTGATTGCCAAGCCAATAGCAGCACCGATTGGGCCTGCAGTAACAGTAATTAATGAGGCAATGCCAGTTGCAATGGAAACAATAGTGCCTGCTATTGCTAATGAGCCTGCAACTAAATGATCGGTTCTCTCAGCACCAGTCGTTTGGCTGGCTGCCTTAAAAGAATCTACTGCATACCAAGTGCCTAAGCCTGCACCAATAAAATTCATGGCAGCGCCAAGTTTACCTGCAGTATTTGCTAATTTGCTGGATAAACTTTGGATGCGTTGACTGTTGGCAATTAAATCTAAGGAAATATCTAATACATCTGTTGTAGAGCCAAGCCCTTCTTTGGCAGCATCATAATAATTGCCTGATTTAGCTGCTGCCAGAGTTTGATAAATAGAGCCAGGGAGTCGTGCTAGTTGCAATCCCATATTAATACGGCTAATGTTTCTGGCGATGGGAGCCAGTTTGCTACCATGTTGCTGGGAGTTGCCATATAAACTGCGTTGATTCTGATCAACCTCAGTTAGTGTTTTTAAAGTTTGTTCCAGTTGTTTATTAAGAATTGTTAGCTTAGGCTCGCTTGTTTCTAAATTAGCTACTGTGGTTAGCCGTTGCTGTAAAATTTGTTGGGCATCGTGATCACCACTGAAGTTTAAAGGGTGTTCACCTGTTTGTTGTAATCGCTGAACTAATAGTAATGCCTGATAAGCTTGGTCACCATCAACTGTCTTCAACCAGTGATAAATATGGTTAGCATCCAGGCTCAGCTGTTGTTTTATGAGTAGCGGCTCTAAGTTAGTTAACTCAGCAATTTGCTGTCCTGTAAGCCGTTGCCCATTCTGACTTAAACCTAAAGTCCATAAATCTACCCGGCTCAAACTAATGTCGGCTACGCTAACCCGGCCAAACAGATTATCTGCTTCTACCAGTCTCTGCCAAGTGGGGATTATTGGTGCTGAGATTTCATCAACAGCTCTATTGTTGGTGGTTAAATCTGTTTGAACTTCAGTCAGTTGCCATTGTTTCGTGTCTATATTAAGTTCTTTAAAGAGTAGTCTTAGTGATTTGATTGTGGGTAACTGATAGGCTTTCGCCGTATCGGCATGATAGAGAGTTAACTGATTTTTTTGTTGAACCAGTGCAAATTGTTGATTTTTAAATTGCAAACGATAAAGCAACGTTTGTTTATTGCCACTAAAAGACTGTAGGGTGGCTATCAATGGGCTTATGTTAGTGCCATTGGCAAGCTCATTGATGCTATTGACTGAAATGGTTTTTATTTGCTCTGAAAAAGCCGTACGCTGTTGGCTTTCACCATCAATTTCTGTTGGTAGCGCAGATAAAATGGTTAATTTTGCTTGGTTTGTGGCAAACTCCAAGCCATTTTCTAGGTTCTTGGTTGCTGCAGTTAAGAAGGCATGTTCCAGTTCTGTGGAGGTCAGGTTTAACTTGGTGGCGGCACTGTTTTCAGCATCGAGCGCTGGACGAAGTAACTCACTGAGTTCAACTTGGCTTTTGACGCCTACCATCAGAGGGCGTAACACATCAGAGCGTAAAATGCGCTTACCGACACTATTTAAAGCTGCTGCAAATATACTGCGTTTATCTCGGCCAAATAAATTAGCTAAACCTTCTTTGTGGTGGAATAAAGCGCCTAATAACGTTTTACTGGTATCAGAAAACTGCTCATTACTAGCTAAGTCAGCTAAGAAACGTTCTCTATGAAAGGTTAAAATTTTGGTTTTCTTATGTCCCCACGAAATTTTAAATAAAGGTTTTAAAGGGTTTGCATTTGGGCCCCTGATTAGTTCAACTACATGGACAACAGGGCGAAGTGGGTTAGGGATATTCCAAGGTTTCTTGCTTTTTACAGTTGTAATTTCACTAATGTAGCGACTAACATCTATCTTGTGTCGTTTAAAATAATTAGGATTATTAACCAGTCGCGTAATAAAGCGCCGGTCTAATTCTGGGCCAAAGCCTAAAGCATCAGCGGCTTCAATAAGAGTAATAATTCTGTCTTGGATGCGCCCTGAGCTTTGTGTATAAGGACTTCCTGTTTTTATAGATCGTAGGTGTTCACTGATTTGGCTAAATAATTGCCATTGATCATCTACATCTTGGCTTTTAACTAACTGTACCGCAGTATCTAGCAGCTTAAGTTGATCTGGTTGGGCGCGAATATCTGATAAGGCTTCACGATAAAGGCGACGGTAGTGATCATCTCCAGAAGCGAACTGTCTTTCAAGTTTATTCAGTATTCGTTCAGCGCTGTAATGAGGGTTTTTTAATAGTTGTCGATAGATCTTTTGCCAGACTCTAGCGGGTGCTTGATCTTTTGAAAATTGGTAGAGGTTGCTCACTCGATCAACTAACAGTTGGCGAAGGGAGTCATCAGAATTCCCTTCACTTGATAAAATGGCTTTTTCGGCTTTAGTGGGTGTTTCGATAATATCAAAGCGGCGGCTCATATATTGGGCAATGGCTTGAGTAAAGCCAACACCACCAATAGTTGCACCTACGCCAGCAAATAAGATAGCACTAACACCAATTCCATAAGGACCGCCTAAGATCATGCCTAACTGACCGGCGGTTAATACAATATTGCCAAAAATATCAACTATATGAGCATTGCGTTGATTGGTATAAAACTGGTTGATAATACCCTTAACTTGTCGTAATTCAGGGCTGGCGTTGATGAGTTCATTATTACGTAAGGTACCTAGCCACTCATTAAGGGTTTTGACTTCTTGAATACCTAAACCTGCTTTTGCTAGTCCTGCTACCACCATTTGGGCCTGGCCAATAACATTAAAAGTATCGCCAATAGTGCTAATCACTTGTCCATAAGGAATGGTGTTTTCACCTATTAAAAGCTGACTGGTAGCTCTGGTTTCAAATGAAATCATACCCCAGTACATGGAGCCTAAACCAGACTCAGTAAAATTCCCGGCTAAACGACTTTCAATAAACTTTAGCCATTTTTCTTCTTGTGCACCTCGAAGCTCTGCAATTTTTTGTAATAGTGTTTGAGTATCCGGTGATTTGGGATCAAAAAGGTTGGCATTGTCTAAAGCTTTCAGTAGTTGGTTGATATTTTCATTACTATTGTTGCTATCACTATTTGCAAGTTGTTGCTCAATAGTTACTCTATGCTCGGATATTGTGTCAATTAACTTTCTTACTTGGGTAACAGCATCGCTAATTTCAGTATCATCGCTTAGTTTGAGCTGGTTAAATTGTTTAAATAAAGCTTTTTTAAACCGTAATTGCTTGACAAGAGAGTCTACACTGGGGGGGTGGTCACTTGTTAATTGCTGTTCTTTAGCAAGTAATTCAGTTTGTAGTGTTTTTGTTAGCTCTTCCTTTAGCTCACTGATATTATCTTTTAATTCGGCAAACGCTTCTGATGCTTCATTACGTTCTTCTAGAGCACCTAACCAACCTTTATGTACCACTGCAATAAATCCAGGATATAAGCCTAGAGCCTGCACTGTTTGTACAAGCTTTCTTGGTAATCCTGAATTTTCTAAACTAACGGCTAAATCATCTCCACCATCAATAACCAATACCGGGCCACTTTCACCAGATGCAATAGGCGACACATTATGACCATTACGGCCTCTCAACTTTCGAAATAACCATGTTAGATGTTTTGCTCGACTTCTTTTATAGCCTTTTTGCAGAGCAGTCTGTGCATCATCAAGATTGGTGAAATGCATTGTTTGCTCTAGAGGGCCTCCACTAACTTTCCAGGGAAAGCTATTTGAGTTGCTTTTAGAAATAGAGACGCCATATGTGCTTTTAAGTTGTTCACTAGAGGTTAGGCTTGATAAGTCGTTTATATTTTGAGCCATCAGTACAATCTACTCCAGATGGTGTGTGCTAGATAAATAGAATCAGTAAAGCAGGGGATACCTGGACTTATATTGGTTTGGGATTTCTTCAGTCAAAGAACTTGTGCTCTTGGATATCCTCTTAAATAGCCAGGTTAGATACAGCCAAAGTGGAAGAGGTATTGACTAAGTAGGGAATCAATAAGTAGGTAATTGGCTTTGTATTGACTGCTATACATTCAATTTTGGGTTATTACGTAATACGACAGTTTATAGAATATAAATGATAATGATTTATATTTGCGGTGTTATTTTTGTAACCGTTGGTATCGTTGTGTAAACCTGGGTAAGAGTAGAAAGTGATAATACCAATTCATAACCATGCTGATTTATCAGATATCATTATGCTGTGAATAATACTGTGATGCACCTATATCATTCATATTAGCTAAAGCTCGTATAAAAATAATACACAAAATATTGATTTTCATACTTAGAAAAAAATCAGGCTAACAAGAATTTTTTTAGAGTATTTAATGGGGTTGGTATTATATAAAAGCAAAATTTTATATTTGCTGGTCATTAAGCTGTAATTATAAATAGTTAAGGTAAGCAATTACTGTTAACTCTAGACAGCTTAAAAACTTTTTCAAAACTAAATTGAATAAAACAATTTACTAATTGTCAAAGAAGCCCGAAAATACCCAGTACCTCACTGTTTGACAATTGTCTGAGTAGTCATGGAGCTGTACTTACTGGAAATATCTTTTGTAGGATATAAAGCCTTATTGTTGGCTATAGAGACCTATATGGTGTGTTGATACTAACATTTTATTGGTTATAGCCTTCTCATAGAAGGCATAGTATTGATATACCTTTAGCTGGTAATAAAAAGGTTATTTTGAAATTAAAAAAATGCAGGGTATAGCTCCATTTTAAAACCTGTTGTAGTGCTAAATTAAAAATCAAGGAAACGAAATGGTTGCTCGTATTAACTTACATCTATCTCAAGAAGAAATATTTTTTGATCAGGTTAAAAACCCTAAAACCACCCAGTGGAATATAGGTAATAATATTAAAATAACTGGTTTTCTTGATGTTGAAGTATTTATAGAGGCATTAAATTTAGCTGTTGATAATTTAGATTTATTTCAGCTTAAAGTTAATGAGCATGAAGGAGTACCTTACTTATATAAAAAACATGAAAATAATAAAAGCTATATAAGACAATTAGACTTTAGTGGTAAAGCGCAATCTTCAGAACAGGCTAGAGCATTTATTAAAGATAAGTTTGATACCACTTTTGATCTATTTTCAGGAAAGCTTTTTGAATTTTATTTATTAAAGATAACCAACACGGAGTATTGGTGGTGTTCACGCTTTCATCATATTTTAATTGATGGATTTGGTATATCTCTATTTTGCAAAATAACGGCGAAGCTGTATACCTCTATTATTGAAGGTAAATCCACTGATTGGCTGCAACAAACTATACCTAACTATCTGGATGCAATTAAACACTCTCGCCACTACTTTAACTCGGAACAGTATAAAGAAGACTCTGATTATTGGATGAGAAAGTTTGATAAGCTTCCTGACAGCTTGCTTTCTCGCAAAAAGCACCACAAAGAGTTTCGTAGCGAAACCATTGATATTGATCTATCTGAGTCAATAAGAAATCAACTTCAGCAGCTTGTAAATAACCACAAAAGCAGTTTATTGCAACTTACTATAGCAGCATTGAGCATCTATTTTACTAATGCAGAAGGGAAGCAAGCGCCTGTGTTTGGAATTCCTCTGCATAATCGCTTGAGTAAACAGCAGTTACAAACAGTGGGGATGTTTACTTCCTTAGTGCCCTTTTGCTCAAAAACTAATAAATCACAAACAGTGCAATCTTTATTAGCAGATATAAAAGTTATTAGGAAACAAGACTATTCTCATCAAAGTTTCCCTCTTGCTCATCTGAAAAGGTTGTTAGCAGAAAAATTTAGTCAAAGCCCTGAGTTTTTTGATGTTGCGGTTAACTATGGCAAGTTTGATTATCAGTTAGAGTTAAATGGGCTGAAATATTCAATAGAACAAATTATAAGCCGACAGAAGCCGCTACCTCTTCATGTTTTTTGGTGTGACTTCGGTGAGCATCAATCTTTAACGTTGAAAATTATCTACCGGGATGACTACCTGGACAAGCAGGAAGCTACACTTTTTGCTAATAGACTTATTCATATACTACAACAGTTTAAGAGTAATATTGATTGCCTCATTAATGATATTGAAATTATTAACCCCGTCGAACAAGCGCTTATTCAATCATGGGCCAGCTCTAAGCAAAGTGCTACTCAAGATAGTGATGAGCTAAATCAGCAGACAATTCATCAGTTATTTGAAGATCAGGTAAACTGTCATTCTGATGCTGTTGCAGTAGTTTTTGGACAACAGCAGTTAACTTATCAGGCACTTAATTATAAAGCTAATCAGTTAGCTCATTATTTACGAGAACAAGGTGTTAAACCAGATACTTTGGTTGGGCTGTGTGTCGAGCGTTCTATCGAGATGGTCATTGGTATGCTTGCCATCATTAAGGCAGGAGGTGCATATTTGCCGATAGATCCAAGCTATCCCAAGGAGCGACAAGCTTATCTATTAGACGATAGTAAGCCTCTATTGTTACTAACACAAAAAGCGTTGTTAACAGAGCTGCCAGATTATAGTGGTAATATTACCTGTATTGACTCAGACTGGGTAGATATTCAATGCTATCCTCAGCAGAATCTATCTGTTAGCGGCAGCTTAAGTAACCTAGCTTATGTTATTTACACCTCTGGCTCTACCGGTAAACCTAAAGGTGTAGCTATTGAGCAGTCAGGTATTATACGGCTGGTAAAAAACACCAATTATATTTCACTATCTTCTGCAGATATTATTGCTCAAGCATCTAACCATTCTTTTGATGCGGCCACCTTTGAAATCTGGGGTGCACTATTGAATGGTGCTAAATTAGTTTGCATTAATAAAGCGGTGTTATTAGTGCCAGAAGCACTGAAAGAGCAATTGCATCGCGATAAAATAACCACAATTTTTATGACAACAGCACTTTTTAATGCTGTTGCTGAGCAACTGCCGGATACATTTAAACCATTAACAAATGTGTTATTTGGAGGGGAGTCTGCTTCACCAAACTATATTAATCGAGTTTTAAAGGCTGGTAAGCCCAGGCACTTACTCAATGTATATGGACCTACAGAAAACACCACTTTTAGTACTTGGTATGAAATACAGTCCCAACAGAACTCATACCCTATTGGTATCCCTTTAAGCAATTCAAGTGCTTATGTTGTTAGCTCAAAAAACAATTTATGCCCTGTTGGAGTTGCTGGTGAGTTACTGGTAGGTGGGGTAGGGGTAGCTAGAGGTTATTTAAATAGGGTTGAGTTAACAGCTGAAAAATTTATTGCTAACCCATTTAGTCCAGAATCTAAGAGCAGGCTTTATCGCACGGGTGATTTAGTTCGCTGGTTGTCAGATGGTAATCTAGAGTTTTTAGGGCGTATTGATAATCAAGTAAAACTGCGTGGATTTCGAATTGAACTAGGTGAAATAGAAACGCTATTAGAGCAGCATGAACAAGTAACTGAAGCGGTTGTTATAATACGAGAAGATCAACCAGAGGATAAACGCTTGGTTGCTTATGTAGTTACAGCAATTGAAGCAAATAAAAACACTACAATACTCGAAAATGAGTTGCTTCAGTATCTAGCAGGTCAACTGCCAGAGTATATGGTACCTATGGCTATTACCCAGCTATCAGTACTGCCTTTAACAGAAAATGGCAAGGTTGATTATCGAGCACTTCCCAAGCCTAATTATAGTCAGGCTAGTGATATAAGTATGCCAACCAGTCCTATTGAGAAATCACTTGCATCAATCTGGCAACAACTGCTGGGTATTGGGCGACAGCTTAGTCTACATGATCATTTTTTTAATTTAGGAGGACATTCATTATCAGCTGCAAAACTAGCTAGCCAAGTACGCCAGCAGTTTAAAGTTGATATTGGTATTGATATTGTATTTGCTCAGCCAACGCTTGGTGCATTAGCTAATGTGATAGCAAAGTCAAAAGCGACTGAGTTACCACAGATTCATCCTACTGACCGTACTAAGCCTTTACCTTTATCTTACGCCCAGCAACGTTTGTGGTTTGTTGACCAAATGGAAGAAAACAGTCAGCAATATCATATACCAGTGACATATCATTTATCAGGTAGCCTTGATATTAATGCATTGTCTGAGGCGTTTAACCAATTATTTAGACGTCACGAATCGTTAAGAACAGTTTTTCAGTTAAATTCAGGAGAAGCTCAGCAAATTATTAAGCCGTTGCCAAAGAACTGGCAGATAGCTGTGACTGATTTGCGTGATAAAAATATAGAAGAGCAACATCAACAAATACATAGCTTAAACCAACAGCTACATAAAATACCATTTGATTTAAGCCATGACTTAATGCTGCGTGCCCATTTGATCAGACTGCAGGATTATGAGGCTCAGCTATTAATTACAATGCATCATATTGCTGCGGATGGTTGGTCAGTAGAAATTTTAGTTAATGAGTTAAATCAACTTTATAGTGAAGTGGTTGCTAAGCATCTACCTAAACTAGCAGAATTATCCATTCAATATGGTGATTATGCAGTATGGCAGAAAAACTGGCTACGAGGTGAAGTACTTGAAAAAGAGTTGGCTTATTGGCAACAGCAACTAGCAGGGGCTCCTGAAGTACATAATTTGCCTTTAGATAAGCCTCGACCAGTTATTCAACAATATCAGGGTAAGCGAGTAAATTTAACTGTTCCTGCTAGTTTGACACAACAATTTGAAAGGATGTGTCAAAAGCAAGAAGCTACTTTATTTATGGGACTGCATGCGATCTTATCCATATTAATAAATCGCTATAGTGGAGACACAGATATTGTAATTGGCACTCCGGTGGCAAATCGGGAGCAAGCTGAAATTGCACCATTGATAGGTTTTTTTGTAAATACTTTAGTGTTAAGAGCTGATTTATCTGCTCAAATGAGTTTTAATCAGCTTTTAAATAAAATAAAACAAACAGCATTAGCTGCCTATGCTCATCAGCAAGTGCCTTTTGATAATATAGTAGAGCATTTACAACCTTCTCGTAGTTTAAGTTATCATCCTATTTTTCAAATTGTACTGGCTTTGCAAAATAATCAACAAGCAGAGTTACAGTTTCCAGGTATAAAATCTAAGCTGCTTAAACCTGAGTTATTCACTGCTAAATTTGACTTAATGCTTAATATTGAATCAAGTTCAGCAGGGTTTACTTTATGGTGGGAATATAATACAGCATTATTTAACCACGACTCTATTGAGCAGCTAGCAAGGCACTTTAACCAATTAATTGAGCAGGTAGTGTCAACGCCTGATTTGCCT
This sequence comes from Spartinivicinus marinus, assembly GCF_026309355.1. NCBI lineage: Bacteria > Pseudomonadati > Pseudomonadota > Gammaproteobacteria > Oceanospirillales > Zooshikellaceae > Spartinivicinus > Spartinivicinus marinus. Next base: position 4,034,996 of record NZ_JAPJZK010000001.1, read on the forward strand.
TTTAAACAGCTATCTTTATTAACTAAAGATGAACGGCAGAGTTTATTAATTGACAGAAGTAATGTTCAGTCTAATTATCAAGGTAGCCAGACTATTCATCGACTATTTGAGTTACAGGCAGTAAAAGCACCAGATTCGATAGCTGTGATAAGTGAAGGGCAGCAACTAACGTACTATCAACTTAATCAGCAAGCAAATCAATTAGCTCACTTTCTTCAAGCTAAAGGTGTGAATACTGAAACTATCGTGGGATTATGTATTGATCGGTCTGCTGAAATGTTGGTAAGTATTTTAGCCATATTAAAAGCGGGTGGGGCTTACCTTCCTCTTGATCCTAGTTATCCTCAAGATCGCTTAACTTATATATTAGATGACAGTAAACCCTTATTACTAATTACACAAAGCAACTTATCAAGTAAATTACCTGAATATGATGGCTCGCTAATTTGTATCGATACGGATTGGCCGAAAATTCAAAATTACTCTGATCAAAATCTACCAGAGAAAACCAGTATCAACAAACTTGCTTATGTTATTTATACATCAGGTTCAACTGGTAGGCCAAAAGGTACCCTGGTTCCCCATAAGGGTATTGTGCGGTTAGTTGATAATAATCAGGTATTATCATTTTTATCAGCTACAACAGTCACTTTGCAAGCTGCTTCAATTGCCTTTGATGCAGCCACATTTGAAATATGGGGAGCTTTGTTAAATGGCGGGCAGGTAGTACTTTATGGTGAAGATACGGTTGATATCCAGTTACTAGAAACCACAATTAATCAGTACCAAATAAATACAGTTTGGTTAACAGCTGGCTTATTTGATCACTTTGTTCAGCAGTCAGTAACACCATTAAACTCATTACGATTTTTATTAGCTGGTGGTGATGTGGTTTCACCTGAGTCTGTTTATAAACTTTATCAGCAGCACTCTCATATTCAAGTGATAAATGGCTATGGCCCAACAGAAAATACCACATTTACGTGTTGCTATCCTATACCTCGCCACTTTAATCAGAGCCAAGCGTTACCGATTGGTAAGCCGATTGGTAGTACCCATTTGTATGTATTAAATGAAATGTTGGACTTACTACCGGTAGGCGCTATAGGAGAGCTGTATGTGGGTGGTGATGGTTTAGCAAAAGGCTACTTGAACCGGCCTGAACTAACGTCAAAACAGTTTATACCACACCCGTTTAGCTCTGAACCTAATGCTCGATTATATCGAACAGGGGATTTAGTGCGCTGGCTTCCAGATGGAAACTTAGCTTTTATCGGACGGGTAGATCATCAAGTTAAAATACGTGGTTTTCGGATTGAGCTAGGAGAAATAGAGGCATTAATTGCCACTCATGCACAGATACATGAAGTAGCCGTTATTGCCAGAGAAGATCAGCCAGGTGATAAACGACTGGTTGCCTATATAGTTGCAGAGCCAACGGCTAATTTTTCAATACTAAAAAATAGCCTAATGAAGCAGTTAGCGACTCAGTTACCTGAGTATATGGTACCTGCTGCATTGGTAGAGCTAACTGTCATGCCGCTAACAACAAATGGTAAAGTTGATCGCAAGGCTTTACCTAAGCCAGATTATCGTGAACACTCAGTGTTGATTGAGCCAGTCAGTCCACTACAAATAGCATTAGCTCAGCTTTGGCAGCAAATATTGGGGATAACAGATGGATTAAGTGTCACTGATAATTTCTTTTCCCTAGGAGGACATTCGTTATTAGCAGTAAAACTCATTGGAATAATTCGACAGCAATTTAATGTTGATATTAATGTAAGGGATATATTTACCGCTCCTACTTTGATTGGTTTGGCTGAGATTATTGAGAAATCAGGCAAAGTGGAGCAAACCACTATTACTGTGGCTGATCGCTCACTCCCCCTACCTTTATCTTATGCTCAACAGCGGCTATGGTTTATTGATCAAGTAGAAGAGGGCAGTGAGCAGTATCATATGCCTTATATATACCGGCTGGTTGGCTCTTTAAATAAAGAAGCATTATCACAAGCATTTAGAAAAATTTTATTACGTCATGAAAGTTTGAGAACAGCCTTTAAGTTGGTAGATGGGGAAGCACAACAATATATACAAAAGCTACCAGATAACTGGTGTATGGTTATTACCGATTTACGCAGCAACTCCAATAGCTACCAGCAAATGCAGCTTGATAAAATAAAGCAGCAAATACATAAAACACCTTATAACTTAAATCAGGATTTGATGTTACGTGTACACTTGGTTCAACTAAAGGATCAAGAGGCATTACTTTTGATGAATATGCACCATGTTGCTTCTGATGGTTGGTCAGTAGGGGTATTAATTAACGAGCTTAATGTACTGTATAACAATATTTGTCAAGGAAAAGCCATCGAAGCTAACCTCCCAGAGCTAACTATTCAATATGGTGATTATGCGGTTTGGCAACGAAACTGGTTACAAGGAGATGTTTTAGAGCAGCAGCTTGACTATTGGCAGCAACAGTTGTTGGGTATGCCTGAAGTACATAGTTTGCCATTGGATAAGCCCAGGCCAGCGATACAGCAATATCAGGGTGATCGACTGATTTGCGAAGTAGAGATAGATCAGATCAGGCGGCTTACTGCTTTATGTCAAGCCCAGGGGGCTACCCTGTTTATGGGGTTGCATGCAGTCTTGGCTATTTTAATGAATCGCCTGAGTGGAGAAACAGATATTGTTATTGGTACTCCAGTGGCTAATCGTGAACAAGCAGAGGTGACTTCACTAATTGGTTTCTTTGTAAATGCATTAGTATTGCGTAGTGATTTATCGAGTGAAACGAGCTTTAAATGTGTTTTAAAGCATTCGAAACAAACAGCGTTAGCCGCTTACTCTTACCAACAAGTACCTTTTGATCACTTGGTAGAGCGGTTACAACCTTCGCGTAGCTTGAGTTATCATCCTTTATTTCAAGTGATGCTGGCTCTGCAAAATAATGAGCAAGTTGCACCTGCTTTAGAATGTATCTCTGCGGAACTGCTAAAGCCTGATTTTCCTGTTGCTAAATTCGATTTAACATTAATTGCAGAAGAGCGAGAAAATAGTTTTGGTCTGACCTGGGAGTATAATACGGCTATATTTGAAGCTGAAACAATCACTCGGTTTGCTAAATATTTTAACCAGATATTAGAGCAGGCTATATTAACTCCTGATATACCAGTGACACAGCTGCCATTGTTATCAAAACAAGAAGCTAAACAATTATTAGCTAATTTTTCACCTACAACCAATGCTGTTATAAATGACAGTTGTATTCACCATCTATTTGAGCAACAAGCAGACAGCACACCTGAACAAACGGCAGTGATATTTGAATCCCAACAACTGAGTTATCGGCAGTTAAATGAAAGAGCCAACCAATTAGCATATTATTTGATTGATAAAGGGGTTACTCCAGGATCTTTTGTAGGAGTTTGCTTACCTCGTTCATTTGACTTAATTACTGCTATTTTAGGTATTTTAAAAGCTGGTGGTGTATATGTGCCCCTTGACCCTAACTACCCTTTAGATCGTTTGTCCTTCATGATTGAAGATAGTAAGGTAAAATTTGTCTTGATGAATAAAATGTTGACTGATACATCGCCATTGGATCAAATACAAATAAGCCAGTCCAATATTATTTATGTTGATGAGCCAGAGATAATTGAAAAGATTAATCAATACCCGGCTAATAATATACCAAACACGATCGTTAATATTGCTGGAGATGATCTAGCTTATATTATTTATACCTCTGGCTCTACAGGCAAGCCAAAGGGGGCATTGGTTAAACATCAAGGCTTAGTTAATATTTTACAAACTCAGCAGGATAAACTGCAATTATCACCTATTAGTCGAGTACTTCAGTTTGCGTCCATTAGTTTTGATGCGGCTACTTGGGAATGGAGTATGGCACTTACTTCTGGTGCTACACTATATTTATTCCCACAATCGATGATAGCATCATTAGAAACGATATCTGAGCAAGTGGCTCGTTTTGAACTAACACATGCATTATTACCACCTGCGGTACTGCCGCTATTAGATGAGAACAGCTGGCAATCAGTGAAATGTCTAATTATAGGAGGCGACAGCTGTCCACTGGGACTGGCTAATCAATGGGCGCAAAATAGAATATTGTTTAATGCTTATGGGCCTACTGAAGCAACTATTTGTGCCACCATTGCTAGAATCACTGAAAATAGTCCAATTGTCCATATTGGTAAACCATTTGTTGGAGTAGAAGCCTATGTGTTAGATAACAACCTTCAAGTAGCACCCGTTGGTGTACCAGGAGAGCTTTATATTGGAGGAATAGGGGTTGCTAAAGGTTATTTAAATAGACCTGAGCTAACTGCAGAGAAATTTATTGCCAACCCTTTTAGTCGCGATCCTGATGCTCGATTGTACGCAACAGGTGACTTAGTGCGCTGGTTGCCAGATGGTAATTTAGCTTTCATGGGTAGAATTGATCACCAGGTAAAAATACGCGGCTTTCGTATAGAGTTGGAAGAGATTGAAGCTCAGGTACTGAATTGTGACGGAGTAAAAGAAGCTGTAGTAATTGCTCGTGAAGATCAGCCTGGTGATAAACGACTGGTTGGGTATATAGTTGTTGATGAATATAGTAGTTTTACCATAATTAAGCCTGCAATATTACAACAATTAACTGAGCAGCTACCTGAATATATGATTCCTTCAGCATTGGTTGAAGTAATAGCACTGCCCTTGACTCCTAATGGAAAAGTGGACCGAAAAGCACTACCTAAACCAGTCTACCAGGCCGAATCGGCTATAGTTGATCCTGAATCTGAAGTAGAAGTTACACTAGCTGAATTATGGCAGAAGGTATTGGGGATTGACGATAAACTAAGCGTAAATGATAACTTTTTTGCATTAGGAGGGCATTCATTACTAGCTGTTCGTTTAAGTGGACTGATAAGACAGAAGTTTAATGTTGATATCAGTGTTAGAAATATTTTTACTGCACCTACAGTAGCAACACTTGCTAAGTGTATTGAACAGGCAAGAATAAGTGAGCAGCCTAAAATTGTTTCAGTAGACCGGTCAATCCCTCTTCCTCTTTCTTATGCACAACAGCGATTATGGTTTATCGATCAAATGGAAGAAGGGAGTCAACAGTATCATATACCTTTTATTTATCGATTAACCGGTAAGATTAATTACGAAGCTTTATCTCAGGTATTTATTAAGTTATTAATTCGTCATGAGAGCTTAAGAACCGTAATTAGATTACATGAAGGTAAAGCTGCACAGATGGTGCAACCACTACCAGCTGATTGGTTACTACCTGTTACTGATTTGAAACATTACCCTACTGAAAATCAACAAGAAAAAGTTAATGCTTTAAAACAGCATTTACATAAAACAAGGTTTGATTTAAGTCAGGATTTAATGCTTAGAGCACATCTTGTCGTGCTAGCGAGTGATGAAGCATTATTATTAGTGACTATGCATCATATTGCGTCTGATGGTTGGTCAGTGGGTATTTTAATTGATGAGTTAAATCAGCTGTATAATAGCCTCGTTATTGAAGATTCAACAAATTTACCTGAGCTTACAATACAATATGGGGACTATGCGGTTTGGCAAAGACAGTGGCTGCAAGGGGAAGTACTGGAGCGAGAGTTAGACTACTGGAAAAAACAATTAGCGGGTATTCCTGAAATACATAGCTTACCTTTGGATAAGCCTAGACCCGTTATTCAGCAGTTTAATGGTAAACATTATTTCTGTGAAATTGATTCTGAACTGGCAAAGCGATTCAAAACATTGTGCCAGACTCAGGGTGCTACATTGTTTATGGGGCTTCATGCTGTACTAGCTACTTTACTGAGCCGTTATAGCGGTGAGACAGATATTGTAATTGGTACACCTGTTGCCAATCGTGAGCAAGCAGAAATAGCTTCATTAATCGGCTTTTTTGTTAATACCTTAGTTTTACGTTGTGATTTATCTACTGAACTAAGCTTTAATGAATTACTAAATCAATGTAAACAGACGGCCTTAGCAGCCTATGCCCATCAACAAGTACCATTTGATCATTTGGTTGAAAGTTTACAGCCTGCCCGTAGTTTAAGCTATCACCCAGTTATTCAAGTAATGCTGGCATTACAGAATAACCAACGCAGTGACTTACAGTTTAGTGGATTGAGCATTGCCAGTGAACCGATGGAACTGACAGCATCACTGTTTGACTTAACCCTGAATGTGGTGGAAAGAGAAGGTAAATTCAGTTTGTGCTGGGAGTATAATACTGACTTGTTTTATGAATCAACTATAGAAAACATGGCCCGTCGTTTTGAAAAAATAATGACATTTGCTACTGCACGGCCAGGTCAGTCTGTATTTAAGTTGCCAATTTTAACAAACTTTGAGGAGCAACAGTTACTCAATATACATCAGCAGCAAACACTGTTAAATAATGATGAGCCTATTTGCATTCATCAGTTATTTGAACAAATAGCAAATCAGTATCCTGACACCACGGCTGTAGTGTATGGTAAGCAAAGTGTAAATTATGCTGTTTTAAATAAAATGGCGAATCGGCTGGCTCATTACCTAGTTGAACAGGGAGTTAAGCCTGATAATATAGTAGCAATTTGCCTTGAACGCTCAATTGATTTAATGATTGCTATTTTAGCAATTTTGAAGGCCGGCGGTGCTTATTTGCCGCTTGACCCAACCTATCCTGATGAGCGTTTAAACTATATGTTGGAGGACTCTGGTGTTAAACAATTGATTACTAATAAGTTGTTATTAGATAAACTGGATTGTCACCATCAACATGTAGTTTGTATTGATGAGCAGGATTTACAACAGCTGCTGGTAAACTATCCAGAAAATAATATTAATCCAGAAGCAATTAATCTAGCTAGTCACCATTTAGCCTATTTAATTTATACCTCAGGTTCTACTGGATTGCCGAAAGGTGTTATGGTTGAGCATCAATCGCTAGTTAATCATATTAATGTGGTGATTAAAGCTTACCAGGTAAGTCCAGAAGATAGAGTGTTACAGTTTTTTAATATTGGGTTTGATGCTGCAACTGAACAGTTTTTTGTTAGTTTTTTAGCTGGTGCCACTTTATATTTGCATGATAAAGGGTTAGTGACTGATAAGGAATTTGCAAAATTATTAATTGAAAGCCAGCTAACACATATTGATTTACCACCACTATATGCGAAAGAAGTATTATTACCTTATGTCAATGATACTGAGTTTTGGCAACAAGCTAAATTGCATTGTGTCATTGTAGGAGGTGATGTATTACCCGCAGATTTTGCCAAAGCATGGGCAACTAGTCTGGCTAATCAACATTGCCAATTAGTTAATATCTATGGTCCTACTGAAGCGACTATTGCATCTACTTATTATATTATCCCTGATAATATATCTTATAACTCAATTCCTATAGGCAGTAATACAGCAGGTTCTAAACTATATGTATTGGATCAATATCAGTCATTAGTTCCCGTTGGTGTTCCTGGTGAGTTATATATTGGCGGTGATGGGGTTGCAAGAGGGTATTTAGGACGTCCTGAATTAACAGCAGAAAAATTTATTGCAGATCCATATGCTGACCTTAAAAGCACTGGTGATGTTAAAATGTACCGCACTGGTGATAGAGTTCGGTGGCTTCCGGATGGTAATTTAGAGTTTTTAGGACGGATTGATAATCAAGTTAAAATTCGTGGTTATAGAATTGAGCTAGGTGAAATTGAGACACAACTGAATTTGCATGATTGGGTGTCTGATTCAGTAGTAGTTATTTATGGTAGTGATGGAGATGAAAAGAAAATTGTCGCTTACCTTGTTATAGGTAATGATAGTGATATTTGCCAGCAAATGTTACAAAGAGAGCTTGAGGCATATTTGAAGCAACGTTTGCCTGATTATATG